>QHOS01000018.1 GCA_003219415.1 Verrucomicrobiota bacterium | reverse complement strand
CTGATATTTGCAAACGCGCCCAAAGTAAGCGTCTGAGCGCGATCAAGCTGAAACGGAACGGAGGCGTCTATGATGAAGGCGTGGTTTTGAAAGAAAGCCGCAAAGCTGTTTTTCTCGGTCAGCCGGTTGTAGTCATAATCAACGCGCAAAAGCAGATTATGCCACTGCGGCACGAGATATCTCAAGCCGACTTCAACGTCAAAGCTTCCAAAATTGAAGTTGTCGAATCGATCGTAATAAAACAGCTGCTCACGGACATCGACCAGTCCGTACAGCGTGCTGGTGATTCGCGGTTCGTAAAAGGCTGCTACTGCCGGGGCGACGACAAAATCGCTCTGCTCGCCGCTCCGCGTAAGGGCAACGTTTGACGTCCAGTAAAATGGCGCGCCAGCGGAGATCGTGAACGGTTGATACCCCTCGACGCGCTTGAGGATTTGCTGTTCGCCGAGATCGGCATCGCCGGGCGCGGCGGCGACGTTGCCCCCTTCTGCACCGCTTGGAGGGACCGTGGAAGGAAAGGCCGACGGAGCCTGCTCGCGCGTCAACTGCGCCTGGTTCGCCGTCTGCGCGGAGCCCTCATTTGCCGAGATAAAAACGAGCACGCACAATGTCGTGACGAACCTGCACAAATGAGGGTCAAAGCGAAGTCTCACAAGCGCGACCACCTGCTGCCTGGTTCGCCCTTGATGCCATTAATTTTCTCAGCCATATCGAATGAGCAGGTTGAAAATGCCAACTACTTAATAACTAGAAGGCTCGCGCGCCGGAACCAAGACGATTATTGATTACTCCGCGGTCGCGCATATGCCGAATATCCGCCATATCGCGGTCTGCTTTTATCATACGATTAACATTGAGGCGATCGGCGTTGGCCGAATGGCGGTGTTTATCGCGGGGAAGCCTAAGCCTTCCATCAGGGCCAGGAACACCACCATCAAGCAGAGAAAGCAACTGCCCGCTGTTTGGAACGTTGATGACTGTCCTGGACCTCTTCCCATTGCTCGGGTTGCCGGGTGACGGAGCATCAAACGGCGGGGCCTTTGAGAGTGGCTGCGGCCTGTTCGCACCCGAGCCGGCAAACGTCCCGGTGGTGGAGCCATTACCGCCGAAGCCCGTATAGTTCGCGTTGTTTGTGTAAACATCAGCCGGAGCCTTGCCGCCAATAGTCACGACTACGTTGTCGAAAATCGTAATTGAATTTGCCGCGAGAATTTTTATGCTGTTCCCGCCAAGCGTGACGTTCGAAACGAAGTTGAGTTCGCCATTACTCCCCGGCGCGTAAAGTTTCAACATCGTATCAGCTGAGAGCGTGCCACCGCCGATATTGAGCACTCCGTTTGCGCCAAAAACTCCGGCTTTCAGTATATCGGCGTGGGCGCTGGCATTATTAAATGCGATCACTCCATTCCCGTCCATATAGGTGAGAAACGTGCCGCCTACATTGTAATTGCCACCGTTAATAATAATCCCGCTGGCCGCCGCTCCATCGCTACCGTAGAACGCAATTGTCGCGTCGTTAGCGACGTTTGCGTTGCCGGCAACATCCATTTCGATAACGCCTCCAACGCTAATGACACCACCCCCGCGGTTATCGATCTGAGCCGTCAAAGAATTCGCGCTGATGTTCTGCGCTGCGACGGCAATGCCCGTAATCTGATCCAGTGTTCCGCCGTTGTTTTGAATGTCGAAGAGAGCGTCGCCGTGAGCGGTTATGTTGCCGGCCACGGTCAGGCTAACAATGCCTCCAGTCCCGATTTCTCCCCCATTGTTTAGGAGCTCGAGCGTCAGATTGTTTGTGTTCAGGTTTCCTCCGATTGCGGCAAGAATGTTCGCCCCATTCACAACTTCGTTGATATTGTTGTTTATCAAAAGCGTGGTATCGCCGCCGGCGTCCGTAGTTAGATTGTTTCCGACGCTTAAGAAAATGTTCGCACCGGAGTTAACGGTTTGCTGAACGGGAGTAATTATCTCGAGGTCGATTCCACCAGAGTTGGCTTCGTTGTGGGCGATCAGATTGTTCCCGACGAAAAGTGTCACATTTTCACCGTTCTGTTGCGGAGCCTGCACTCCGAGCTCGACCCCAAGAAACAAATCGGCCGCGCTCAAGGTGCCGCCGACGCGAAGATCGATGTTAGCACCGGTTCCTGATTGTGCAGTCGTCGAGGTTTCCAATGCAAGCGATCCGCCAACCGTGAGATTTCTATTCGCCAAGACATCGATATTAGCTCCGGTTTCTAAGTTACTAATATCGGTGGCGATTGAGAGGTTGCCACCCACCAGCAAATCGGTGCCGGCGTAGAGCAGGATGTTGAGACCCGAAGTAATTCCTCCATTTCGTCGAATAATGGTCAGATCATTCGCAATGTTAAGCATCTGAGCGGCGGAGATACTTACGTTTCCGCTAGAATTGAATGCCGTTTCATCAGAGGTTTGACCGTTCCAATTCAGGTTCTGTCCAGCGAACAGAGTAATGGTTGGAGCATGGATGGTCGCCTGGCCGTCAATCGAAACGTTGCGCCCAACGAACGCGTATAGATCCTCCGTGGTAATGCTCGACGTCAGTGACATGTCGCGCTGGGCAAAGAGACTGACTTTGCTTGTTGTGCTGATATCGGAGCCAAGGGTCAAATCACTGCTGGAACCGCGAGCGTAAATCGTCAAGTCGTGTAAGCCGGAGAATGAAATCCCGGGGCCCAGGGTAATTGGCCCGTTCTGCGTCGCCAGCAAAAGACCGCGGATGCCTTCGAAGGTTAATACACCGCCAGGACCGCCGGAAGTAATGCTGTTAACGGCGATCAGGCCCAGATTGATTTCACCATTTGCCGTATCGATGGTTGGATCACCGTTTAGCTGGAGAGCAGTGAACTTGAAGGCTGCTCCCGAACCATCGCCGATTAACGCGTCGAAGCCGCTTGCGGTGTCAAAAGCCGATGTAGATCCAAAGGCCCACGCGGAAATCTGACCGTCAATCGATCGTCCGCGATAGATTTTGCCGTAATCAGTGACGCCGTTAGTGGTGATCGAAGGATCTGTCGTAATGACCGTGCCACTCGTTATCACATAAGGATTCGGGGAAGTAATGGTGCTTGGCGTACCGAACTTAATTGGTGTTCCCGATGCCGATGGCGTCGGTGTTGGCGGCGGCGGTGTGGGCGTTATGGGCGGCGGCGTTGGCGTTATGGGCGGAGGCGTGGGCGTTATGGGCGGAGTTGGATTCGGCGTCGACATGCTCACCAAAACAACCGGGTTTGCATTGACGTTTTGATCGGTCGTGCCGATCACGTCGACGAGATTTCTCGCAAGAGGCTGAGTGGTTGTCCCGGCCAATAGCTGCGCGGCGAGCTGCTGGTTCATCACAGCCAGGATCAACGGCAGATTCTCCAGCGGAGGAAAATCCTTAATCAGACGCGACGTCTCGACCACGAGTTTTACATCAAACTTCTCTGGTTTCGTCATTCGCCCGTTTGCTGTCATCATCATCATCTCACCGCTATGCACGGTGACGGCTCTTTCAGGATGACCGTTGGGAAAAAACGTTCCGATCCCTTCCAGGACCATGAATTTCGTCGGCGGGCCTGTGGCAAAAAGAGCCGTCCCTCCTGTGACCGCTGCCGTGACGGCGGATGTGCTGACCTTGACTGCCGGTGCTTTGGGCGGCACCTCCAGGAGAACCGCACCACTCGTCAGATCAAGTTCACGCGCCCCCTGTTTAAAACTGAAAATCGTGTTCGCACCGAGTCGCGTTAACGTCAGATCGGTGAAGGTCAGTTCCGCGCGCGATTCCACGCCCGTGCGCACTCCCATTCCCTGGGTGACTTTGGCATTCACCACGGCAGGACGCGGCGCGCCATGAGCTTCCAATAACCGCACGTCCTGGATTACCTGGGATACCTGCGCTTGGTCCAGTTGTGCTGCGGAAACAAACGGCGCTGCGCCGACAAGCCAAAACAGGACGATGGCTGCGCCCCAAAAGATTTGCGCAAAAGATTTTTTCATATCGGGTCGCTAGGGTAGGGCCGGAGCTGCATTAGAACTCAGGCTTGGCACTCGATGTGGTGTCACTAGTGCTGCAGTTTTGTGATCCACCGTGCCGGTCTGCTCCTGGCCGACAACCGACACTTGTGTGCCGCCTCCAAAAATGACCAGGTTTGTATCAATTAGGATCTTGTTCGATTTTTCGCGCTGCTGCTTCTGGCTCTCTCCCACGATCGATTTTTGGCTGCGCAGCGGAGGAAAATCTGTGATGAAGCGACTTGTCGTCATGAAGCGGTCAATATCGACATCTACCGGATCGCTGAGCGCAGTCTCCGGGTTGCCGAACACCATTTGCCCCGCGCGAACGAGAACCGAATCGCCAACATGTCCGGGGCGATATGATCGCGCGGTGCCTTCCAACACCAAAAACTTATAGAAGCCAGGATGATACTCGATCATCACAGTGGTGCCTGCCACGGCTGCCGCAACGCTGCCTGCGTGAATTGTCGCCCCATTTGCCTCCTTTGGAGCCTGAACAAGCACTGCCCCCTCCCTAAGATTCAGACCGCGCGTCCCACGATTGAAATCAAATCCAGTATGGGCGGCAATCCGCACAACGGTTTCGTCAGAAAAACCCAACTCAGCGCGCGAACCCTTGCCGGTTCGCACAACAGTCTCCTCATGGATGATGTCGCTTACCGAAGCCCGATGCGCGGCGTTCTTAGAATCTGCCAATTGAACGTGATTTTTTACTCGCGTGACCCGCGCTTCGTTAGTCGAAGCGGCGTTCAGCCGGCTGGGGAACCAAGTCGAAAACGACGCGATGATCGCTATGAAAGCAAGGAGACGAAGCTGGCGGTTCATGGACACGTTGGTCGAAGGACCTAATTCCGGCGGGCTTTTTGACGCCTAAACCTTGCTAGGTCAAGGATTATTTACACCCCTACAAGGTACTTATCCGGAAACGGCGCAGCGAAGTTTCTTGAAAAGTTTAATTTTGTTCCTGGCCTTTTAAGAATGGCACAAACGGCCCAAGCAAAGACCGAGCTTGGCTATCATAGCACTAAGTTTATGACGTAGAACCCGGCTGCGGGTTTACGGGCTTCTCGTTGCCAAAAACTGAGACAGCTAGTAACTCGCGCTGCCACCGGACCAGCAATGCCGGGGCTCGCGCACAATCCGCGGCGATTGCCTCGAGCGTGCTTCGCGGTGCAATGAAAGAAGGTTCCAGCCCCAGTTCCTCAGCAGACTTGTTGCGCCGGCGCCACAATTCTTCTGCGCGTTGGACTATCTCAGTGGTCGGTCGGGTTCCGGAGCGGCGACGCGAAACTGGCCATTCCGATTCAGGCGCCTGCAATGCGGCTTGTGCTGCCTCTCGAAACGCCTGACGACGGCGAAATGAAAAATGTCTATAGTCAGGGACACTTCCTGAGGCGAATTTCGCTGCAGCCTTCAAAAGATCCTCATTCCGCAAAATGTGAAACGGCGGGCGATCTGCCTTTTCTGCTTCTCTTTCCCGCCATTGCCAAAGCGCGCGAAGTACCGCAGCGGCGCGTCCACGGAGTACGCCAGATCCGCGAATACGCCAGAGTTCATCCTGATTACGGGTCCGCGCCATGGCCGCTAGCTCGATTGCACGTTGGCAGGATTGCTGCAGCCAATCCCGGCGCCCGCAACGATCCAACTCTGCTTCCAATTTTTCGGCGAGGGGCAACAAATAATGCACATCATTGATCGCGTATTCCGCCATGCGCGTCGGCAAAGGTCGTTGTGCCCAATTCGCCTTTTGCGAACCCTTCAGGAGGGTAAGTCCGAAATAACGGTTCACCAACGCAGCGAGGCTAAATTCGCGAATGCCAAGGAGACGAGCTGCGATCAGTGTGTCGAAGATTCGCTTCGCTGCCAGATTCAGACCGCGACGCAGCATTCGTAGATCGTAATCGGCACCGTGCAAGACAATTTCCCTGGCTTCCAGCGCACGACGCAATGGCTCCAGATCGGTATTGGCCAGTGGATCGACCATAAAATCGCAAACAGGCCGCGCGGATTCACGGCCTGGGGCCGTGCTAAGGTCGGTATCAACACTGTTGGCCGTAGACCCCGGCGCCGGGACGCTGATCTGGAGCAAACAAAGCTTTTCCCGATATGAATGAAGACTGTCCGCCTCGGTATCGATTGCGATTCGATCGGCAGTTTCGATTTGCTCAATTAAACTCGCGAGCTGCGCGGAGTCCGTAATCACGTTTCGCGTCAACGCAATCCGCTCAGCAATAATTCAGCGTTGGTTTTGGTCGCATTCAGATTATCAATCAACTTTTCCATCGCTTCGAGAGGCGGAAGCGCTGCCATCGTTTTGCGCAGCATCAGCACGCGTTCCCATTCATCGGGATGATACAACAGCTCCTCGCGCCGGGTCGCTGAGAGCATCGGGTGGATCGCCGGGTATAGCCGTTTCTCCTGGAGGGCACGATCAAGATGCAACTCCATATTACCGGTGCCCTTGAATTCTTCGAAAATCAATTCGTCCATTCGACTGCCAGTTTCAGTCAAAGCGGTCGCAAGCACGGTGAGACTGCCGCCTTCTTCCACATTGCGCGCAGAGCCGAAAAATTTCTTTGGCTTGGTCAACGCCTTCGCCTCTACGCCACCGGACATGATTCGTCCCCTGCCCGGCTGCATGTTGTTGTATCCGCGCGAAAGCCGCGTGATACTGTCGAGCAAAAGCACAACATCCTGCCTCATTTCCACGAGGCGTTTGGCGCGCTCCATCACCATCTCTGCTACTTGCACGTGTCGCTGCACGCTTTCGTCAAAATTGGAATGGTAGATCTGGCAGTCGATTTCCCGCTCCAAGTCCGTCACTTCTTCCGGCCGCTCGTCCACCAAAAGCAAGATAAGAACAATGTCAGGATGATTTACCCGAATTGCTTTGGCGATTTCCTTTAGCAAGATGGTCTTGCCCACTCGCGGCGGCGCCACGATAAGCCCACGCTGTCCGTGCCCAAGTGGTGCCAGCAAATCCACCGCGCGCGCAGTGAGAGAATTCGTCTTCGGATTTTCCAACATGATCCTGCCCTGCGGAAACTGCGGCGTTAGCTTGTCGAAGTCGGTTGGCTCCGTCCATTCCTTAGCTGGCTGGCCCTCGATTCTTGTAACTTTCTCGAGAGAGAGAAACTTCCCGCGTTGACCTGGCAATTGCACTATCCCTGCAATCTTTTGCCCAGGCCGCAGATGATGCTGTTCAATGAGGGCGCGAGATACGCAAACATCCTCCGGAACCGGCAGAAAGTTCAATTTCGGCCAGCGCAACATGGCAAAGGAATCGCCCACCTGATCGAGGAAACCTTCTGCAGTGACAGGGGCGTCTGTTGCTAATGCCGCGCGGACGATATCGAGAAGGTGCTGATGCCGCGACCGCGCAGGGTGTAGATAAACATCCAAATCGCGCGCCAAGGCCTCGAGTTCTTCACCCGAGGATTCTTGCAGCTCGTTCAGATCAAGTGCGAGGCCGGTTTTTAGCTTGTCCTTTTCGTTGGATCGCGTCTTGGAGGCTTGCGAAGCGTCCGCTGCGCTTTGGGTGCGTGCAGGCGAGACTCCTGCCTCTACTGTTTCTGTCTGCGAGGTCGAGACCTTTAGCTTTTCTTCCATGTTTGCTCTTGCCAAAGCGCAACAAGACCCTTCGCTTGTTCCATGAGCGTCGCACGGTCGCCATTATTCCAAACGACATGATCTGCGCGCTTGATTTTCTCCTCGAGAGGCATTTGTGAGTTAATCATTTGTTCGGCTTCAGAGCCTGTCAGACTTATTCGCTTCACCAACCGGTCTAACTGCATTTTGTGCGAGCAGGCAACCACGGCAACCCGCTCGCACAAGGTTTCATTACCCGTTTCATAAAGAAGTGGGATGTCAGCAAAGAAAAAATCAGGAGAATTACGATGCCTTTCCGCCTGCGCCATCCACTGGCGACGTATCCGAGGGTGAAGAATTTGTTCGAGCGAGCGCCTTTTGGCCGCGTCAGCGAATACTATCGCTCGAAGTTTAGCACGATTCAAGTCCCCCTCCGGCGAAAAGACCTCCCTGCCGAACTGACCAAGGATTTCCTGTTTCACCTCTGGAAGTTTCGACAATGAACGCGCTGCCACATCGGCATCGAAGAATTTCGCCGCCGGTATGATCTCTCGCAGGCAATCACAAAACGTGCTTTTGCCCGTGGAAATTCCGCCCGTGATCCCGATCGCAGGCATAGGGAAACCTCACCGCGGCGTGATGCCTTCGGCCAGGTCAAGATGGAAGGTCTGTTTCACCTTTGTCGTGCCGAAGGTCAACTCCGCTGTGTAATCTCCGGCTGGGAGAAGCCGTTTCGGATCATCGCCGCCGTATTCAGCAATCACGTCTTTGGTTGGCCGCAGGTCCCAGTTCAATCGGGTAAAACCGGGTGTGCCCGGCGCTTTTAGATTTGCGACTGGCTGCCCACTTGATTTTGTTACGACGATTTTGATTTCGTCGCCGGTAAACTCACGCGCCCAGACCGTGAACAACGCCCCTTCGGGCGGATTTTGACCGCGATAAATCCCCTTGCCATTCGAATCAACAAATCCTGGTTGAAGGTAAGCGCCGCTCACAGAACGCACGCTAAACAATTGAGCCGGCTTGGACGCAATTTCCGCGGTGAATTCGCGAAACGGGATGGTGTCGTCAAGAATGGCAATGCTGCGACCATGCGTTGCGATGACAAGATCTGACGTGCGCGGGTGAATCTGGATATCGTCTACGCGGACCGAAGGAACATCGCCGATGCGTACCCAATGCGCGCCTTGATCGAACGACGCGAACACTCCGAAGTGCGTACCTGCGTAAAGTAGTTTCGGATTTACCGGATCCTCACGGACAACTTCAACAGGATTGCCTTGCGGAAGATCGCCTGTGACAGCTTCCCATGTTTTGCCCAGATCAGCCGTGCGCAGAAGCATGGGGCGATCATCACCCGACCGATACGCATTGGTCGCAACGTACGCCACATTCGCATCGAAATTAGACGGCTCAATACGCACGATCCATTGGCTGCGCGCCCCTTCCGGCAAATTACTCGTCAATTCCGTCCATTTGCCTCCATCGTTCTCAGTAACCCAGAGCCGGCCATCATCCGTTCCAGCCCACAACAGACCGGCGCGCTTCGGCGACTCGGCGAGCGAAAAGACGACCCCGTAATTTTCCGCGCCACTTCCGGTGGCATTTGTTTTGGTTGGATCATTGTACGTCAGGTCGGGACTGATTACGGAATATTTCTCCATCCGCTCGGTGAGCTTGAAAACGCAGTTGCCTCCCAGATAAATCACGCCCGGTTTGTGTCGGCTCATGATCATTGGTGAATTCCAATGGAAGCGATAACGCGGCTGGCCTTCGGCTGGCTCGGGACGCAAACGCCGTATTTCGCCGTTTCGCAAATTGATTCGATGGACTTCGCCCTGCTGACTTTCGGCATAAAAGGTGTCGTGATCAGTTGGATCAAACAGGACGTAAAACCCGTCGCCACCGGCAAGCGCGGTCCAATCGCAGTTGCGAATACCTTCCTTACTCTGCACGCCGCTCGGTCCCACCCAGTTCTCGTTGTCCTGGAGACCGCCCGCAATTCGGAAATACGGTTTCGTGTCATCGAGCGAAATTCGATAATATTCTCCTGCGGGAATCTTGTTCAGATGATCCCAGTTCTTGCCGCCAGCAAAACTCTGGTATACGCCGCCATCCGTCCCGAGCAATAAACGCTGGCAAACTTGCGGTTTCGGGGGCTTGTTTTTGTCTTCCGGTTTGGGTGGCTTCAGCGGAGGCACCGTGCCGGGCTGAATCGCAAGCGCGTGACAATCCGGGTGAACCTTCTCGCTTAGATCTTCGCGAAAATTTTTACCGCCATCATCAGACACGAGCAGGGCGAACCCCAGAACATAAACGCGCTGATCGTTTGCAGGATCGATGCGGATCTGGCTGAAATAAAATGGACGCGGGTCCATTGCGCTCATGCGCGTCCATTTTTCGCCTCCATCATCAGATCGAAAAACGCCGCCCGTTTTGCTGCGCAGATCATCCAGCCTGCCAAATCCTCCTTCGTAACTTTGCACAACCGCCATGACCACCCTCGGATTGGTCGCGCTGATCGCCAAACCAATGCGACCGGTCTGAGCGGGTAAACCTCCGCCAAGCTTCTTCCAAGTCGTGCCACCATCGGTGCTCTTGAAAATTCCCCCGACATCTTCGCCACCCGTCACGCTAGGACCGGACGTGAAACTCCACGGTGTGCGTTGTCGTGCATAAAGCACAGCGTATATGGTCTCCGCGTTCGTTGGATCAATCATCACGTCACCACATCCGGTGTGCGCATCGTGCGGTGCAGATGCTTTCAAGACTAGTTTCCATGTTTTGCCCGCATCACTGGTCTTGAACAACCCGCGTTCACCGCCATCCGTCCACAAATTGCCCATCGCGGCAATGTAAGCGACGTCCGGTTTTTTCGGATCAACAACGATCCGCGCGATGGAACGGCCGTTCTTCAGCCCGACGTTCTGCCACTTTTCGCCACCATCGGTAGATCTGTAAACACCATCGCCCCACCCAGATGAATTCCGATCATTGGCCTCGCCGGTTCCCACCCAAATCACATCCGAATCAGACGGCGCAACCGCAATTGCACCAATCGAGAGCATCGGTTGCTTATCGAAGATTGGCTCAAAAGAAACGCCGTTGTCGTTCGTTTTGAAAACGCCGCCGTGTGCGAGGCCGATATAGAAGACAAACGGATTGTTTGGACTAATCGCAATGTCTGAGACGCGACCGCCCATCACCGCCGGACCAATCGAGCGCGCTTTCAAATTTTTGAAAAGCACATCTGTAAGTTGCGGCGGGGTAGATGAAGGAGTCGGCGTCGCCGAGGAAGACAAAGCTGCTGCCGCGGCTGAAGCCGTTGGCGAGACAACCGTTAGTGGTGGACGAGTTTTTTGCGGTTCCTCTTGCGCCGTCAAAATCGACACTGACCAAATCCAAATCAACGAAGCACAAAAAACTCCGAATCGAGTAATCATAGGCGTTACGACTCTAGCCAAGGCTGGCATCTTTGCGATGCCGGAAATGCGGGTATCGTGCAGGGATTTATGACGCAGCAAGTTTTGGCAGGAAAAGTCGGCGTTGTCTTCGGAGTGGCAAACAAGCGCAGCATCGCGTGGGCGATCGCAAAGGCATGGGCGGCCGCTGGTGCGCGCCTGATTTTCAATTATCAAGGCGAACGACTGAAGGAAAACGTTGAGGAATTAGTCGGCGAGTTTGGAGAAAAAAGTCCGTTGTTTCCCTGCGACGTTTCCAACGACGATGAGATCAAGGCATTCTTCGAAAACGTGCGGGGAGATACCGATCGCGTCGATTTGATGCTTCACTCGCTCGCGTTTGCGCCGCGGGAAGCATTAGAAGGCGAGTTTGTGAGCACAACACGCGAAGCGTTCCGCGTGGCACACGACGTGAGTGCATACTCGCTCGTGGCACTCGCACGCGAAGTGGCACCTTTGATGACAAACGGTGGCAGCATTGTGGCGATGACTTACTACGGCTCGCAGAAAGTCGTGCCGCACTACAATGTAATGGGCGTAGCCAAGGCCAGCCTCGAAGCGAGTACGCGTTATCTTGCCTACGACCTCGGCCCGAAAAAAATCCGTGTAAACTGCATTTCTGCTGGACCGGTCCAGACGCTGGCCGCCCGTGGCATCAGCGGATTCACGTCGATGTTGAAGCATTACCAGGAACGCGCGCCTTTGAAACGCAGTTGTGATACGGTCGAATTGGGTGCCACCGGAGTGTTTCTTGCAAGTGACGCCGCCGCAGCAATAACCGGCCAGGTGATTTATGTCGATGGCGGTTATCAAATAATGGGCATGTGATAATAACTTCGCCCTTACTCTTGCTCATGCTCCTTCTCGTAATCGCGTCGTGGCTCGGCGCGCCCCCGCCGCGGCGGGCAGGCTGTGGTCAGCGCCCTACCACGGTAACCGAGAGATGATTGCGCGGATCTGGCATGGCTGGACGAAACGAACCGACGCGAAGACGTATGAGAACATGCTGCGTGATGAAATTTTCCCAAGCATTGCTGCACGAAACATCAAAGGCTATCGCGGGGCAGAACTGTTCATCCGCGAAGATGACAACGAAACAGAATTCGTCACACTGCTTCGATTCGATTCAATGGATCCTGTGAAAGAATTCGCCGGCGCCGATAAGACCAAGCCAGTGATTTTTCCGGGAGTCGAAAAGCTCCTTACACGGATGGAGCCGGCGCGACATTACCGAATCGCGATCGCGAGAGAATTGTAGAACAGGCGCATCATCTGCCGTTGCATCGATTAGCAACCCCGAAAGCGTTGGGGGTTGCCCTACAACTCAGGCGCGCCACGTTAGTCCCCATGGAAGTCGCTTCGAGGCTTCGGGAACTTTTGGGCAACGAGATTGTCGCAGATGATCCTGAAACCGTGGCAGCACACAGCGGCGACAAATGGTTCGCCGCTCATCAACCAGAAGTTGTCGTTTTCGCGCGATCTACAAATGACATCAGCAAACTGCTTCAGTTTGCATCACGCGAAAAAGTTCCGGTCACAGCGCGTGGCGGTGGATTTGGTTACGTGGGCGGATGCGTGCCAGTGCGCGGCGGAATCGCGCTCTCGCTGGTGCAAATGAATCGGATCAAGGAAATCAGCTTCCCCGACGCAATCGCAATTGTCGAACCTGGCGCCGTTACAGCTGATCTGAAAGCGGCGGTGCGTGCACAAAAATTATTTTATCCGCCGGACCCGGCGAGCATGAAGGATTGCACTATTGGCGGAAATGTCGCCACAAACGCAGGCGGGCCGCGTTGTTTGAAATACGGCGTAACGCGAAATTACGTAATCGGCCTTGAAGTGGTGCTGGCCAGTGGCGAAGTGCTGCGGACAGGCGGTCGCGTGCACAAGAACAAGACCGGATTCGACCTGATAGGTCTGTTCGTTGGCTCGGAAGGAATGCTGGGCGTGGTGACTGAGATCACGCTGCGTTTGCTTCCGCTGCCACCGGCGCGGGCGACTTTGTCGACTGCGTTTGCGACCGCGGCGCAAGCTGCTGAAGCCGTGCAGGCGATTTTTGCGGCGGGGTTTTTGCCCTCTTCGCTGGAAATTGCCGATCGTTTCACGTTGGAAGCAGCGCGGCGCGATCTGGGAAAAATGCTCGTTCCCGAAGGTAACGCTCATCTGCTCGTCGATCTCGATGGCCAGGAGCAAAGCGTTCGCAGCGAATCCGCAGCTATTGGTGAATTGCTCGAGAAAAGAAAACCAAATGCGCTCGAGATAGCCATCGGTGAAGCGGATTGCGAAAAACTCTGGGCGTTGCGCCGTCAGTTCAGCAATTCACTGCGCGCGACCGGCCTGACAAAGCTAAACGAGGATGTGGTCGTGCCGCGTAGTCATCTGGTCGATCTCATGCAATTCGCGGAAACACTGCAGACTAAGTATGGATTTCCAATCGCCTGCTTCGGTCACGCCGGGGACGGCAACATTCACGTCAATATCATGGCAGACCGTTACAATCGCGACGCTGGTGTGCGCGAAACAGTCGAGCACGCGCTCGACGATCTCTTCGCACAAGTGTTGGCCTGGGGCGGCGTAATTACCGGCGAGCATGGAATCGGGATGGCCAAAAAACGCTGGTGGCCCGAGGCGACCAGCAACGTGGCGCGTGAGTTGCATCGGCGGCTCAAACAAGCCCTCGATCCAAACGGAATTCTAAATCCGGGAAAATTTGTTGACTAACGCGAATCCGCAGGGAGATTCGGCGAGCTTTTTACGGAGCATCTGAATTTGCCGCGAGCGGCGCGCATCCGTGTCCTCATAAACGAACCATAAGAAGGGACACATCTTCTTTCTGCGCCGCCCTAAAATCATACGAAATGAAACCAGGAAAACTTACTCACACGATCGCGGTCATCCTGTCGTCGATTTCATCTCTTTTTGCACATGGTACGGCGGAAAAAGCAGAGCCGGCCAAGACGAAGTTCAGCAAAAAATCTCAGAAATCAGCAGACGACCGTTCAGAGGGCCGGAGTTCAATCTCATTTATCCCGGGGCAATTATTCAAACCGCGATCGGAAACTGCCCAGCGTTATTCGTGGAAAAGCAATATCGTCACGACCGTCTTCTGGATCGGCGAGAAACCCTCTGGTAACAACCCGGTTCCCAATCGGGTAAGCTCATGGGACAAAGAATGGACCAAAAATTACGGCGGCTTTGACGATCCAAATCCCGCTCACCGAAACAACTATCTTCCAGTAAAGTTCACACCGCAACAGAACCCATTTTATTGTGCGCTTCCCTATAACGATAAGGCGCACACTGGTCATCGGCCCGAAGCGCCGCGCGTTGTTCCCTGGTTCAACGAAGCGTACCAAGGTCCCGCCGTTTCTACCTGCAAAGATCGATGGATCGCTATTCGCAAAGGCAATCGCACAGTCTATGCGCAATGGGAAGACGCAGGACCGTTTCGCACCGATCACTGGCAATACGTCTTCGGGAACGAACGCCCAAAACCCAACTTGAACAAAGGCGCCGGCCTCGATGTTTCACCTGCGGTGCGCGACTACCTTGGATTGAAGGAAACAGACGTGACCGACTGGAAGTTTGTAGAGTTCAGCGAAGTGCCACGTGGGCCGTGGTCCACCCATGGTGAAAATAACACGTTCGTGATCAGCGATGGCAAAAAAGGGAAAACGCTTGTTGAAAAGCTGGGTACGATCGCGCGTTAACCGGTCTTCTGTAGAGGCAGCCGTGTCGGCTGCATAATCCACCACCTGTTCGCAGGCGGCACGCCTGCCGCTATAGTTCAGCGTATCCTAATCAACCCGCGCGCGTTCGCGGTTGAAAGCGATTGGAAACGTAAATGAAAGATCGCAGGGGAATTCTCTTTAGTTGCTGCGCAATCTTCATCGCAGCCGCTTTCAGTTTCGAAGCTCACGTTGATGCTGCCGCCGAGAGCGGCACAGTACTCACGGGCAAGGCCGCCATAGGCGATTGGACAAAGGATGCGCCTGGCGTCCGGCGCAAAATTACAATTCAGGATTTGCCTTCGCCGAGTTCAAATGTCCTGGCAATTAATTTGCCCCGCGTAGCCCGACGCCCGCCAGACGCTCATCTTCGAGTACCGCCCGGTTTCAAGATTGACCTTTATGCTGATGGTTTCCGCGACCCGCGCTTTCTACTCGCTGCGCCAAATGGCGACATCTTTGTCGTGGAAAGTCGCGCCAACCAAATTCGGGTATTGCGCGATACAAAGAAGAGCGGCAGGCCTGACACCAATGAAATCTTTACCGAACACGGCTTGAACAGGCCATTTGGAATCGCCTTTTATCCACCCGGTGATGAGCCTCAATTCCTCTACGTAGCTAATACCGACGGCGTGATTCGGTTTCCGTATCGCACTGGCGATCTCAAAGCTCGCGGACCAGCGGAAGATTTGGGCGCGCATCTTTCCCGTGGCGCGGCGCGGCTGCGCAGCGGCGGCCACTGGACGCGCGACATCGTTTTTTCGCCCGATGGCAAAAAAATGTACGTTTCCATCGGTTCGCGCTCGAATGATTCTGATAGTGCCGCGGAAGCCGATCGCGCGCGCATCTTCGAGTTTAATCCCGATGGCACCGGACAAAAGGTTTACGCGTGGGGCATTCGCAACGCCGTCGGAATTGCGCTTCGCCCCGGCACGAACGAGCTCTGGATGAGCACCAACGAGCGAGACGAAATCGGCGAAGATCTACCTCCCGACTACATCAGCAGTGTGCGTCCTGGCGGCTTTTATGGCTGGCCATGGTTTTACATCGGCAATCATCCCGATCCGCGTCACAAAGGAAAACATCCTGAGCTTGCCGATAAGGTCATTGTTCCGGATGTGCTTGTGCAGGCGCACTCGGCAACGCTTAACTTGTGTTTCTATACTGGCGACCAATTTCCATCTGAATACAAAGGCGACATCTTCGCCACCTTCCACGGCTCGTGGAACCGGATGAAACGGACTGGTTACAAGGTCGTGCGCGTACCGTTTGATCATTCCACCGGCAAAGCGCGCGGCGAATACGAGGATTTCGTGACTGGTTTTGTTACGTCCGAGGGTAAGGTCTGGGGTCGCCCGGTCGGAATCACTGCCGCCAAAGACGGCAGTCTTCTAATCAGCGAAGACGGGAACGGCACCATCTGGCGCGTAAGCTATGGCGGATAATTCGCAAGTCCGCCAATTGCTAGCAAAAGAGGATTGCTGCTTGGGGCCTTGCGCATAATCTGCACTAGCGCAGCATGAAGATTGGTTTTGCTCAAATTAACCCGACAGTCGGGGATTTAAGGGGCAATTGCGAACTGATCATCGGTGCTTACGAGCGGCTCGCGGCCGCAGGCGCGGAATTAGTGCTGACGCCGGAGCTGGCGATCACCGGATATCCTCCGCAGGATTTGGTTTTTAAGTCGCGGTTCGTCCCGGAAAATCTTGCTTTCCTGGAGAAACTTCACTCTCACGTCGGAGATACCGCATTGCTGGTCGGGTTTGTCGATCGTAATGAGGGACGCGGTAAACCGTTTCATAACGCTGCTGCTTTGCTCGAGCGCGGCAAGCCGATCTGTAAAGCGTATAAGTCGCTCTTGCCGACTTATGATGTTTTCGATGAGGACCGTTATTTCGAGGCGGGCAGATGCGTTGTGCCATTTGATGTGCACGGGAGGAAAATTGGAGTGACCATCTGCGAAGATATCTGGACGGACGATTATCTGCCGCGGCCGCTTTACGACATCGAACCCGTGCGCAATCTCGTGGAGCAGAGCGCGGAGATCATCGTAAATCTAAGCGCGTCACCGTTTCGGTTAGGTGCGCCTGCGTGCCGATTTGAAATGATCGCCGCGCAAGCACGTACGCATCAACGGCCAATCTGTTACTGCAACGTTGTGGGCGGGAACGATCAGCTGATTTTCGATGGAAACTCGATTGCCGTGAATGCTTCGGGTAATTTGATCGCGCAACTCGCAGCATTTCGCGAAGATGCGAAAGTCGTCGATACAGATTCGACCGACGCGATTGAATTTCATGAGGGCAAAACGCCGGAACAACTTTTTACCGCGCTTTCCCTTGGTGTTCGTGATTATTTCCGCAAGTGCAATTTCCATTCCGCGGTGATTGGACTTAGTGGTGGAGTCGATTCCGCGGTCACAGCCGTCATTGCGGTTGATGCGCTGGGAGCTGAGAACGTGACTGGAGTCTCCATGCCTAGCCCGTACTCATCCCGTGGCAGCATCGACGACGCGTGCGCGCTCGCACGAAACCTCGGAATAAAGTTCTTCGAGATTCCGATCACCGACGCGTTCAGAGATTTCAAAGCGCAGTTCAAAGAAATTTTCAAAGGACTACCTGAAAACGAGACGGAAGAAAATATGCAGCCACGTTTGCGGGCGATGACGTTGATGGCGCTCTCAAACAAGTTCGGTCATCTCTTACTGACTACCGGAAACAAGAGCGAACTGGCTGTTGGATATTGCACCCTCTATGGCGATATGGCCGGCGGTCTTGCCGTAATCAGCGATGTCCCGAAAACGATGGTTTATGAACTCGCGCGCTGGATCAATTCCGATTATTCAGCGCGATCAGGCGCAAAACGACAAATCATTCCGGGATCAACAATTGAAAAAGCGCCCAGCGCAGAGTTGAAACCAAACCAAAAAGACCAGGACACATTGCCGCCGTACGAGATCCTCGACAAGATTCTGCAGCTTTACGTGGAAGAAAACCTGAGTGCACGTGACATTATCGCGCGCGGGTTTGATGAAAAAACCGTGCGATGGGTGCAGCGCCGTGTTGATCTTAACGAATACAAGCGGGAGCAATCCGCGCCTGGATTAAAAGTAACGAGCCGCGCCTTCGGGGTTGGCCGCAAAATGCCGATCGCGCAGCGATACGTCGATTAAGCGAATATCATGCACCGTGCAGGAATCGAACCTGCAACCCAGTGATTAAGAGTCACTTGCTCTGCCAATTGAGCTAACGGTGCAACTGGCTTTTCCCAGGCTAACTAAACGTGTTTCGCCTTTGTGAGCAACCCAAGGCTCGCGCTTTGGTTTGCGAAATCGCACTCTATAGGCCGATTTCTCTCCATCCACATCGACCTTGGAAGAACCGCAGTGAATACTTGCTACTTCGTGACCGACCGACGCCGCTCTGTCGCAATTCGCGACGATCGCCGTCTAACTGTATCAACTCCCTACAGGAGGCGCTGTTGTAGT
Source organism: Verrucomicrobiota bacterium (assembly GCA_003219415.1). Classification (GTDB taxonomy): domain Bacteria; phylum Verrucomicrobiota; class Verrucomicrobiia; order Chthoniobacterales; family UBA10450; genus Udaeobacter. Next base: position 90,008 of record QHOS01000018.1, on the reverse strand, counting down.
CGTGTGGCAAGCTACGCCTGGCGCAAGTCGAGGCGCAGAGATTTTCACAGGAGCCTGCGCGAACTGCCAGATCGATAAGACGACACTGAGAACAAAGACCGCGTATACTAAAATCTCGAGGACGCCACGGCCTTTTTCCTCAGAGCGTACTAAGAGAGCGTAAGTGGATTCGAATTGGTTGTTCATAATATTAGTTTGGTTGATACCAACTCTTAATGCATCACGCGTGCCATGAAATGCCCACCGCGGTAAGTTACTCATCATAAACTTATTGCGGTGCAATTCGTGCGAAACGAGCACCATGGCTTGTTTCATGTTTGGGAACCGGGTGTCTCGTTTTTGGGACGAATGGCTGCGAATATTCCAGTGCAACTAAAATCATTTTGCCAATTTCCCTCGGAAGAGAGGCTGAGAAGCCACTAACCTACCGCGATTACCCGGGACGCGACTACTGACTTTGAGTCAAATGCTGCTACTCGCTTCCACATTTATGAAGGCGAAAAACTCACCGCGCGATTCACCGATAGTCGTAGTGAAGCAGTCGCGCTTACGCGAGACGCGGTCAGCACACGTAAACAAGCGCAAAATCTACGTAATCCTACCGCCATTGCGATCGTCCTGATCTTGGCAGTCATACGTGCGGGACTTGGCCCGCCTAATCTGAATTGCATACCTCAAACGTTTGCATTGCAGCTACGAGCAGCAGCTATTGCTTGCGTCCTTAGAATTGCATCACGCCGCATTCACACGTATTGCGAGCTGGGAACAAATGAAGCTCTTGTCCATCAACGTGGGACTACCGCGTGACATCGAGTGGAACGGGAAGCTGGTTCGCACTTCTATCTTCAAGGAACCGGTGCAGGGCCGGGTGCGAGTCGCGCAGCTCAACTTGGACGGTGATCAGCAGTCTGACCTGTCCGTGCATGGAGGAATCGATAAGGCTGTTTACGCGTATCCATCTGAGCATTACCCATCCTGGCGCCAGGAACTTCCTGGAATAGACCTTCCGCGCGGCGTTTTCGGCGAGAACTTCACGACGGAAGGCTTGGTTGAGGAAACGGTTCACATCGGCGACCGCCTTCGGATCGGCTCTGCACACTTTGTTGTGACCCAACCTCGAATGCCTTGTTTCAAACTGGGCATTCGCTTCAATCGCCCGGACATCGTAAAGCGGTTCCTACAGAGCGGTCGGGCTGGATTCTACTTGGCAGTTCTAGTAGAAGGGGAAGTCACGGCTGGTGACTCTATAGAATTTCTCGCCCGAGGCGAGAACGGCATCACCGTAGCGGATATTATCAGTTTGTACAGAACAGATGCTACAACCCAAGAGCTTTTGCGTCGCGCTACCGAATTGGCCTCGCTGCCAAAAGCTTGGCGAGACTATTTTCGTAAGCGCCTGTGGAATCCAGACGATTGAAGCGAATGCGGTGACCGCGGATGTTTGCATTACTCTCGCAGTGCGAAGCCTGACCCAGCGACCACTTGATTTATGCCGGCAGCCGAAACATCGGCAGTCTTTCAAAAAGGAATTGGAACGGAGTCGAGCCCTGCGAAGCCCACGCGCGTTCGTCATCCTTTGCTTCGGGAAATGCTAGATAGAAGAGCTCGGAGCCGGAACGGTATCCTTTCCAGGTGAGACGATCGCACATGCTGCGAGCTGCTTCGTAGCATCTTGCCAAATAGTCTCGTGGATCACGAAACCGGTATCCTATCCGACTGCCAAGGAATCTCTCAGTTCGCTCCTCTTTGGAGACGCACAGACTTTAGATTCCAACGGTTGTGAGACTTCTGTTTGAATGTCGGGAGGTCCGGATCGAAAAAACCAAGGGCGTGCGGCGGTTTGATTACTCGAACTCCAGCAGTGCTTTGCTGTTCCACGATTTGATCGTGAAGCGCCTGCATTCGCGTCCAATGCACCTTTGGTCGGAAATGATGCTCCGCGTGATAGCCATTAAAGAACCAGATCCAATTGTAAAGTTTGTCGTAACTGCTCACGCCCCACGCAAGCGGTTCGTCCGGATTGCCGCCATAGTGTCGGTAGTAGCCATTGAGGTAGGAAAGGCAATGGCCAAAGTACCAGAACGGCACAAGAAAACAGATGTAGCGCCAGTTGAGAACGCCGAGGGCGATGAACGTGGAAACGAACAGCGTTAACTCTGTCACGCCCCAGAAGGCGTCGCGCGGATTCTTCCGTTTCAATTCCCGATAGACCGTCTTCGGATCTTCACGGAAGAAACTCAGGAAAGTGTACTTAAGCGGGTGCTCGGCGTCACCGTCATGTCCATGTTTATAGATTGAGATCCAATCGACTGTCTCGCCATTCTCACCAGGACGGTCCGCATTTCCCTTGTGGTGCTGCATGTGAATGCACTCGTAAAAAACCTGGCCAAATCCAATGGTGGTGGACTCAAGAATGCTGAACAGCCGGTTCAGTAATGGCGATCGGAAGTAAGGGTTGTGAATGAAGTTGTGCGAAATGCCATTGATGTTCCATGAAATGCTTAGCGAGTAGATGAAGCCAAGAATAAGCATGATCCAGAGCGGAACACGCGAAAAGAGATAGAACATCCCGAAGAAATAGACGCAGTGGAAAATTGCGGCCATTAGAGGCAACACGTCCCAGCGCGTATGCGCAAAAATTCTCGAATCCGTTTTAGGCGATTCGATGACGACTGCGTTTGCTTTCATTAAGAAAAATTCCTAGGTCGCAGCCTAGCGAAGTCAACGGGGTGCGACCAGCTAAAAAACTCGCTCCGATCTGAATCGGACAAACAGGACTAAATCGGCTGGAAGTAGCAGAGTTACGCCTGCGTATGCCGCGCGTAATGCTTTTCGACGCCCTTCGGAAGCAAACGTTTACGGCCGCGTTGACGGCGACGTGCCAAGGTTGCACGGCCCCCTTTTGTTTTCATGCGGGCACGAAAACCATGCTGACGTTTGCGTGTTCGCTTGGATGGCTGGTAAGTGCGTTTCATAAAGCCGAAAACAGACTCGGCGCGATTTAAGAGCGGCTAAAGTAAAGTCCAGCGCAACATTGTCAACGCCACCAAGCACATCAATAGTTAACTCCGACACGGCGTGTCAGGCTAATTTGATTGCCAGGACGGCGGTTTTTTGGAATAAGCAGTGCAAGCAATGGGCGAAAAAGAACATGTGGTGATCGAGCCGGCGACCGAAGCCGACCTCGACGAATTGTCGGAAATGCTCGTGGATTTGTTCGCCCAGGAAGGCGATTTCCGTCCGGACAAGGAAAAACAACTTCGTGGTTTGCGTCTAATTTTCGAACAACCCAGCAGGGGCCGCGTCTTTGTATTGCGGCGAAACGGGGCGATCGTGGGGATGATCAATTTGCTGTTTACCATCAGCACCGCTGAGGGCGGTTTTGTTATCCTGCTGGAAGATCTGGTGGTCCACAAGCAATACCAAAACAAGGGTTACGGTTCTAAGCTTCTCCAGCATGCGATCGATTTTGCCAAACAGAAAAATTTCCTTCGCGTTACGTTGCTGACCGACCGGCCGGAGAACGTAGCGCAGGAATTTTTCCGCCATCACGGTTTTGTTGAGTCTTCGATGATTCCGATGCGGTTGTGGATCACGCCACCGCAAAATAGTAATCAGTGATTTGTAATCAGTGATCAGTGACGCAATTGCACTTCCGTCGATTGTTGATGCTTAAGTTGCCAAGCCATCGCTGCCAATGAAGGGCGCCTTCCCGATATTTCGCTTGGCAGGAATACGAGTCTACCTGCATTTCACCTGGTTCATTGTCGCCGCACTTGAAGTCGTGCGATTTGCAGGCCGCTATCGGAATCCAATTTGGGCAGCATTCGAATATCTGGCGCTCTTCGCCATTGTGTTGGCACACGAATTTGGACATGCCTTCGCCTGTCGCCAAACTGGCGGCCAGGCTGACACGGTCCTGCTTTGGCCGCTTGGCGGGATTGCCTTCGTCAAACCTCCGCCTCGTCCTGGCGCTTATCTCTGGAGTATCGCCGCGGGCCCGCTCGTGAATGTGATGTTATTTCCAATCTTCACGTTCTTTGCCTTTACCCTAGTTGGTCTCCACTGGAAAACCGTTCATCCGGACTTCTATAAGTTTGTTGTCACGGTTTTCTTTATGAACGGTTTTCTGTTATTCTTTAATCTGATTCCAATTTACCCGCTTGATGGAGGCCAAATCGTGCGCGGACTGCTTTGGTTCAAGGTTGGGCCGATTCGCAGCTTGAAAGCGGCAAGTATAATTGGCTTCGCGGGAGCGATCCTGTTTGCGCTTTGGGCGATTGCCTCGCGATCAATCTGGCTTGGCATACTCGCATTTTTCATTTTTGCTCAGGCGCAGGTCGGTTGGCGTGCTGCGCAGAATCTGGCGCTCGAATCAGAGGAGGCAGTACGCCGCGATGCTGCACTTTCTCCGCTGCCAACTCCGCAGCAGCAACCCTGAAGGCAACGCTATTTCCTCGCGCGATTGTGGATGAACTCGGGGAGTTCAGAAACAAGTCGTCGTTTGAATTCTGATCGGAACTGAATTTCATCTACGGCTTTTGCTACTTCCGGAGCGCTCGCAGTCGGCAGACTGGTCTTCGCGTATCTTCCTAACTCCTCGGCGCGCGAATTGTCCGAGAAAAAGGTAAACAAACTGGGGGCATATGTGTTGGCGCCAAGCGCATCGGTCTTTGCGAGCAGCGTTTTCATGTTCGCCCTGGCAAAATCCCATGCGATATCCGGGTGACCACTTTCACGAGCAATTCTTGAGACAAGATAGACCGCACGGCTTGTCGACAACTCGTCGGTAAGCGCAATAGGAAGCGTCTTTTTCACCAACTTTGGATCCATCGCTCCGGCCAAGGCGTCGTAATAGTTTTGCTTTTCTTCAATGCTTGTTGTCTTGAGGCCAAGCTGATGAAGCTCGTTCCAAGTCGCTTCATTAGCATAATGCCCGACAACCGAAAAAACCGCTGGGCGAAGATCAGGTGCCAGCGATTCTGGGTTCGCGAGAAAAGCCTTAAAATGTTCGCGACAATTCGCGACGACTTTCGGATCGTCGAGCTTTCCAAGCGCCGTAATCAGGCTCGCGCGGAGGTTCTCAACGGCCGCTTGCTCGTTCGGTTTAGTCTCCCAGCCAATCGCATCAAAGCCAGGACGCAAGAGTGATCTTGCGTAGCCCTGAAATTTCTGTTGTTCAGAACTGCCACTCAAAAGCCGGTTAACAAAATCAAGTACATGAATGATCTGTTCGCGTTCGGCCAGTTCGGTCGAAGCCGGCAGTTTTTCCACTAACTCAAAGTACAGAGAGATCGGTGCGCGATTGGCTTGCACCAGAGCCCACGTGTCGCTCAGTAAATTGACGCGATCCTCAACGCCCAGGTTCTTGAAAGCCCCCACCAATAATTCCCACGATGGCTGGTCGTATTCGACGCGATAATTTCCGGCGCCGTTTAGGTTGAGCTTGAGCGCTCGACTCTGCGGGACGTCGTGAACGCTGTCGGACTTTCCGGTCATCAACAGTGTCTCGGGAACTCCGCCGACTACCGCATGCGTGAGCGGGATTTTCCATTCAAGTGGTGGAGCGTTCTTGAAATTGACGGTAAACCGTTCCTGCGTGAGCGAGATGCTGCCATCTTGCTCTCGTTTCACTTTTACGACCGGAAATCCCGGTTGCTCTGTCCAACCGGCCGTGATTTCCGCGACCGCTTTGCCGGAGGTTTCCGAAAGCGCATTCCATAAGTCCGCTGTCGTAGTGTTTGAATACATATGCGCCGCCATGTAACGGCGAATTCCTTCTCGAAACACATCTTCGCCGAGAAAACTTTCCAGCATCCGCAAAAACGACTGGCCCTTTTTGTAAGTTATGTCGTCGAAAGCGCCGTTGGCTTCGGCCTCGGTCGCGACCGGCTGTTGGATCGGATGAGTGGTCGAGCGCGCGTCGCTTTCCATTGCTGCTTCTTTGGCGATTCCGACGCGGCGGGTTGGATCCCGAGGGAATTCCCGGCGTAGCCAGACTTCCCATTGTGGATTGAAATGCGCTGTACATTTGGAGCCCATCCACGAGGCAAATCCTTCATTGAGCCAAAGATTATCCCACCATGCCATTGTCACGAGATCGCCGAACCATTGGTGTGCCATTTCATGTGCGAGAACCTCGTAGATATCTTGCTTTGTTTCCGCAGAAGAACTTTTCGGATCAAACAGAAGTTTCGATTCGTAGTAGGTAATGCCGCCCCAGTTTTCCATTGCGCCCCCGAAGCCGCCGGGCATCGCGATCTGATCCAGTTTCGGCAAGGGATAGGCCACCCCGAAATAATCGTTGTAGTATTGCAGGATTTGCGCAGTGGCTTCGAGCGCGTAGCGCCCCATCTCAGCCTTGCCTTTCGTCGTAATCACCCGGAGCTGTGTAGGGCCGCTTCGTGATTCAATGAAATCAAGTTCGCCTGCAACGAAAACATTCAGGTAACTGGACATCCGCGGCGTCGCAGCGAAGCGCACCTCTTTGCCGCCAGCGATTTTTTTCTCGTTCTCAATTGGCATGTTCGACACACCGAGCCAGTTTTCTGGCACGACCGCGGTCAATTGGAAGCGCGCGCGAAAGACCGGCTCGTCCCAGCAGGGAAAAAATCGACGGGCATCGGTCGCTTCAAATTGACTTCCCAGCATGGTCTTCCGAGCGCCACTGCCCTGCTCCTGATACCGCATGTAGAAAAGGCCCTGCCCTTGCTCATTTATTTTACCCGTGAAACGAAGCGTGAGCGTGTGCTCGCCGGTCGCAAGCTCTGACGGTAACGCAAGCGCAAGCAGGTCGTTTTTCTCGTCAATCTTGATTGCAGAGGCGGGCAATTCTTTGCCATCGATAGACGCCGCTTCGATTTTGAGTTCGAGTGCATTCAACACCAATTGGCGAACGCGGCTACGAACGTCGAGCTTTACGGTCTCCGTCCCTGCAAATGTCAACTTGTCGATATCAGGGATGATCCGAACAGAGTAATCCGTCGGAACCACTTCTTTCGGGAGCTTTCCGGATGTGTCTTTGAAACTGAATGGCTTTTCTGAAGCAGGTGCCGAGGACATGATTGCAAGTTCAGCCAGAAGAAACAGAAGCAGGGTACGCATCTCTAGCGTGAAGCAATGCGCGTCGCTTATTGTATGACCAACACGAGCAACAATTGTCCGCTGCCAATCTGGGGACCTTTGATGACCAGAGGACTGCGTTTGCTCAGCTTGGCATCCGTTTCTAGCAAGAGCTCTTTCTCCTTATAAAGCTTCAAATTCAAAACGTAGCCGGCCGCGCTTTCGCCCTGTGCGTCGACATGTAGCCCAAAAAATTTGCTGGTTGCGAGCCAGTCTTCCTGTCCGGTCTTCAGAGTCTTTTGCGACTGACCGATCACCTGAAACTGGTTGTAGCCAAAGAATTTTTTCAGTGACCCCTCGATCCGCGTGAGTTCCGGCGGAATTGTTTGTGGCTGCGCAACATTTTCCGCAATTACAAGTCCGCTCCACACCGTTTCCGCACCCTGCAACTCAGACGTCGCACCTATGATTAGTGAGACAAAAGAAATTAAGAACGCCAGCGTGCGACCCATGAGCAATTATTTGGCGGCGTAATCGGCAGGCAAACTTTGGAGACCCTCCGTCCACAACACCGTTACCCGGTCTTGCTTCACCTCGAACATTGAGACGGTTGCATTCGGGCTGACAACCGGATCAACGCGCGCATTTAGAATCTGGGTGAGGTATTGCGATTCCTCCGCGGGATTCTTGTCGCGAATGACGAAGATTGTAAAAATCAAAAAGACGGCGAGCGACGCGGTCCCCGTCCACAACAGGCGAGGAATTGTCCACCACGTTGAGGCATTGGCTTCCCGCTTCGCAGAAGGCACGCTACTTTCAAGGATTCTTTCGCGGAGCTGATGGCTAAAAAATTCTTCGTTTGCGAACGCAGAGACACCCAACTCACGCTTCAAAAGAACGCCAAGTTTTCTTACGTCCGCTTTTTCAGCTTCAGCGGCAGCTCTGTCTGGCAACGACGCCTCGAATTCCGCCAGTTCTCGCTCGCTGAGCTGTCCGTCCAGCCATGCGGTCCACTTTTCTTCAAATGTTTTCATACACGTCCCTCAACAAATTTTGTAATTTCTTGCGCGCATAAAACAGGCGCGACATCACCGTGCCTATAGAGCAGCCCAGTGCTTCCGCGATTTCATGATATTGCATCTCTTCGATCTCTTTCATCAAAATAACCGCGCGTTGCTCAGGCGAGAGCTGAGCAATCGCCTTGTCAATTCGCCCGCGAATCTCGCGGCGTTCAATCATCTCGTGAGGCAAAGCTTCTGACTTTGGCACGGTCTTAGATGCCGGTTCAATGTGTTTTAGCTGGACCGAATCGTCGAACTCGCTGCCTCCACCCTTAACTTGTTTTTTGCGGAGCCAGTCGATCGTCACATTCATGACGATCCGATAAATCCAGGTGTAAAACGACGAGCGTCCCCGAAAGCGCTTAATCGATTTCCATGCTTTGAGGAAGCTGTCCTGAGCAAGGTCCCATGCGTCCTGCTCGCTATGAACCATGTTGTAAATCATGCCAAATACTCGTGTTCGGTAGCGAGTTACCAGCTGGTCGAATGCCTCGGTGTCACCAGCCTGGCATCGTGTCACCAGGTCCAAGTCCGACACATCGGCCTGAGCCAGAGTCGCTTCCGTTTGCATGAATTGGACGGGAGCGGGCCCTGTTTCATTCAACCCCGAAAGCTTTCAGGGCCGAACCGGCGCCGCCACTCCCTGCGGTACTCACCCATCAGAGTGACAATGCCATCCCGCACTTGAAAAAGTCGCTGTCGCAGGACTGCATATTGTGCGCGGGTAACCAGGCCAGCGACCTTCCTGAGTTGCGCCGCCGCGTCCATCGAAACCGTGATTGCTTTCAAGGCCCGCTTTAAATAGGCGATTGTCATCCCAATTTCACTCAGACTATCGCCACTCAAAGCTGCGGCCAGCTTGGCGTTCGCCACCGCAGCCTGCGTGGCCAATTTTACAGCTGCCGGCTCGTTCGGAAGCAAATCGTTTCGATCGAACAGGTGATCAATCCAAATCGTCAAAGCGAAGGCAGCACGATACAGATCATGTCCTTCAAAAGTCTCTGCTGATTTGAATGTGTCGTCGATTCCACGGTTGTCCTCTTCCGCTGCGTCTTCATCCGGCAGCGCATCGAGCTCCGCACTCCAATCCCTGGTATCCAAGAATTGAGTCCAACCCATTTCACGAGCGATGATCTCGTCGCGTTGAGGATCATCAAGGTGTTCTTCCAGCAATCGCATGTACTTTTCTGCTTTGCCCTCCTGTTGCTGTAGAAAACGCTCCCACTGGTACTCGTCCCAGACGCGTTCGGGCTCACCCTCGTAGCCGGCCATGATGAAAGACTAAACGCGAGCTTGTCTCTGCGTGCAAAGTCTTTTGATGGAGCGCGACCAACGGGGGCGTCGATACGGCTATCCGCTCGCGAGCGCTTCGCGCTCCGTTTGCAATCGCAACTGTCCGCATGCGGCATCGATGTCATGCCCTTTCTCGCGGCGCAACGTCACCGGAATCCCTTCGCCTCGTAGGATCGATAGAAACTTTTCCTGACGCTTTTCTGAAGGTCGCGTCCAGGGGAGACCGGACACACTATTGTACGGAATTAAATTCACTTTTGCCGAGAGCCGGTGTGCGTGACGAGAAAGGAGACGGGCCTGGTCGTCAGAATCGTTCACGTCTGCGATCAAGATGTATTCGAAGCTAAGGCGCTGCTTCTTGTGAGCTTTGTAATAGTCGCAAGCCGAAAGCAGTGTCTCGATGTTGTAACGGCGATTGATCGGCATGATCCGATTGCGAACCTCGTCAGTGGCACCGTGCAGCGAAACGGCCAGCCGAATTTGCAAAGGTTCTTCAGCCAGTTTGCGGATCTGCGGCGCCAACCCGCTGGTTGAAATCGTGATGTGGCGCGCGCCGACACCGAGGCCCCACTCCGCATTAATTATCCGAATCGCCTGGAGCACGTTTTCCAGGTTGGCGAGCGGTTCGCCCATTCCCATGAACACAATGTTGTCGATCGTTTCACCAGTCGCACGCTCAACCGCGATGAGCTGGTCGACAATTTCGTTTGTGCTCAGATTGCGAGAAAAACCTTCCAAACCACTCGCGCAGAATTTGCAGCCGTAGGCGCAGCCCACCTGAGTCGAGACACAGATTGTCCGACGGTCCGATCTCCCACCGTAAAGGGCCAGCGATGCCGGAATCAAAACCGATTCAATCAAATTTCCGTCGGCTAAACGAAAAAGAAACTTCCGCGTCGTGTCGCGCGCGCCAAGCACTCGTATGGCGTCGATCTTGCCAAGGGAAAACGTCTCCGAAAGGCGCTTGCGCAATGGCTGCGATAAATTAGTCATTTTGTCGATCGTGTCGACGCGCTTTTTGTAAAGCCATTCGGTGACCTGCCCCGCGCGATATGACGGTTCTCCCAGGTTCCGGAGGTGCTCCTGAAGCTCGCTAAGAATAAGAGATTTGAGATCGGTCTTGACGGCGCTCTTCACTACAAAATCTACCGGACACCGCGCCTTGCATCAAACACCGCCAAAGGTACCTTCGTCGCGTGAAGCAACGCTTTGCACTAAGCGCGGTTCTGTTTCTGGTGGTCGCATCGCTGCTTTCAGCCTGTGCATCGTCCGGGAATTCGATGAGCAGTGACTCGGACTCCCAGGCTGCTACGTCCAGTACACCTGTTCCTGGGGAAAAAACGTCTGACGATGGAAGGTTTACTCCAGGCGGGCCTGGAGCCAGTGGAAGCGTTCACTGGTAAAATTTTTGCCTAGCCGTCGACCTTTGGGCGGCGTGGCCGGCGCTGCTGATTAAAATCTGCGCCCCGCTCCGCACCGCGAAGCGTCTACAGTGTACAGATTTCTGCTTGATCGCGCAGGCGCACGGAGAACACTCAACGGCGATGCACCGAACGCGCTCGCCACTCACCCTCGGTTGGGAGGCTGCGCGAGCTAACGCACTGCCAGCGTTAATTATCCAGGCGCTCATGCTGATGTTGCTCCTGAGTTTTTACATAAGTCACACGGCGTTCGCGTTATTCTCGCAGCTAGCCGAGTTAAAGCGCACAGGCGGGATCCTGTTTGTAATCGTCGCATCCATAACGGCGGGCGCACTTATTCCGGAATTGTTCTTGATTCTTTTCTTCCAGCGAGGGCGCCCCACTCGTCGGAATCTTCGTAATTTGCTGTTTACCGTGCCGGTATGGGGACTCGATGGAACGCTTGTCGATCTCTTGTATCGAAATCAAGCGGCCTGGTTTGGAGACGTTGCCACAGTGCCAGTGGTCGCAGCGAAAATTTGCGTCGATCAATTTGGTTACAATCCCCTTTTTGCGGCGCCGTTTGGTGTGCTGACCTATGAGTGGAAGAACAGCGGCATCTCGATGCAGCCCATTCGCGATCTTTTTACGTGGAAACATTATCGCGACAAAATCATTCCGACATTGCTCGCCACATGGGCGGTCTGGATTCCGCTAATGGCAATTATCTATTCCCTGCCGCTTGCTCTCCAATTTCCACTTTTCGGCCTCGCGCTTACTTTTTGGGTACTACTTCTCACTTACATGACGAATCGGTTTGCTGGGCAGATTGAAGCTGATGCGCCGTTGGCGCTGGCTACGGCAGAAGTTAAATAGTTAACAGAGTTACAATGTTAAAAGGGCTACGGATTAACAATCCCTGCGGCTCGGAGTTCCGTTTTGACTCTTTAACTTTTCAACCTTTTAACTTTTCACAAAGTGCAACAGCGCTTCGTAAACGCCCGCGCCGTGCTCTTGCTGCGCCACATAACCGCCTGCGTTGCGCACTGCGTTTTGCACCTCAGGGATTGCGTTCGCCGGGCAGGATGGCATCGCAGCAACTTTTCCATTCAACATTGAAATATCGTTGTGATGATCGCCGGCCGCGAAGATGTTGTCGCGCGCGACGTCCACTAGGCGTGCCAACTCAGCCAGCGCGGCACCTTTGTGATAATCAGTGTGGCAAAAACGGAGGTAAATGCCGTTCCGTTGGTAATCAAACTTTGGATGCCCGCCTCGGGCTTGCTCGATAAACCTCGCAATGTGTTCAATCTCTTCTTCATTTTCCGCAGCAAGACCTTCGAGCCGATCCGAATCATAAATAAGGCGTGCCTTCGTTTCCTGAGTCACGAAGTCGATTACCTCGGCGAGCACTGGCTGAGCTGAAGAAAATAACTCGGCATGATCGCGTGCGCAGCGATCATTCCAGTCGCCGAACGGCTCCCATTTGTCCCCGTTTCCCCCGCGACGAAAGACATCGCGTTCGGTTGTCAGGATGAAATCCGGTCGGATCTGAAATTCAAAATTGGTAAGCCCAGATTCGAGTAGATCGACCGAGCGGCCGGTGTTGATCGCCCAGATCGCACCGACGTCTTGCAGCTCACGAATCAACTCCACGCACTGCCGGTTCAGTGCAGGTTCGCCCACGTGTGAAACGAGGGTGCCGTCGAAATCGATGCTGAGCAATTGGATTCGCGAAGACATTGAATTAACTTAGAAATTGATTTCCCACATGCAATACTACGATTGGAAACAAGGCCACCATTAGAAACCAAGATCGATAATGAAATCGGCTTACCAACTGGCAATGGAGCGGCTCGAGAAAGCAGCACCATCCATCTCACTCACCGAAGACCAGAAAAACGAAATCGCAGAAGTCGATTCGGTTTATCGGGCGAAGATCGCCGAGAGAGAAGTCTTCTTGAAGGATCAAATTCGCAAGGCGCAAATCGCTGGAAATCTCGAAGAAGCGCAATCACTTGAGAAGCAGCTTGCATCGGAAATGCGTCGATTGCAGGAAGAATGCGAAGGTAAGAAGGAAAAGCTTCGAGCAGGTTTCGCGTAGGCAGGGGCGGTTCACCGAACCGCCCGCGGGTGATTGAGGTCAATCGCCTCTACCTCTGTATCCTTGCGCTCACCGCGTTTCGGTAGATCCGGGTCCAGAAAACCGAGCATATGCGCGCGCTTGATTGTACGGACGCCTTCCTGTTTTTGTACCTCTTCGATGGATTGATGAAATCTTTCCATCTTCGTCCAATGCACTTTGGGGCGGAAATGGTGCTCGGCATGGTAGCCGTTGTAGAAAAACAGCCAATTGTAGATTCTTCCGTAGCTGCTTACACCCCAGGCGATCGGTTTATCGGGATTTGCACCATAATGCCGATAGTAGCCGTTGAGATAACTAAAGCAGTGACCCAGATACCAGAACGGCAGGAAATAAAAGATGACGTATCGCCAGTTGAACAGGAACATTACAAAGAGCGTGGTCGCGAACGCAGCCAGCTCAAGATTGCCCCAGAATAGATCGCCATTGTTGCGTTTGCGCAGTTCCCTGCGAATTGCTCCGACATCGTCCCGAAAGAAACTCAAGAACACATAGCGCCATGGATTTTCCGCTTCGCCGTCGTGACCGTGACGATAAATGGACAACCAATCAACGGTATCGCCTTTTTCGTCCCGGTGATCGGAATTTCCCTTGTGATGCTGCATGTGCACGGCGTCGTACATCGTCTGCGAGAAACAGCAGGCAATGGATTGTGTGACTCCAAAAATGCGATTCAGAGTCTGGGAGCGAAAGAACGGATTGTGAATGAAGTTGTGCCCCACTCCGTTGACGTTCGCATTCACCATCAGCGAGTAAATGAATCCGAGAATCAGCATCACCCACAACGGCGCATGCGGATAGAGGAAAAACAATCCAATGAAGTAAGCCAGATGAAATAGACCGGACAGCGCTGGTATGGCATCCCAGCGAGTATGCGCGAACAACTTGGAGTTTGTTGTCGCTCGTTCTATTCGAATAACCTCGGCACTCATTTTGAGAAAATCAGGGTACTGAAACTTCGCTACAGAAAAGTTAGTTGGCAAGTTTTGAAGATTGCCAAGGCCATTCCCCCACGCCTAAGTTAGCCGCTCCATGTTCGCGCTCCAACCGGAATTAAAGATTTTCAGCGGCTCTGCTAATCGCGACCTGGCTGAGCGCATTTGCAAATACGTGGGTGTGCCGCTGGGGCGAGCCACGATTAGCTCATTTCCCGACGGCGAGACCTACGTAAGGATCGAGGAGAACATCCGAGGCCACGACGTTTTTATCATTCAGCCGACCTGTCCGCCTACTAACCAGCATCTGATGGAGTTGCTCATCATGGTGGATGCAGCTCGGCGCGCAAGCGCAGACCGGATCACTGCCGTGATTCCATTCTTCGGATACGCGCGCCAGGACCGGAAAGATCAGCCACGGGTCCCGATTACAGCGAAACTGGTGGCGAATTTGCTGTATGCCGCCGGAGTAAGTCGCGTGCTGACAATGGATTTGCATGCACAACAGGTACAAGGGTTTTTCGACATACCCGTGGATCACCTCCATTCCCTGCCCGTGTTAATCAAGTATCTGCGACAACAACTCACCGGGAAAACGACAGTTGTGTCGCCAGATTTGGGCGGGCTCAAGATGGCTTCAGCTTACGCCGAGGCACTGCATGCCAATCTCGCAATTGTGGCAAAGGAACGCCGAAGTGCCACCGAGACCGAAGCGTTATATCTCATCGGCGAAGTGGAAGGGCGCGATGTGCTGTTAGTCGATGACTTAACCGAGACGGCTGGCACACTCACTTCCGCGGCAGAGCTTTTGAAAAAACGCGGCGCACAAAAAATCTACGCTGGCGTCTCGCACGCTGTTCTGGTCGATATCGCGATCGACCGTTTGCAAAAGTCTCAAATTGCGGAATTAGTAACCACGAACAGCACGCCTGTGCGCACCGTCAAAGGGTTTAAAACCACGGTGCTATGCGTTTCCGAGCTTCTCGGGGAAGGCATCAAGCGGATTCACAATGACGAGTCGGTCTCGTCGCTGTTTAATATAGAGAACGGAACAAATGGCAAAACAAGTTAAGTTAAAGGCAGAGCCGCGAACGAACGTCGGCCGCTCGGGGGTGAACAAACTACGCGCTCGCGGAATTATTCCAGCCGTCATTTACGGTGGAAAAGTTAAACCTCAGCCCTTGCAAGTCACCGCCCGGGACATCAATGCAATGATGAGCCATGCCTCAGGTGAAAACGTCTTGGTTGACCTCGAGATCGCGGGTGAAAAATCGAATCGCGCGGCGCTGGTGCAGGAGGTGCAGCATTCACCGGTGGGTGGCGAGATCGTCCATGTCGATTTTCACGCCATTTCCATGGATGAAACCATCCAGGCTGAAGTTCCCCTCGAACCGACTGGCACTCCCGTCGGGGTTAAGACTTTCGGCGGACTCCTTGAGCAGAGCCTGCGGGCCCTGGCCATCGAATGTTTGCCTCGTGATTTGCCAGATCGAATTACCGTAGATGTATCGCAATTAAATATCGGCGATTCCATTCACGTACGCGACATTCAACTGCCGTCCGGCGTTACCGCAAAGGTGCCGGTGGATTTGACGGCCTTTTCCGTCATGGCTCCAGTCGTGGAAGAAGAACCGGTTGCCGTTGAGGCTGAAGCAGCGGCGGCAGGACCAGAAGTTATCACTGAGAAGAAAGAAGAGGGCGAAGCTGCTGGTGCCGCGCCAGCTGCAAAGGAAAAGGCTCCAAAGGAAAAAGAGCAAAAGAAGTAGCCTTCTTGATTGCGGATTTTGGAAAATGTCAGTTCGGCTCGGACCGGATTGTGGATTGAGCGGACGTGGAAGGATCAACTCCACAGATTCGCTTGGTTGCCGGGCTGGGAAACCCTGGACCAGAATATGCGTCCACCCGACACAACATTGGTTTCATGGTAGCCGATCAGCTTGCCGCGCAGTTTGGATCGACTTGGGAAAAATCGACAAAATGGGACGCCTTATTTGCCAAGTGCGGAGGTGTGTTTCTCACAAAACCGATGAGCTACATGAACCGGAGTGGCTATGCGCTCCTGGCAATAGCGCAGTTTTATAAGATCGACCCGCCCGAGATTCTTGTGATGCTTGATGATATGGCGTTGCCGCTTGGCCGCCTCAGATTGCGGCTCGGCGGCGGATCCGGCGGCCACAACGGCCTTGAATCCGTCATTATGCAATTTGGTACCGAAGAGATCCCCCGTCTGCGCATCGGAATCGGAGAGGCTCCAGGTGCAGGATCAGTCGATTACGTATTGAGCCGATTCTTTGAAGAAGAGAAACCGATTGTTAGATCCACAATCGATCGCGCGGCAGAAGCGGTAAAATGCGCGATTGACAATGATCTCATTTCCGCGATGAACATTTTCAACAAAACTGAAGAACCATGAAAAACCGTTACGAAGCCCTGCTTGTGCTAAACGCGCAAGGCCGGGAAGAAACAGTCAAAGAAATCATCGATCGATTGGAATCTGAGTTCCAACAAGAAGGCGCACAGATCGAACAGGTGCAGAAAATGGATAAGCGGCAGTTTTCCTATGCCTCGGGACCGCTCAACGCCGGATATTACGTCAACTTTGTCTTCAACGCCGAGCCTCAGTCGATTGCGAAACTGCGCTCAAAATTCAAGCTCGACCCCGAGGTTTATCGCCAGAATTATCAGCGTCTCCAGGAAAAGAAGGAAAAACCTGCGAAAAAGATGGCGAAAGCCAAGTGACTTGGATATAAGCCAGGAATGGCCAGTTTCAATAAAGTCATTCTGCTTGGAAACCTCACACGCGATCCGGAAGTCCGCTATACGCCCAAGGGCAGTGCAGTGTGCGATCTCGGCATCGCCGTCAACCGCGTTTACACAACGGAGGGCGGAGAGAGACGCGAAGAAGTTACTTTTGTCGATGTTGTTTTGTGGGCGCGCCTGGCTGAAATCGCCGGCGAATATTTAAGGAAGGGCCGGCCCATTTTCATCGAAGGCCGTCTGCAAATGGACAGCTGGGATGACAAGCAGACCGGGCAAAAACGCACCAAACTTCGCGTGGTAGGCGAGAGCATGCAATTGCTAGGCGGTCGTCCGGGCGGCGCCACCGGTGAGACCACCGAAGAAGATCGAAGCGCCGGCAGCAAAACGACTGCGCCGCCGAAGTCCGCTAAATCGGCAGAGCCAGACGACGACGAAATTCCCTTCTAGAAATCGCGCTAGTCTCTAGCTTGCGGCTCACAGATGAACGCGACGGAAGCATGTATCGCGCTCAACATGCTGCCGACAATCGGGCCAGTGCGGTTGCGAAAACTGCTGGAGGTATTCAAGGAGCCGCAAGAAATTCTCGCGGCTAAACGCAACGAACTTCGAAAAGTCGAAGGAATCGGCAACGAAGTAGCCGATCAAATTAGCAACTGGGAATCGATTGTTAATCTTGGCGCGGAGCTTGACCGGATTCGCGAATTCGGAGCTACGGTTATTACACAGGAATCACCGTCGTATCCCAAGGCGTTGCGCGAGATTCATGCGCCGCCAATCGTGCTCTACGTTTGGGGGGAACTAGAAGAACGCGACCATCACGCAATCGGTGTCATCGGTGCTCGGCGCACTACACATTACGGAGTCGAATCTGCAAAAAAGCTCGCATTTCAACTCGCCTATGCGGGATTGACCGTAATCAGTGGACTGGCCCGCGGGATCGATACCGCTGCGCATCAGGGAGCCCTGGCAGCAAAAGGCCGGACGATCGCGATAATCGGCTCCGGACTCGCGAGGCTCTATCCGCCCGAAAATGCTGCGCTTGCCGAAAAAATTCGAGCAGGAAATGGCGCGATTGTGTCCGAATTTTCCATGGAAATTGAACCAGATCGCCAAACATTCCCAATGCGCAACCGGATCATTTCGGGTTGGAGTCACGGGATTCTCGTCGTGGAAGCAGGCTTGAATAGTGGGGCGCTCATCACGGCTTCGCAGGCACTCGAACAAGGAAGATCGGTGTATGCTGTGCCTGGTCATATTAACGCGCCGAGCGCGATGGGATCCAATCGTCTCATCCAGCAAGGCGCCAAGCTGGTCATGGATGCCAGCGACATCCTGGATGACCTGCAGATTCTCCTGCCTGAGGCAAAACCGTCTGCCGAAGCCGCCGCGAGGCCCTTGCCGTCGCTTTCTGAGGAAGAGCGCCGCGTCTACGACGCCATCGAGCCAACCGAGACATCAATTGATGACATCACAGATAAAACAAAACTGCCGAGCGCGACGGTTTCATCCACTCTGTTGCAATTGGAATTGAAGCGTTTGGTCAAACAATTACCGGGAAAATATTTTGTAAAACTGGGATAGGTACCGTGTTATGTGGACTTCCAAGGGCACGCGTGCCTAAAAAATGTCTCCCACTTGCAAAAGTCCTGTAAGTGGGTTCGATTGCCAGCCCCCATGTCCAAATCTCTCATAATTACAGAGAAGCCATCGGTTGCCGGCGACATCGCCAAGGCGCTGGGTGGCTTCAAAAAGGGCAAGGATTACTACGAGAACGAGAAATATCTCATCTCGTGGGCGATTGGTCACCTCTTCGAGCTCGCGGTACCCGCTTCGATGAAAGCACAGGACAAGTGGGATATGAAGAAATTGCCCATCATGCCGCCGGAATTCGAACTTGCGCCTGCAGAAAAAATGGGCGGTCGGGTCAATGTTCTTCGCAAACTCATCAAAGACAAAAACGTTTTGGATATCATCAATGCCTGCGACGCCGGTCGCGAAGGTGAATTGATCTTTCGCTATATCATCCAATACGCAGGCACAAAAAAGCCGATCAAGCGTCTCTGGCTGCAATCGATGACGCCGGAGGCGATTCGCGACGGCTTTGACCGATTGCGCACCGACGCTGAGATGCAACCTCTCGCCAGCGCAGCGCGGAGCCGGAACGAAGCAGACTGGCTGGTCGGCATCAACGCGACGCGTGCGTTTACGTTGCGGCTCAGCGGCGGCCGTGGAAGCACGGTCACTTCGCTTGGCCGCGTGCAGACTCCGACGCTGACGATCATCGTGGACCGCGAGAGAAAAATTCTGGAGTTCAAACCGCGCGAGGTACACGAGATCATCGGCAAATTTCGTGCTGCAGCGGGCGAATATGCGGGGCGTTGGTTCGATGAACCATTTAAAAAGGACGAGACTGAAAGCGAGCGAACCCAGAGACTGCTGGGTCGCCTTCAGTTGAATCTGCCCGATGCCGAGCAGCGACTTGATTCTGCAAACGGTTCTCTCTGGGACGAGCACCGCGCTGCGCCGCGATTGTGGCATCGCGAAATCGCGGACGCCATTCAAGGCAAATGCAGTGGCAAACAAGGGATCGTCGAACTGGAAGAGAAAAAACCGACCACACAGGTCGCGCCGCAACTGTATGATCTCACGACTTTGCAACGCGAAGCGAACAATCGCTTCGGGCTCTCGGCGAAACGCACATTGCAAATCGCGCAAGCCCTTTATGAGAAGCACAAAGCAATTACCTATCCACGCACGGACTCGCGTGCGTTGCCGGAGGATTACCTCCCCACAGTAAGATCGACGCTGACCAAGATCGACAATCCATTCGCGCGCAAGGTGCTCGACAACAATTGGGTGAAGCCTAACAAACGCATTTTCAACGATGCAAAAGTTGGAGATCACTTTGCAATTATTCCAACCGGGGCGGTTTCACCGTCACTCGATGATTACGAGCGCAAGATTTTCGATCTCATTGCTAGGCGATTCGTGGCCGTATTCTTTCCACCTGCGCAATACGAGAACACGACTCGGATCACACGTGTCGAAGGTGAGGCGTTCAAGACAGACGGAAAAATTCTCGTCGCGTCCGGATGGTTGGAAGTTTATGGCCGTGAAGCCGCGAGTGACAAGCCGGAGGAAAATCTGCCGCCTGTCAGGCAAGGCGAACGCGTTGCGACGATTAGCGTCGAAATCAGAACCGACCAGACCAAGCCACCGGCTCGCTACACCGAAGCGACCATTCTTGGTGCGATGGAGGCCGCAGGAAAACTTGTTGAGGATGAAGAACTACGTGACGCGATGAAGGAGAAAGGGCTCGGCACACCGGCCACTCGCGCATCCATCATCGAGACGTTGATTTCAGCGCACTACCTGACCCGACAAGGAAAAGAACTGCAACCAACGGCAAAGGCTATCCAAACAATCACTCTTTTGAAAAATGCGGTGCCCGAGCTGACAAGCCCGGAACTCACCGGCGAATGGGAATTTCGTTTGCGCGAAATCGAGCATCGCAAGCTTACGCGCGACGCGTTCATGCACGACATTCGCCAACTCACAGAAGAAATCGTCGGCAAGGCGAAGCATTTTCATCCCGATGAACATATGCCGGAAAGCGAACCCTTCGGCACATGCCCAAAATGTGGTTCGCCTGTCGTCGAGCGGTTCAAAAGTTTCACCTGCACAAACGAGGAATGCGATTTTACGATTTGGAAGACTATTGCGGGTCGATTGTTAAGCCGCGAAGAATTTGAGACTCTCGTGCGTGACAAACAGGTAGGTCCCTTAAGCGGCTTTCGCAGTAGGAAAGGCAAACGCTTCCCAGCAGTGCTCAAGCTAAGTGATGATTTCAAGGCTGAATTTGATTTCGGGCCGAATGGTCAGGAGAACGGTGCAGCGCAACCGGTGGATTTCTCAGGAAAGGAGCCGCTTGGCAAATGTCCAAAGTGTGGCGGGCGCGTGTTCGAGTTGGGAATGAGCTACCTTTGCGAAAATTCAGTAGGACCCAATAAGACGTGCGACTTTCGAGCCGGCAAAGTCATTTTGCAGCAACCGGTAGATCCCGACCAAATGACAAAACTGCTCAACACCGGCAAGACCGATTTGCTCCCGCGCTTCATTTCCCGCAAAGGCAGGCCGTTCAAAGCATTTCTAGTGCAGACCGACAAGAAAGATGTCGGCTTCGAATTTGAAAAGCGCGAGCCAAAGACCAAAAAGGAACGAAAGCCCAAGGAACCGGTCGCCAAAATCGATTTCACGGGCAAAGAATCGCTCGGCAAATGTCCAAAGTGCGGCGGAAAGATTTTTGAAACTGAGAATAGCTACATTTGTGACCATTCGCAGGCCGACCGGAGGCCATGCAAATTCAAACTAAGCAAAACAATTCTCGGTAAGGACATTCCAAAGGAGCAGGCCCAGAAGCTCCTGGCAGCGGGAAAAACCGATCTCCTCGACGGTTTCATCTCGAAAAGAGGACGCCCATTTTCCGCCTACTTGAAATTGGAAGAGGATAAAGTTGGTTTCGAGTTTCCTGAGAAAACCACGCCAGCGAAGGAATCCAAGCAGGAGAACGTTCCAGCCACGTCTTGAGGCAGACGGCGCTCTTAGGCACACTAGCTAGTTTCGGTTCGCGTCGCCGCTTGGTTGGCCAGCTGACCTGCGTGTTCAACCCGTTGTTGCACGTGATGAACCATGGCCACAGCTGCGATCAGCACGCATGCTGCGATCACTTGATGCAAGTGGAGCGTCGCGTGAAAGATCCCCCATGTGATGCACACTGCCGCGAGTGTTTGCATCATTTCAAAATAGCCGGCCGTTGATGCACGAGTGAGGTGCAGTCCTTGAAAATAAATCAAGAGCGGAATTCCGCCTGAGATCGACGCCAGGAACAAGAGCAGGACGATTGCCTTGACGGGGTGCGCTTGCGCCGCCGTCGGCCAAAGCGCTGCACCGCGAAGTTTGCCGTAAGCCAGAAGAATCAGCGTCATGCATGCGAGACCGATGACGATGCGCATGCTTGATGCAAGTCGAAGCGACATCCCAATCATCACCCCGCGGCCGGCGACTGTCGAAAGTCCCCAGAACAACGCACAGATCAGTGCATATCCTGAGCCAAGATTCAGGCCGGCGCGTTCAAAGGAGACCCCAATCATGGTTGGATGCGTGACAGAAACGAAGATGCCGGCGAGGATCGCGATGGCGGCGTAAAAGAAGAAGCGATGGGCAAGCCGGTCGCCAAAAAGCAGGAAAGCCCCAACAGTTGATATAACCGGCTGGATATTCAAAACAACATTCACCACAGTCGGATTCCCGTACTTCAATGCCAGGGTGAAGAAGATGGTGCCGACTGCCGAGCCAGCGAAACCTGAAAAAAGAAGATAACCCCACGTCCGCGCGTGCACTTTTGGGATCTCGTGTAAGCGCGGGATTAGAATCGGCAGGAACATGATCAGAATGAGCACGTGTTCCCAAAACACGATCACCTTCGCATCGAACAACTCGTTAAGTGGAATCCGCCATGCACTCTCTGTACCCCAAAGCGCGGCGCCGAGACCAACCAGCCAAGGACCATAGTTAGCGCTGCGTGCTGTGCCGTTTTGCATGTCGAAGCGTCTATCGTCGGCCGTACGTCGCGTCAATGAGGGATGATTCTCTCGCTTCCTTAAAAAGCGATGGAAGACGCCTCAGACTCCAAACGCACTGCGCCCGACATCCGGTAACAAGATTTACTCGGTTTCGCAGGAGCTTTTGAAGCGCGTTCGCATCCCCGCATCGCTTTTTCCGACAGCCTCGCTAACTCGTACAAACAATCAAAGAAGCATTGACACCACAACGAATGGTATGGTAATTGCAACTTCCATACTATGCGTTGCCCCAAGTGCGGGTCTCGTGATGACAAGGTCATCGATTCCCGTCAGTCGCGGGATAGCTCCAGTATCCGTCGTCGTCGCGAATGTCTGAAGTGCAAGTACCGGTTTACCACGTACGAAGAAATCGAGCGCTCTGATCTGCGCGTAGTGAAACGTGACAGAACCCATGAACCATTTGATCGGCGTAAATTAGCCGCCAGTATCGCGAAAGCTTTTGAAAAACGCTCGACCAGTCTTCTCACTCTGGAAGACACTGTGGATGAGATTGTGCATGAACTTGAAACGAGCGGGCGCGAGGTTCCTTCATACGTAATCGGCACCAAAGTGCTCGAAAAGCTGCGCGGCATCGATGAAGTAGCCTATCTGCGCTACGCCTCAGTGTACCAGCAGTTTCAGGACGTCGATCAGTTTGTAGATGCTATTCATACTCTTGGGCGTCGCGTAAAGCCAAATGCGGCGCAGCGAGAGTTGTTTCCATCTGAGACCGCGCAGAGGCCCGCGCCCGGGCCACGAAATATCCCAACCAGTAAGAATCATGGTCGCGTTTAAGGAAGAATTTCCATATCTCCGCACAGATTCGGGACAACTGTTCGAGTTCAACCGGGATTGGCTGCACGCGGCGATTACGCGCGCGGCCCATGAAGCTGGCTATCCCAGTTGGTGGCTAACTGAACACGTGACGGAAAGCATCGCCTTCTACCTGCACCTGCGAAACGACGAAAACATCGTTGCGTTTAGTCAGTTGTCCCAGACCGTACGGTACGTCCTAAAGGCGATCGGTTATAAGGAGATTGTGCCCTTTTTCGCGCCGGCGCCGCCGCCCATTTACATCTCGTTACTCGACATCGCTCACCATGCCGGCGCAGGTTACGAGCTCGCATTTTTTGATCTTTTGGAAAAGCGAATTAACAGCCTCATGGAAATCGGCTCCGATAATCTCGTGCTTTGCTCGCTGCAGCCTTGTGTAAAGCATCTTCGCGGGGTGAAAACGTGGACGCGCACCTGCGATGCGTTACGCGAGGAAATTGTCTGCTTCGTGCGCGAAAAACTAACGTCTGCAATCGATCCCGCAGTTGAGAGACTTGATTGCTCCCTGCGCTAACGAGTTTCGCCGGCGTCCTCCCAGAGACTTTCGCAATCATACCGTTTCTCAGTTGAATTACGGCCAGAATGCGCACATTTACCCGAAATCTCCAGGTGGCTAACCACTTCACGCCATGACCATTTTCGAAAAAATCATCGCGCGCCAAATTCCAGCGAAAATTATCTGGGAAGACGATGATGCAGTCGCGTTTCACGACGTTGATCCACAAGCACCTGTCCACGTGCTGATCGTGCCCAAGCGAGTGATTCCTCACCTCGCAGATGCGAAGGATGAAGATCGCGCGCTGCTCGGCAAATTGCTTCTGGTTGCGCGTGATCTGGCGAAGAAACTCGAGCTATCGAACGGCTATCGTGTCGTCATCAATTGCGGGCCAGATGCGGGTGAAAGTGTTCCGCATTTGCATGTACATCTTCTTGGCAAACGCGCGCTGGCCTGGCCACCGGGATGAAATAGCGCAAGCGTTGTCTATTGCGCTGCGCGGGTTCGCAGGTTCGCGACGACGTTCACTTCAAACTACTCGCGAACCCGTGCCCAATCGATCCCAATGACGCGCTTGTCCGCAAACCCTTTTAGCGATTTTGGGAAAACAAGATAACGCGCACCTTTCGTCTCTTTGAAACCAATGATTCCAAAGTCTGTCCCACTCTCGCTCTTTTGGACTGTCATCACTCGACTGTTCTTTAGCTGCGCTCGAAAACGCCGGTCTGCGGAGGGTTTTTCCCAAAGAGTGTAAACATTTGGTTGACCGCGTTCCTTCACTATTTGCGAAAAGCGTATCGTTTCTGTTTTAAGAAGTTTCATGGCTCAGCTGTGACCGGCGCGTCTGGCAGTCTCGCCGTACCAGAAAAAGTCCGCCAGAGAACTACGGCAAGGAGGATCAGACTACCGTTGCTGCATTCCTGCCCTGGCGGGATTCGTAAGTCCTCAATCCATAGCCCCTGACGGAGGTCAAATTTTGCTCCAACAATGGCATCGTGCAACCCTGATCGCCTTCGTGGAAAAGGCGGAGACATTGACAAGCTGTGACGCTTCTGTTTGCATCGATGCCGTGAAACGTTTCGCGTGGCTTTTGCTGGCTTTTCTTTTCGCCACTATGAACTCCTGTACAACGCTCGTTAACCGGCGCGATCTTTACAGTCCTGAACCGGGACCAGATTCCCTGGAAGCGGCGCGCCAGTGGTACGGTGTCACAGCAACACACACAACGGCAACAACGACTAGAAGCGAAGAAATCGCTTCTCCAGCGAGCGTACGCCGATATTAGATTAGTCGACTCCCCAAACGAGCCGGACGACTCTTAACCGAATGGGAGATTTGCCTTGATGCGGGCGACATCTGTGCTGTCCACGCGCGCTGCTTTGCTCAAATGGCGCTTCCGTTTTGCACTTTTTGTTGACAACAAGTGGCGCCGCGAGGAGTGCGCTCGCAACACTTTGCCGCGCGCCGTGATCTTGAAGCGTTTTGCCACGGCTTTACGGGTTTTACTGCGAGCGATTGGCTTTGGCATAAGGCGACAAGATATTAGGTAGTTAGGTTTTCACAACCGTCTTTTGTTGTTCGCTCCCCTTGCTTTCCTTGGATATTTGCGTTTTGCGTAGAGCGCTTGCCCGCGATCATTTCGGAGTTGAACGTTGCTGAAACTTTCGAGGATGAAGGAATCACAGAACCAAAAACCGCACGTTATCATAATCGGCGCTGGATTTGGCGGCCTTCAGGCGGCGAAGAAGCTTGGTCGCAAAAATGTGCGGGTCACAGTGATCGACCGCACAAATTATCATCTTTTTCAGCCTTTACTGTACCAGGTCGCGACCGCCGCGCTCTCACCGGCGGACATTGCGGCTCCGGTGCGCTCAGTGTTAAGCAAATTTAAGAACGTAGAGGTCATCCTCGCCGAAGTGCAGTCCGTGGATGTCGCTGCCAAAAAAGTAAAAACGGCCGATTTAGAATTCGACTACGATTATCTAATTCTCGCGACTGGCGCCCGTCATTCCTATTTCGGACATAATGATTGGGAAAAGCTGGCTCCAGGATTGAAGAGCCTTGAAGACGCGATTGAACTTCGGCGTCGGATTCTGATGGCATTCGAATACGCGGAGAAAATCGACGATGAAGCGGCGCGCAAGGCGGCGATGACCTTTGTCATCATCGGTGGCGGACCGACCGGTGTGGAAATGGCGGGAGCGATCGCAGAAATCTCTCGTTACACGCTGGCGAAAGATTTTCGTCATATCGATCCATCGCGGGCACGCGTTATTCTCATTGAAGGCGACTCGCGCTTGCTATCAGCTTTTCCAGAGGACTTATCGCAAAGCGCTAAAAAACAGCTGACAGATCTCGGCGTAGATGTGCGCACGGGCGTAAGAGCGACGAATCTTACTGAGGCCGGAGTGCAACTCGGCGACGAATTCATACCCTGCAGGGTTAAAATTTGGGCAGCCGGGAACAATGCATCATTTGTTGGCAAAACACTGGGCGAGCCAGTTGATCGGGTCGGCCGCATTGTTGTGAACGATGATCTTACCATTCCCGGCCATCCCGAAGTTCAGGTCATCGGTGACCTGGCAAACTTTTCACATCAGACCGGAGAGCCTTTGCCGGGAGTGTCGCCCGTCGCCATCCAACAAGGACGTCACGCCGCGCGTAACATTCTTGCGATGATTAAAGGACGCAAACCGCGGCGCTTCCACTATTGGGACAAGGGAAACATCGCTACAATTGGTCGGAACAAAGCGGTCGCGGATCTAAAATTCATTCACTTGCGCGGTCTTCCGGCATGGATGGCGTGGTTGTTCGTGCACATCGTTTTTCTGATCGGTTTTCGAAACCGCTTCCTCGTCCTATTTCAATGGGCCTGGGCGTATTTTACGTTCGATAAAGGCGCACGATTGATCACCCGTAATTTCCAGTCGGAGCAAAGACCGCCGGTATAATGGATGTCATGTTGAGCGAAGCGAAACATCTCTGATTATTGTTTTCGATTGCCCCGCGGAAATCATCAGAAATTCTTCGCTTCGCTCAGAATGACAGCTCCAGACATTTCCGTACGTAATCTTCAGCGAAAAGTATCCGTCAACGTTGCGGAGCTCCAAAATTTCGCCGTGAAGGCCTTGCGCCGCTGTTTGCAGTTACGCAAGCGAAAACCGACGGACCTGGATAAATTGGATGGGGTTTTAGTCTGGCTCATCTCGGATCGCCGGATAGCGCAGTTACATCGAAAATTCATGCATCGAACAGGGCCGACCGACGTGCTGACTTTTCAACACGGCGAAATCTTTATCAGCGTTGAGACAGCAAAGAGACACGCCCGCGCGTTTGGGAACTCGCCCGCGAGCGAACTTCGCCTCTATATCATCCATGGGCTTCTACATCTGCATGGCTTCGATGATCAAACGCGATCCGGGGCACGGAAAATGCACAAGATACAGGAAAAGATTCTGCGCGACTGTAGTGGCGCTGTTTAGCCCGCCAACCTTGTATCCGCGGATCGGTGATCCCGGCCGAATGGACCCCAAAAACACGTACTCCGATGTCGGCCATAGCAGACAGCTTGTTTGAACTGACAGCGTCGTATGTTAGCGTTTCCTCCATGAGTCGCGAGCCACGGCGGGAAGTCGGATGCCGGGCCCAGAGCAAAGAAACAGAGGCAACGACTCGTGTTTTGGATGAGACTGGCTCGGTAACAACCGCGGAGCCGACCACGGAAACGCATTCGGAAGAAGATATCGACCTTCCATGGCAGGTAGTGGTCCACAATGATCCCGTGAATTTAATGAGCTACGTGACCATGGTTTTTCAACGGGTCTTCGGGTATCCGCGCGAGAAAGCAGAAAGACACATGTTAGAGGTGCATCAGAAGGGACGTTCAGTATTATGGGCCGGCATGCGAGAGCCTGCCGAGCTTTATGTGCAGCAGTTACACGGCTATCTCCTGCTCGCTACACTGGAAAAGATCAGTTGATATGGAGATTTGCCGGCACCACGATCATATCGAGATCTCCGAGTTAGACCCTTTTCTTGCCGAGCTCCTTCGGCAGATTCCCGCAAGCGCCAGCCCAGACGGGGTATCAGCCGCCGAGCAACGTCTTTTCAGTTCTCCAGCGAACAGAAAAGAGACCGAGCTTTGCGCGGAGTGGAAGGTGTACGTCGAACCTGAACTGCGGCGCCTTTTTCAGAGCGCCACCGAAACGGTGGCTGCCGATTTGGAGCAACTAAACGGCAACGAAAAAAGTCTCGCGAATCGTACCCTGCGCATTCCCACCAAACATGCTGATGCCTGGCTGAACGCGCTCAATCAGGCGCGTCTGGTCATCGCGGCAAAAAATAACTTCACCGAAGGCGAATTGGGCGATCACCTTCGCTCGCCCATTGGGTCGCGCCGGGACCTGAGTCTGTTCCAGATAAACCTCTACGGTTTTCTGCAGGAATTCATCCTGCGCGACTTGGGCGGTTGAGAGACCACGGCCTGCGATTACGCTTCTTTTCGCGCACGCACCATTGTCATGAGGCGGTCTTTGATTGCGTCTGAAGACTTTGCCGGACGCAGACTCAGCGCGAATGCTTCGTGCAACCCATAACATTCACCGATGTAGTCCTCTGCCTTTTTTCCAAATTTCTTCCGCGCTTTTTCGAATTCCTCCAACTCTTCCGTCTCCAGCGCCCCGATGACGTAGAGGCGCGATTGGTTCTGGAATTCCTTAAAGTTCACCTTTCAACTCCTTTAGGCCGTCATAGATTTTTTTTAGTCCTAATTCAAGCCTGGTCTTTACCGTGCCTAAAGGTGTATTCGTTTTGGCGGCGATTTCGCGCTGGCTCATACCTCGAAAAAATGCCAGGTCGATTGCTTCCTGTTGGGCGGGTGGAAGCCCACTGATTACCTTGCGTATCAGGCTGCGCGTGTCACTAAGCACGATTTCTTCTTCGGTGGAATTATGGACCCATGCATCAGGCTGTTGTTCGGTTTCATTTTGCAACCGTTCTTCTGCACGCGCATAAGCCTGCTTTTTCCGCAACCCGTCAATCGCCCGACGCCGGGCCAGTGTCACCATCCAGCCAAGTGGTTTGCCCTTTTGTGAAGAGAAGTTTTTCGCCTGGTTCCAGATCTCCATGAAAATCTCTTGTAAGAGATCGTCAGCTTCCGCTTCGTTATGAATCACTCGCAAAATAAGCGCCTTCAAAATGCCGTTGTATCGATCGTAGAGCTGAGAGAGCGCATCGGGATCCTCCGCTTGGATCGCCTTCATCAATTCCAAGTCGCTCGGCGCTCCGGGTTCGAGTTGCGGGGTGACAGAGAACGGTCGCGTCCGCGATTTTGTGACGCGCAGACGTTTCCTTGGTTTGCGGCGTGTGGTAGATATGAGTTTGGATCGTCCCATGAAAGGTTAAGAAATTGCAATAATCAATCAGCAGAGTGCACGCGAACTAACCACCAGGTCTCTTAAGCTGCACAGACCACTTCGTCCATCGGTTTCCAAGACAGACTCGCCAATGTACATTAACGCATACATTTTTTCTGAAAGTGGCTACGGCAACGTGCCCGCTTCTGTTCTGGGAAGAAGACACAAGTCTTGCGGAACAATTGACGAACGGATGATTGCGTTGCGCGTCTTATACGTCAAAAATTAAACGCATGGCGCAAGGGGAGACTCCAACGAGCGTGGATCCGTTCTGGTACAAAGACGCAATCATCTACGAGACGCACGTCAAAACGTTTTGCGACAGCGACGGGGACGGGATGGGTGACTTTCGCGGACTAATCGAGAAACTGGATTATCTTCAGGAACTCGGCGTCACCGCCATTTGGCTCCTGCCCTTTTATCCGTCGCCGCTGCGAGATGACGGATACGACATTGCCGATTACTTCGACGTCAATCCAAATTTCGGCACGTTGGATGATTTCCGCGCATTCCTTGATGCGGCGCACCAGCGAAATCTGCACGTCATCACGGAGCTGGTCATCAATCACACTTCCGATCAAAACCCATGGTTTCAAAAGTCGCGGCGCGCTGTTGCCGCAGCTGGTGCCGGCATCTCCAGCGACGATCTCGCCTACAAAGACTTCTATGTGTGGAGTGATACCCCGGAAAAATACAAGGATTCGCGAATCATTTTTAAAGACTTCGAAACATCGAACTGGGCATGGGACCCAGTCGCAAAAGCCTATTATTGGCATCGCTTTTATTCGCATCAGCCAGACCTGAACTTTGATAACCCGGCAGTGCACGATGCCGTAGAGAAAGTCTGCGATTTTTGGCTCGGACTGGGCGTTGATGGGCTTCGCCTTGACGCTATCCCCTACCTTTACGAACGAGAAAACACGAGCTGCGAGAACCTCCCAGAGACGCATCAATACCTCCGTAAGCTCCGTGCCCACATTGACGCGAAATTTCCAAATCGCATGCTGCTCTCCGAAGCGAACCAATGGCCGGAAGATGCAGCCGCTTACTTTGGTAACGGCGACGAATCGCACATGAATTTTCACTTTCCTCTCATGCCACGCATGTTCATGTCGTTGCAGATGGAGGACCGCTTTCCCATCATCGACATTCTCGAGCAGACTCCGTCGATTCCCGAACAGTGTCAGTGGGCGATGTTTCTGCGCAACCATGACGAGCTGACCCTGGAAATGGTCACCGACGAGGAACGCGACTACATGTACCGCGTTTACGCTACCGATCCCCACGCTCGTATAAATCTTGGAATCCGTCGGCGTCTTGCTCCACTGCTGGCAAACAGCCGTCGCAAAATCGAGCTGCTTAATACCCTGCTGTTCTCGATGCCGGGCACCCCGATCATCTACTACGGGGATGAGATCGGCATGGGCGACAATTTCTATCTCGGCGATCGCAACGGTTGCCGCACACCGATGCAGTGGAGCCCTGACCGCAACGCCGGATTTTCACGAGCAAACCCACAGCAACTTTATCTTCCGATCACGATCGACCCTGAATATCATTACGAAGCCGTCAACGTGGAGAATCAGCAGAAAAATCTCTCTTCGTTGCTGTGGTGGATGCGACGGGTCATCGCCATGCGGAAAAATTTCAAGGCGTTCTCGCGCGGCTCGCTGGAATTTCTCTATCCCGACAACCCGAAGGTTCTCGCTTTCCTTCGCCGGTACGAAGATGAGATCGTTCTGGTGATAGTGAACCTCTCCCGCTTCGCGCAATCAGCGGAATTAGACCTTTCCCGCTTCGCTGGGTTCGTGCCGATGGAAGTTTTTAGCCGCAATCTTTTTCGCCCAATTAGAAAATCCCGCTACGTCATCACCCTTGGACCGCATGCATACTACTGGTTCGCCCTGCACGCGCCGACCGACGGGCGCCGTACTCCAAGAAAGAAAACGGTGCCAGTGATCAATGCACCAATGGAGCTGGAAACATTGCTCACTAATGGTCAACGCGCCGCAATCGAACACGAAATTTTACCTCGATACCTCCAAACCTGCCGCTGGTTCGGTTCGAAGGCGCGAACCTTTCGCAGTTTGAAAATCGTTGAGCAGCCTTCGATCTCGGACGACGCCGATAGTGCTCAACTTTGGCTCGTTGAAGTCAGCTATCTCGACGCACCCACTGAGACATATGTCCTTCCGGTCAGCATTGCCTCCGGTGAAACCGCGCGCGCTCTTTCGCAAGCCGCGCCGCACGCCATTATTGCGCGTTTCGCAGGTAACGATGAAAACGTTCTGTTTGATGCAACCTGGGACGTGAAATGCCGCTCGCGGTTGTTCGATACGATCGCGAGGCGCGAGATCGTAAAGGCTCGCGCTGGCGAACTGGTCGGCATTACTGCCAAGGATTTCGAAGCTGATCAATTCACTAGCCCACAGAATTCGCAAGTCTTAAGCGCGGAGCAGAGCAACTCCTCAATGCTCTTTGATAACAAGTTCTTTCTGAAACTCTATCGCAAAATCGAGGATGGCGTTAATCCGGATGTTGAAATAACTCGGTTTCTCACAGAACACACCAAGTTCCCAAATGTGCCGGCGTTTGTCGGCGCAATCGAATATCGCCGCCCGAAAGCGGAGCCGACTGTCGTGTGCTTACTGCAGAGCGCCGTTACTAACGAAGGGGATGTCTGGTCGCTCACCCTGGACGCAGTCGGCCGCTATTACGAGCGGGTACTTGGTCGCAAAGCCGATCTTCAGAATGAAATCGCGCCCCCGGGGGCGCTGCTCGATGAGCTGTTCGGTGGCGTTTATCCTGAGAAAATGAAGCTGCTCGGGCAACGCACTGGTGAACTGCATCTCGCCCTCGCCTCGTATCCGGACGATCCGGCGTTCCGGCCCGAGCCATTCAACGCGATGGCACAACGCTCTGTTTACCAAAACATGCGGGCGTCGCTGCGACGTGCGTTTATTCTTTTGGAAAAGAAATTATGCGACCTTCCGGCGACCTTCCGCGATGAAGCAAAAGAAGTGCTAAGCGCGGAACACGAGATCCTCGCACGTGAAAAACGGCTGCTCGATCGTCGCACTAATGCCGCGAAAATTCGGATTCATGGCGATTACCATCTGGGTCAGTTGCTTTACACCGGAAAAGACTTCGTCATTTTGGACTTCGAAGGCGAACCGGCGCGACCGCTGAGCGAACGGAAGCTGAAACGTTCCGCGCTCCGGGATGTAGCAGGTATGATGCGTTCGTTCCAATACGCTGCCTGCAGTGCTCTCTGGCAGCCGGCCATGCGTAAAGAGGATGTGCCATTCCTCGAGCGGTGGGCCGATCTTTGGTATCGTCACATGGGCAGCGTCTTTCTACAGAGTTATTTGAAGACAACGGGCAGCGCCATCTTCATACCTCACAACAGCGAAGATCTCCAAATTATGATCGAAGCCTACCTGCTCGACAAAGCTGTTTACGAAATTGGTTACGAACTGAACAATCGCCCCAGCTGGGTCGTGATCCCCGTCCGCGGGATCAAGCACATTTTGAAATCGGTTTGAAGTATCCGTCAATCTGATCGCAATCCTTCGTCTGGATGATGTAACAAGATTGCCTCAGCGTTGAAACGCTGGCCTGTTTTCAGAAGATCATATTAAATACTTGCAGCGATCTAGTCTGCGCTTATAAGCACACTCAACCAGTTTTATGAACCAATATCTCGACAAAATCGACAATGACATCGCGGTGAAACATCTTTTGAAACATCCGTTTTATCTCGCGTGGACGCGCGGTGAATTAAGCAAGGACGCGCTTACAGATTATGCGCGACAGTACTATCATCATGTCGCGGCGTTTCCGACGTATCTCTCGGCGGTGCACGCGAACTGTGACGATCAAGCAACCCGGAAACAGTTGCTCGGCAATTTGATCGATGAAGAGGCCGGCTCGCCGAATCATCCCGAGCTTTGGAAGAAATTTGCGGATGGTCTCGGCATCGACGATGCCGAGCTTGCGCGAACCGAGAAACAAACGGAGACGAAAAAATTGATTGAAACATTTCGCTCGGTTTGTGGCCAGGGATCGACGGCTGAAGGTTTGGGCGCATTGTATGCGTACGAGAGCCAAATTCCCTCCATCTGTGAATCGAAGATTGACGGGCTCAAAAAACACTACGGATTCGCCAAGCCTGAGCACTACGAATATTTCGCGATTCACATCGAGGCGGATCGAGAACATTCTACTGCTGAGCGTGAAATGCTGAACCGTTACGTCAACGAGCGCAATTTCGAATCAGTGAAAGCGTCAGTAAACCGCATTCTCGACGCACTCTGGGAAATGCTCTCGGGCGTTTGCCGGCGTCACGCCATCGCGTGCTGAGACTGGTTCGTTTATGGAGTTGTAGCCACGGCTGTGTGTTGCCGTGCCATTGACGCCTCGACCAGCCTCTTACCGCGGCCGCAATACGAGAAACGAACGCATCTTGTGGCGACAAACTGACAGCACTTGCGGCTGACTGGGATCAAGCGCGGCAGCGATCTTGTTGTAATCGGCAACTGACGTAACCGGTTGTTGATTGATTTCTTCGATCACGTCGCCTTTTTGCAATTCGGCCACCCCGCTGTCAGGATCGACGCCGCTAACCAAAACACCTTGCACATTTGCAGGCAGATCAAGCTGGCGTGCTGTTTCAGGCGTCAGCTCTTCTACATGAATTGAAGCGAGAGGTCCGGCGGCAGCTTCTTGATCGCTCGGTTGTCCCGGGCGTTGCTGCGGCTGCTTTTGTCCGGGGGGGACAACCGAAGTTTGATAATCAATCGGTTGCTCTTTGATCTTCGTCGTCATCTTGACCGGTTTTCCGGCACGCACGATGTCGAGCTCCACTTGCTTATTTAACGGCGTCTGAGCCACGAAGGTTCGCAAGGCAGTGAAATTCTTGACTTCACGCCCATCGAATTTGCGGATGACGTCGCCTGGCTGAACGCCCGCCTGGGCTGCGGGAGATCCAGGCATCACCTCCGCGACCGTCACTCCATCCGTATCCAAACTGGTTTCATCGGGCTGTATTGCCCTGCTCTGGATCCCGAGATAACCACGGATGATTCGTCCTTGTTTGAGTAGACTTTCCAATGCGGTGCGGACTGTATTTGATGGAATGGCAAAACCGATTCCCTGCGAGCCGCCGGTGGTTGAAGCGATTGCCGTGTTGATCCCAATCACTTCGCCGCGAAGATTGATTAGCGGTCCGCCGCTATTTCCGGGATTGATCGCAGCATTGGTCTGAATCAAATCACCAAAGAAATCCGTCCTGTTCGGCCGTCCTTTCGAGCTAATGATTCCGTCCGTCACGGTTTCCTCGAATCCAAATGGATTGCCGATGGCTAGAACAAAGTCTCCCGGTTGCACCGTGTCCGAGTCAGCGAGCTTGAGCGGCTTTGCGCTCGGGTCGTCAATCTTGAGCACAGCCAGATCGACCTCAGAATCCGCGCCGACTAACCGCGCCTTCTTCGTTTGCCCGTCACTCAACTGCACCTCGATTTGATCAACCTGGTTGCCTTCTCTATCGGTGACCACGTGACTGTTTGTGATGATATGGCCTTCGTTTGTTACGATCACACCTGAGCCAAGCGAGTTTTGCACGAGAGTCTCGTCGCGCGGACTACGAAATTGTCGCCGGTTCTGGAAAAAAAATTCGAACGGATCAAGCCCGTATTCCCGCCGGATACCGACCTTCTTTGATGTTTTGACGGCAACAACTGACGGGATCACGCTCTTGACCAGTGCGCGCCGCTCCCGGTTCAACGCCTCTAGCGATGGGACTTGCTTTGGATCCACGCTCGGATTCGATGCCAGCGTGTATTTTTCCGGCTTTCGACCAGAAGGGAGATTCAGCCCGCCATGCTTCAGGCGATAGTCGTACAGGAGAGAAATTCCTGCGCTGACCAGCAGGACAAAAAGCAAAAATTTCGCAAAGTTTTTCATTAACTAACGTTAGAAAAAGTTCGTCCCTGTTGTTCGACAATTAAACGCCGGAAACGTTGATTCTCAGGCGATTCCAAACGCGGGTCCCTTTCCAAAATCGATACGGCGGCCGCGCGCGCGCGCCGCATCAAACGCGCGTCTGTCTTCAAGTTACCAATCTTAAGTGCAGGCAGGCCGCTCTGAGCCGTGCCAAGCAGGTCGCCTGGGCCACGCAATTCCCAGTCTGCTTCTGCCACTTCGAAGCCGTCTCTTGTTTCTTCCAAAACTGCCAGTTTTGCCGAAGCTTCTTTCGCCTGAGCCGAGGTGAGCAAAATGCAATACGACTTGTGCTCCCCTCGCCCGATTCGTCCGCGAAGCTGATGCAGTTGCGCAAGCCCAAAACGCTCGGCGTTTTCAATAAGCATCACGGTGGCGTTGGGAACGTCTACACCGACCTCAAGTACGGTCGTGCTGATCAGCGCGTTTGTCTCACCGCTGCGAAAACGTTCCATGATTTCCCGCTTCTCCGACGGAGGAATTCGGCCGTGCAGCAGATCGCAGCGAAACGGATGCAAACGCTCTCTCCACAATTCGTACTCGGCCGCGGCCGCTTTAGCATCGAGTTTTTCGCTTTCATCGATCAACGGATAGATCACATAAAGCTGGCGGCCGACCTCTAACCGTGTTCGCAAAAACGCGAGCACCTCGCCGAGCTTCGACTCATCGCGCACAGCCGTGATAATTTTTCCCCGGTTCCGCGGCATCTCGTCGATCGTTGAGACATCGAGGTCGCCGTAGATCGTCATTGTCAGCGTGCGCGGGATCGGCGTTGCGGTCATCACGAGCACATCGGGCGCAGGTTCGCGCGCACTCAACTGGGCGCGCTGAGCAACACCGAACTTATGCTGCTCATCGACCACAACGAGCCCAAGCTTCGAAAAAGAAACTTTGTCGTACAGCAGGGCATGCGTCCCCACAATGATCTGAGGTTCCTGGCGCTCCGAATTGCCTGCATACACAAACAGCGGCAACGGTCCGCTTTCTTCCTGTCGGGCGGCGGTTCGCAGCGCCACGCGTATGCCGAGCGGCTCGAGCCACCGTTGTAAGACATCATAATGTTGCTCCGCCAGAATTTGCGTAGGCGCCATGAACGCGGCCTGATAGCCGCCCTCCACGGCGAGCAGCATCGCTGCGATAGCCACAGCGGTTTTTCCCGAACCCACGTCGCCCTGTAACAAACGATTCATCGCATGACTAGCTGCCAGATCATGCCGGATTTCACTAATCACCCTAGATTGCGCGGCAGTTAACTCGAATGGTAACGACTTCAGTAACCTATCGAGCAGCGCCCCTGCCCCACAGTGTTTCTCGCCCTGTCGAATCGAGGCGTCGGCGCGTCGCGACGCAATCAGCATTTGCATTGCGAAGAATTCGGTGAGCACAAGATGTTCGTGCGCGGCATCACGCGCTTCCCAGCTGGCTGGGAAATGGATTGCGCGAATCGCGTCGCGTCTCTCGCCCTTCGCAAGGTTGCTTGGCGTCAATCTTTCCAACCCGGCATCAGTGGAAGGAAGTTCGTTTAACAGACGGTAAATCATGCCGCGCAAGACGCGCTGCGAAAGCCCTTCCGTCGCAGGGTAAATCGGCGTGATTCTACGAAAATGGATCGAGATCTCCTCGTCATTCTCAATGACTTCGAACTCTGGGTGGTCCATGCAAATTCGCTTTCCGCGTAGCCGAGGCTTGCCAAAGACCACCATGCGGTGACCGGTAGCGATCATTTTTTGCACGTAATGCAGATTGAACCAGCGGCACACCAGCGGCTCGCTCAGAGCGTTTGGGTTCGATTCTTGCAATGTGACCTCGAAAATCTTCTTCCAACCGCCGAAACGCCGCAGCGACGTTTTGATCACCTCCCCGCAAAGACAGATCGGAACATCGCTCTCCTCGCGTGGAAACTGTGGGAACTCAGTTCGATCTTCGTGGCGTCGCGGAAAATGCGTAAGCAAATTTTCCACCGTCTCGATTCCAAGCCGCCGCAACGCGAGAAGCTTCGGGCGCGGGATCCAACCTAATTCTTCGAGCGACTGCGAAATTGCAACGCTGCTGGCCAACTCTTTCGGAAACGCCGACGATCCGTGATCAGTGATCGGTGATCGGTGAGATAACTTCGCGCTGTTCACTGTTCACCAGCGCGGCGTTCAGCCTGCCGCACCGCCTCGATCTGCATGGCAACCAGAGTTTCGCCGTCATATTCGTCTGCGCGGATCCGAAATGCGATATCCCACGGCGTTGGTGGCAGCGCATTCGTCACACCGTCAAAAAAAACCGCGCGGCGATGGCGATTGCCTTGACGCAGACGAAAGATGAGATGCTTTTCGTTGACTATCCTGGGAAGCGCGACCGGCTCGACGTCGCGCGCAAGGAAAAGCGGCTGGGGATTTCCATTTCCAAACGGCTGCAACATTTCGTGCCAGCGCAGTAAATCTATATCGATCTCCGTGAATGCCAGCTCGTGGTCCAATCGTACGCAAGGTTGAAGAGCCTCTTCGGAAAGAATTTCACGTGCAACTTTGCGAAATGCTTGAGCAAACAGGTCGAAATTCTCCTCGTGCAGTGCAAGACCGGCGGCCATTTCGTGTCCGCCGAATCTGTCGAGTCTCTCCGCACAGCAGCTCAACGCTTCGACGAGATTCAACCCCTCAATGCTTCGTCCGCTTCCTTTGCCGATTCCATTCTCGTCAAAGCCAATGACGATTGTGGGTCGATGATATCTTCGAGCGATCCGTGATGCCACAATTCCCAGCACTCCCTGATGCCAACCAGGCGCCCCAACCACGATTGCTGCGTCGCGCGCCGCATCGAGCCGACCCTCTATCTGCTCTATGGCTAAGTTGAAAATTTGTTTTTCCACCTCCTGGCGTTCGCGATTTTCCCGGTCGAGCTCTGCCGCGAGTATCGTTGCCTCGCCGTCATCGTCGGTGAGCAGTAGGCGTAACGATTTCTCCGCTGTGCTCAAACGCCCTGCAGCGTTCAGTCGCGGGCCAAGTCGGTAACCAATGTCCTCAGGCAAAATTGGCGGCCGGACCCCGGCAACCTGCATTAATTTCCTCAGCCCGATACGGGAGGTCTTCCCGATCTCAATCGCGCCGCGCTGAACTAAAACGCGGTTTTCGGCACGAAGCGGTACGATGTCCGCCACGGTGCCGAGCGCCACTAGGTCGAGCTTTGATTTCAAATCGAACTCAGGCAGTGGCGCCGTTTTGAGCAATGCATGACAAAGTTTGAAAACGATGCCGACGCTGCAGAGGTACTCAAACCCGGAGTCCTTTGTCTTCGGGTTTACGATCGCGATGCAGTCGGGTAACGCCGACTTTGGCTCATGATGATCGAGCACGATCACGTCCACATCGCGTTTCCGAAGATCGGCAATCTCCGTTGCCGACGAGGTACCGCAATCGATAGCGATCAGCAGTTGAGGTCGATATTGTCCGAGACAACGCTCGAGACCTTCGGGACTCAAGCCGTAGCCCTCCTCCATACGCAACGGCAAAAACAATTCTGGAGTGCTGCCGTAAGCGCGCAACACCTCCGCAAGCAGCGCCAATGATGTGATGCCATCCACATCGTAGTCGCCGAAGAGCACGATGCGTTCCCGTCGATTTAAGGCCTCGAGAAGGCGGGCAACAGCGGTGTGCATTTGGGGCAGTAAAAATGGATCACTCAGCGAGCTCAGGCGCGGCCGCAGAAATGCGTTCACATCTTCGGCGCAACGAAACCCTTTTCGCAAAAGCAACCGCGCAATACACTCCAATCCGCAAATTTCGCTCCACGTAATTCCCGACTCGTCAGCATTCAGCTCCTCTGGCTGCGCAATGACCCATCGGCTTTGCGGCCGGGTAAATTTCCCAAGAGACTGCGCAGCAACTGGATTTTCCTCTGCGCGGTCTTGCCGCGTAAAACTTCTGGGCCCCTCTGCATCGATTGGACTCTCGTCTACGCGGCTCTGCACCGATCAGCTTATTTGCGAAAGGTCCTCTGACAAGATACGATCAATTTATCCGCCACTCCTCGCGATCACGCTCGACAGAGAACGATTTTCACTCCAAAAAGCGCCATGATTAAAGCGATACCGGTTTTGTAGCGGGCGGCATATCACTGAAGCGGACGAATTCTTCAATGTTGAAAAAAATTAGACCGGTACCCTCCAGTTAGAGATGCATCGAACCTCGGACCACTAATTTCAGCCGCGTTACAGACAATCAGATTCAAATGAGATTCCGCTGGTTAGTGCTCATCTGCATTCTTCTTCTGCTGGTCTACGGGGCGTCGCCATACTTTTCATTCTGGCGATTCACAGCAGCACTTCGGTCTGGCGACAGCGCCGCATTGAGTTCACGTATGGATTTTCCCGCTATTCGGGCGTCGCTAAAGAAACAGCTTGTTGCACGGTTCACCAAGGGAACGACAAGTCACAAGTGGTGGAAAGACCTTGGCCCAACGCTGATTGACACGATTATTGACGCTTACGTTACTCCGGAAGGCATTGCGGCGTTGATATCCAACCCGGAAATCCTGAAGAGCCTGAAACATCCGCAACAGTTACGCTTCCCTACCGGCAAAGCTGAAGATTGGTCGAAAGTAAAACATGCATTCTTTACAGGTCCGCGCACTTTTGTTGTCGAACGAGAGGGGATCAAACTCCGGTTCCGTTTTACAGGCTCGGGCTGGAAGCTCTACGACCTCGACCTTGGTCTGGGTGAGGCAAAGCCGATAGTTCTTCACCAACGAAATGGCTCGCTAAACAACGCGGAACGCGAGATCGCGCTTTGGAAGCAGACCGCGCTTTATGCACAAATTTGCAAAGATTCGCAGGCCTTCCTTTTCGTTTTCCTCGAACCCGAATCGAAGATGTTCGGAGTAGTAGCGCGAGAGGAATTCACCATCGACTCCCCTCCGTTGGCCGGAGTCGGCGACCCCGCCTACAACTTCCGCGACCAAGTTGTCGAGATTAGCAAGGTTTGCATCGCGCAAGGCGCGCAGCGCGTTCGCGATTCCTTTTGGATCGGCGACTTCCGGGCGAATAAGCCAGAGCGCGTAAACAAACGGAAGTCCGACGAACTTCCGCCACTGTTCACCCAGGTCCCAGAAGGAAAATTCGTTAGCGTACTTTTGTCGGACGTAGATGGCTTGATCACCGATGAAAAGTTGTGCGCGACCGACCAAGGCTGACTTCGTCATGAGGGGGGCTTCCGCGACACGCCTAACTAAGCGCGGGTTCAATCCGAGATCCGCGAGTAAACAACGCAAAAGGTTGATAGAAGTTTCTGATGCTGGATCGAGTTCGATCTCTTTGATCTCCGTAATCTCGCCACGATGTGCGACGATTACGCTGTAAACCGGTCCGTTCGAGGAAATGGAAACGTCATCAACGATCCGGTAGATTGGGTTACGCAAAAACTCGAAACTGGAGACAAGCGCAACATCAAGTTTACCGGCGGTGAGCTTGTTGCAGAGCGCTGACGGGTGATCGAAGTCCACGTCGCCTTCCCAGCCGTGTATGAGCGGGCGGGCGTTGAGATATTTTACGCAACCGACGCGGAGCGATTTCAACGTGAGATGTGATTAGTAAGAAGTGAGACGAGCGAGACTAACAGTAACCTTCATTCCGACTTTTCACGTCTCACCTCTCACTTCGTACTGACCGTCACGCGCAGACTAATTCGGGCTCGTTAGGCTGTCTCGCTCGGCCGGCGCCATTCAAACGTCGATAGTGACTGTCACGCTGCACGGGTTCGCGGCCGGC
Source organism: Verrucomicrobiota bacterium (assembly GCA_003219415.1). Taxonomy (GTDB): domain Bacteria; phylum Verrucomicrobiota; class Verrucomicrobiia; order Chthoniobacterales; family UBA10450; genus Udaeobacter. Next base: position 49,240 of record QHOS01000018.1, on the reverse strand, counting down.
TTCCCGAATGGCATGTTCGAGAGCAGCTACGGTCTGCTGCTGCGGAGTAGTTGCGCCAGCCATGTGGAAGATTTTCTCTTCCAAAATTGTGCCATGCAGATCGTCCACGCCGTAGCTGAGCGACACCTGCGCAAGAGGCAAACCAAGGCTGACCCAATAAGCGGTCAGATGATCGATGTTATCCAAATAAATGCGGCTCACCGCGAGATTGCGAAGCTGCTCAAACGCGGAGGCGCGCTTGATCTGGGCCAGGATTCCATGGGATTGGGATGGCTCGAAAGCAAAGGGAACGAAGCCAGTGAATCCGCCGGTCTCATCCTGCAATTCCCGAAGTTGACGCAAATGATCTACCCGCTGAGCATGCGTCTCAATATGCCCGTAGAGCATGGTGCACGTGCTGCGGCCGCCCATTGAGTGCCACGTTCGATGAACGTCCAGCCATTCAGATGCGGTTTCTTTGCCGCGGCAGATTTTGTCGCGAACGGCCGGATCAAAAATCTCTGCGCCACCCCCTGTGATCGAGCCGAGCCCAGCGGCGCGCAAAGTCTCCAGTGTGTCACGGATTGGCATCCGGAAAATCCGCTGGGCCAAATGCCGCACCTCGATCGCGGTAAAAGCCTTGATGTGAAGGTTCGGCTCGAGTGCGCGCAGCCTCTGCAAAAGATCCAAATACCATTCTTTCTTTAGTGTGGGATGCAGTCCGCCTACCATGTGCACTTCGGTAACTCCAAGGGGGAGTGCATCTCCCACTACTCGAACGATTTCGTCGATCGCGTACTCAAACGCGTGTGCGTCGCGCTTTTTGGCCGCGAAAGCACAAAACTGGCAGGATAAGATACAAATGTTGGAGTAATTGATGTAGCGATTGTGGATGTAAGTGGCGTAGTTGCCGTTCTTTCGTTCGCGCACAAGGTTGGCGATCATTCCAAGGGCATTAAGATCATTTACGCGATACAGAGTGAGAGCGTCCGCCTCTGAAAGTCGCTCCCGCGCTTCAATCCTTTCTGCAATCGGCCTGAGTTCTTTCGGAATAAGCTGGTAATTCATGCGGAGGCTGAGGGTAAGCCCTCGGTAACAAGCATTGCACAGGCAGCTTGAGCCTTGCAACAAAAACCATGGCGGCCACGAATGTGACGGAGGACGAATTTTGGACAGTTGCATTTTTTTACCAAAGTTCGCTGGACGCCAACGTCTAATGGAGACTGTGGAAGTGCGTCGGCGTGCTCGTTCCTACTCTTTCTCCTGCCGCAGAGCCAAGTGTTGGGGTATGAGCAAGAGCACGAGGGAGGGTAAACTACAGTGACCGATGGCTCGTAACGATCACGGAAATAAAGGGAGATCGGAAGAAGACGCCGACGACGTGCGCCTCATGCAGCTCATCGGTCGAGGCGACACCATTGCGCTCGAGCAGCTAATCGAGAAACACCAAGCTTTGGTCGCCGGCACCGTAGCACGCATGCTGGGCAGCAATTCCGACGTGGAAGACATCGCGCAGCAGGTATTCATTCGAGTGTGGAAAAGCGCGCGTCGCTATGTCCCGCAGGCAAAATTCACGACCTGGCTATTGAAAATTACGCGTAATCTCGTTTTCAACGAACTCCGCCGCGCCAAGCGTCACGCGCATGTTCCACTTCAGCCGGAAGCGGGCGCAGAAGATCCGCCTCTGAAAGATGAGGCGAACCTGGCTCCCGATGCTTCCTTGCTGGAAGGGGAACTTCAGCGAACGATCGAAGCAGCCATCCTCCAGCTTCCAGAGACGCAGCGAATGGCACTGGTCCTCCGGAGGTATGAGCAGCTTAGTTATGAGCAAATTGCCGAGGTTCTTGACCTCTCAGTTCCCGCTGTAAAAAGCGTTCTCTTTCGCGCGCGCACCGAACTGCGCTCGCGATTGAGCAAGTATCTTGGTTAGGATTGGCGTTTCTTCCTCTTACTCGTGCTCATGCTCGTTTCTCCTGTAGGGGAAGCTGACGCTTCCCCTGCAGTAAAGGCTACCGCTCAATCACCCGGCCCCGCACACGCTTAATTTGGCTATGATGCGTGAGCACGTGGACACGTCCATCGCTACCACGAAAAAAAGCGCTTAACAGCCAGCTGACGAGCGAAATGATGATTGCACCAAAAAATGCTCGCCAGAAACCTGGAACTTCAAAACATGGCATGATCTCGCCAACGAATTTCAACATCAGCGCGTTAATAATTAAGATGAAAAGCCCCAGCGTAACGAGAATCAACGGCAGACTCAGCAACAGAAGGATGGGACGAATAAAAGCATTGATGATACCGAGCAGAAGCGATGCGCCCAGCAGACAACCCAGGCGGTCACCGTAATTGATTCCGACAATCGGCGCAGCCACAAACACGGCAATTGTGGTCGCGATCCAGCGGAAAACAAAATGTCTCATGCCAGTGAAGTTTCTAAGTTTACTCCTCGATTAAAGAAGCGCGAGAAAGCACTTGCCAACCAATCGATGAACGCTAAACGAATTAAAGTCATCAACGATAAAATCTGTGCCGAAAAAAAAGAGAATTGTCCAAGATAAAAATGAGACGCCTCCCGAGACCGGCGGCTCCTTCAAAGTAAAATCTGGTAAAGGCAATCGCACTCGACGCGCCGCTGCGAGTCGAAAACCGCGCGAGACCAGTGCCAGGAAAAGTGCGGCCATAGCAAACGCTTCAATCCCACTTGAGACGGCCGGCATCGCAGACCCGTCGGACGAAGCGATTCGGCTCCGAGCCTACTTCATCTCGGAGCGACGACGTCGATTTGCGCTGCCCGGTGATGCAGATTCCGATTGGCTCGAAGCAAAGCGGCAGCTGGTATCTGAAGCCAGTCACCGCTAAGGTGAGAACTAAAGCGGCCGCGAATCGCCGTTTATTAGTGGAATGGAAAACGCTCTTGTCGATTTAGCGCAGGCGCTGCGAGAACGCCTCGGAGTGATTCGCGACGAGCAAAGCCGCCGTGATGAAGCAAAACACATCGCGCGATTGCGCACTGTCTCAGAAAAGATCGACCGGTTACACGCAGCGCTGCCGCAGCCCATCGATCCCCGACTAGCACATTACCTTCAGCGCAAGAGTTATGACAAAGCGCTCGAGTTGCTCGAGCGACAGATCACCGTGAATACAGCTCGACGATGAGCTGCTCGTTCACGATCGGCTGTATCTCTTCTCGAGTTGGGATGCGCGTAACCTTGCCGCTGAGCCCGTCGCGATCGACGGTGAGCCAGTCGGGCACGGGAACGATCTGTGTAAGATCAAGGTTACGGAGCACCAACTGACGCGATTTCGGTTTGTCCTTAATCGTGATCTCGTCGCCTGCCTTCACATTGTAGGAAGCGACATTCACGCCGCGCCCGTTCACGAGCACGTGGCCATGCGACACGAGCTGGCGCGCGCCGCTGCGGGTGTTCGCGAGACCAAGTCGGTAAACGACATTATCGATACGCGTTTCTAATAGTTGAAGAAGTGTTTCACCTGTCACACCGCGCTTCTGCAGCGCCTTCTCGAAAATCCTCCGAAATTGCCGCTCGAGAAGCCCATATTGATAGCGCAGCTTCTGTTTTTCGCCGAGCGCAATTGCGTAATCCGATTGTTTGCGCCGGGAACCTCTCGGGCCATGTATACCAGGCGGATAATTTTTCCGCTCCAATGCCTTGGAGGGACCGAAAAGCGGCACCCCGTAGCGACGGCTCACTCTCGTTTTTGGTCCGGTGTATCTGCCCATTTTAGAAAGTTGATAGTTAAAAGTTGATAGCCGATAGCATCAGACCCGGCGCTGTTTTGGCGGGCGACAACCGTTATGCGGTACCGGAGTAACGTCGCGGATTACTGTAAGATCGAGCCCGACCGCCTGTAACGCGCGCACAGCAGATTCACGCCCTGCTCCTGGCCCTTTAACCAAAACTTCCACTTCCTTCAGCCCATGGCCCATTGCCTGTCGGGAAGCGTCTTGGGCAACCATCTGCGCTGCATAAGCAGTGCTTTTGCGCGAACCTTTGAAGCCGACTTTGCCAGCGCTCGACCATCCGATCACGTTGCCTTTCATGTCGGTGATCGTCACGATTGTGTTGTTAAACGTCGAAAGCACATGCGCGATGCCCGAATGAACGTTCTTGCTGCCTTTCGCCTTGACGATCTTTGGCTTCTCGACGTCACCGCCTGAAAGCGAAAGATTTTCCGAAGCTGCTGCCGCGGCAGGAGCTGGCCGTTCTTTTTTTTGTTTGCCTGATTTCTTAGCAGGCTTCACTGCCGCGTCAGCCTTTGAAGCTGCCGGCTTTTCGCCTTCCCGGGGACCAGCGGGCGGCGTCGCGGGCGTGGACTCCTTCGCTTTCGGCTCTTCTGGGCTTGGGTTGGTTGGATTTTCTGGATCAGCCATAACTCTAGTTAGTTCGTTAGACCTTGCCGGCTTTGGCTTCCGGATTGCGGACAACGCCCACGGTTTTGCGTGGTCCTTTGCGCGTCCGGGCATTCGTCGAAGTGCGTTGTCCGCGCACGGGCAAACCTTTCCGATGCCGAATGCCGCGATAACAATTGATTGCCTGCAGACGTTTCAAGTTGCCCTGTACGTCACGACGCAAATCGCCTTCGATCTTGAGCTTGTTGTTCGTAATCGCGTGAATGATTTCGTTCAATTGCTGTGGCGTAAGATTTTTCGCCCGCAAGTTGGGATCGATATTCGTCTGTTCGAGAATCCGTCGAGCTGTGGCAAAGCCGATTCCATAGATATAGGTGAGAGACGCTTCGATGCGTTTTTCTGCTGGAATTTCGACTCCTAGTAATCTTGGCATGGTATTAGTTAAAAAGTTACAAGCTTAAAAAGGGCTCAATCATTAATCAGTTCTCATCAATCACCCTTGCCTTTGTTTATGGCGCGGGTTCTTGCAGATCACGCGCACCACGTTCTTGCGCTTCACGATCCTGCAACTGGCACAAAGCCTTTTTACTGATGGTCGTACTTTCATAATCCGCGAGACGGAAAACGCGGAGCGGGCTCCGCGTTGTCACTTTTGGCGATAGGTAATTCGCCCTTTCGACAAATCGTAAGGTGAAATCTCTAGCATAACTTTGTCTCCTGGCAAGATCCGAATGAAGTGCAGCCGCATTTTCCCGGAAATATGGGCCAGGACACGGTGACCATTGGCCAGCTGGACCCGAAACATGGTATTGGGCAGCAACTCGAGGACAGTGCCTTCTACTTCAATTGCGTCTTTGCGCGCCATGTCAGAATATCTGGCTCGTCCTTCGTGATCAAAACCGTGTGCTCGAAGTGCGCCGAGGGCATCCCATCCGCCGTGCGCACCGTCCAACCGTCGTCGAGCAATCTTACGTCGGACGTGCCGATGTTAATCATCGGCTCAATGGCCAGCGTCATCCCTGGCTTTAACTTCGGGCCGCTACCGCGCTTGCCGTAGTTAGGAATTTGCGGCTCCTCGTGCATTTTTCGTCCCACACCGTGTCCAACAAATTCGCGCACGACTGAAAAACCAAAGCGGCGCGCTTCATCCTCAATTTCAGCGCAGATGTCGCCGACGCGCTGGCCTTCGCGGGCGGCCCCAATTGCGCGGGACAACGCATTTTCCGTGACGCGCAGCAATTGGTCGGTCCGCTCGTCAATGATTCCCACCGGTACAGTAGTCGCATTGTCCCCTACCCAACCCTCCCGAACGATGCCAATATCCAGTTTTACGACGTCGCCATATTGAATGCGGCGTTGGGTGCCGATGCCGTGCACAACTTCGTCATTCAAGGAAATGCAAATGTTGCCCGGAAAAACCCGGTGCCCGAGTCGATAGCCGAGAAATGCACTTTTCACGTGTGCGTCGCTCATGAAGTCGGCTGCCGCTTCGTCCACTTCTTTTGTCGTAATACCGGGACGAACCAGCTCACTAACACGGTCGAGAATATCGCTCGCGGTGCGGCACGCCTGTCGCATCTTCTCAATTTCCTTCACGTTCTTGATCGGGATCATGCTGCACTTTTGTCTTCAATCAGCCGCGAAATATCGCTAAAGACTGCCTCGCGATCGCGGTTGCCGTCAATCCGATGCAATATCGACATCTTTCCATAAAAGGATGCAAGCGGCTCGGTCTTAGTGCGAAATTCTTGCAGGCGAGTTTGCAGCACGCTCAGATCATCGTCGTTGCGACGCACTAATGGACCATCGCAATAGGGACACACGGGACGTTCCGAAAACTGCGCGCTCGACGAGCTGGTTGTAAAACCGCATTCCCCACATTGGAGCCGCCCGGCGATGCGATCGCGCACAGTCTGGTCCGATACCTCAAGCCATATCGCTAAATCCAGGGCGGTACGCAACCGCGCCAAGATAGTCATCAAACTCTCGGCCTGCCGCAATGTTCGGGGAAAACCATCGAAGACGAATCCGTGACCACCATGCAAACGTAACCAGTCTTCGATTAGTTCGATGATTATTTTATCGGAGACGAGCCCTCCGCTTTGCAGCACTTCGGCGGTCTCTTTTCCCAACGGCGTTCCGAGGTCTCTTTCACGCCGCAGAATTGCGCCTGGCGAAGTGACGGGAATGCCGAATTGGCGCGTAATCATTTCTGCCTGGGTTCCTTTTCCAGAACCGGGCGCGCCGAGAAGAACGAGCCGCCTTTTCACCTATCGCCCGTAAAGGAAAATGGCCATCCCGGCAATGAACAGCACCGCAATCCCAACATAGAGCCACAACAGCGTGCCGCTTGCTGCCGTTTCGCCGCGACTGTACGCACCCGCACCAAATGCTCTGCCCCGAATACGACCCTTGCGCAAGAAACCGTCGTAATGCCGCTGAATAAGGTGCGTCTCTACCTGGCGCATGGTGTCGAGCATAACGCCAACTATGATCAGCAAGCTTGTGCCGCCAAAAAATTGCGCCGTAATCATGGGCACGTTCAATCCCTGGCTTAGAAGACTTGGCAATACCGCTATGAGCGTCAGGAATATTGCGCCGGCAAACGTTAGTCGCGTCATTGTGAAATCAAGAAAATCGGCAGTCGGTTTTCCCGGTCGCACACCCGGAATGTATCCGCCGTATTTCTTCAGGTCATCCGCGATTTGGGTTGGTTGAAACTGCGTCGCAACCCAGAAATAACTGAAAAAGAAAATCATTGCAGCGAGAGCAACGTAATGGGGCCAGCCGGTGGAAAGCGCGCTAGCAATCCGCGCGGCTGTAGGGCTGTTTCGAAATCCATACTGGACAATTGTTGCCGGAAAGAGAAGCAGCGCCCAGGCGAAGATGATGGGCATTACGCCGGCGTAATTGACTTTCAAAGGCATGTATTGCGTCTGGCCTCCGTACATTTTGCGGCCAACTACACGCTTGGCGTACTGCACGGTAATCTTGCGCACGCCTTGCGTAATCGTGATGACCGCAGCGATGACGATGATCAAGAACAAGACCAGCAGCACAAGGACCATCGGATTCACCTGGCTGGATCCAGTCTGCGCTGAGGGCACAAAAGTCTTCCAAGCCTGCGCGAGCGCAGCGGGCAGCCGCGCAACTATGCCAACGGTAATAATGAGCGATATTCCATTTCCAATGCCGCGCTCAGTAATTTGATCGCCCATCCACATTAACAAAAGCGTCCCAGTCGTTAGGGAAACCACGGTTACGATTCGAAATTTCCAGCCCAGGTCATCGACCAGCGGGACGCCGAGGTTTCTGATCGTGTCTGTAATCCCTGGCAGCATCGTGTGATACGATTCCGGGTGCTGAAATGACAACGCCAGCAAATAGCCTTGGAAAATGCACAGCCCGACTGTGGCGTAGCGCGTTAGCTGCATAATCTTTTGCCGCCCGCCATCTTCGCGTGCAAGTCTCCCAAGCTGCGGAATCACCGCGGTCAGCAACTGCATCATGATCGATGCGCTGATGTACGGCATGATGCCCAGCGAAAATACGGCGCAATTCTCCAGCGCGCCGCCGCTGAACAAGTTAAAAAGCGCTGCAAGACCACCTCCCGTGCGCTGGCTCAGTGAAGTGCGAAACCATTCCTGCAACACACCCTGGTTAACTCCGGGAGTCGTGATCGCTGCTCCTAAACGCACAAGCACGATTACCGCCAGCGTAAACAAAATGCGCCGGCGCAATTCCGGTATCTTGACCGTGTTGAGAAACGCCGAAACCATCCGCTAAATGTGAAACATTATGCGCCGGGAAGCTAGCTCTCCCGCGACGCTTTCTTTTTCGCTTTGGCCGAGGTCTTCGATTTCTTCTTCCCGATCGCCTTTGGCGCAGGCGCGCCAGACGGCTCCTCCGTCGAGCTGCCGGCGGCCACGGCGGCACCTTTCTCACGAAGCGTAATTGTCCCTCCGGCCTTTTCGATTTTTTCCCGGGCCGTTGTGCTGATTTTATCGGCTTCCACCTTCAGCCCGTGTTTTAACTCACCGTCACCAAGAATTTTTATCCCTACGAAATGACCTCTTACGAGCTTCGACTCGCGCAAGAGTTGTTCGTTCACGGCAGTTCCGGCCTTAAACGCATTGAGATCATCAAGGTTGACAATCGCATACCGCTTATGAAAGGCGGCATTATTAAACCCTCGCTTTGGCAACCGTCGAATCAGGGGCATTTGGCCACCCTCGAAGCCCAGCCGAATGCTCCCTCCCGAGCGCGCCTTTTGCCCCTTGTGACCTTTGCCGCTGGTCTTTCCGTGCCCTGAACTTTCCCCGCAACCCAGACGCTTCACGCGATGTCGCGAGCCGGGACGCGGTTGTAAATTATGAAGACGCATCATGTTGGTTGCCCTTTGCATCGTTAAAGTGAATTCCGCGCAGTTTATAAATTTGGTCGCGGCGGCGAAGTGATTTCAACGCAGCGATCGTCGCTTTCACTACGTTGGCGTGATTGCTTGATCCGAGCGATTTGGCCAGCACGTCGCGGATCCCGGCTGCTTCGGCGACCGCCCGAACACCTCCTCCGGCAATAACTCCAGTCCCGGGCGACGCGGGACGCAATAGCACTCGCGCTCCATCGTATTCGCCAATCACTTCGTGGGGAATTGTGTTTTCGTTCAATGAAACCTTTTCCATGGCTTTGCGCGCGGCTTCAGAGGCCTTCCGAATCGCCTCTGATACTTCGTTGGCCTTGCCAAATCCGCATCCCACTTTTCCATCGTGATCTCCAGCCACGATCAACGCGCTAAAGCTAAAACGGCGTCCGCCCTTCACGACCTTCGCGCAGCGGTTGATGAATACGACTTTCTCTGTCGTATCGCCCCTTGCCGCCGGCGCCTTATCTGTCCGGCGCATATCCGGTCGTCTGCCTCCTGAATGTGTTTGAGCCATGAATTAAAATTTTAAGCCGCCTGCACGGGCAGCGTCTGCCAATGCTTTCACTTTTCCGTGATAAAGGAACCCCCCGCGATCAAAAACGACTCGCTCGAGTTTTTTTGCCAGTAAACGTTCCGCGATTGCCTTGCCGACGTGTTCCGCCGCGGTCTTGTTTGCAGCGGCCTTGTCTTTACCAACCAGGGAAGGCTCCGCCGTCGATGCAGCGGCCAGCGTCCGTCCCGCATCGTCGTCGATCACCTGAGCATAAACGTGTTTGCCAGAGAAATGAACTGACAGCCGCGGTCGTTGCGCCGTGCCTGCCACCTTTTTCCTGATCCTTCGATGAACGCTTTGTCGCGCTGCCTTACGAATCGTCGCCATAATTATTGAACAGTCTTGCCCTCTTTGCGACGAATCTGCTCGCCCGCGTAGCGAACGCCTTTGCCCTTGTACGGTTCCGGAGGATAAAAGCGACGGATGTCCGCCGCCACCTGCCCAACCAATTTTTTGTCTACGCCTTGAACTGTAATCTTCGTATTATCGGCGACAGTGATTTTAATGTCTGCTGGAATTGAAAATGGAACTGGATGCGAGAAACCAAGGCTCAAGTTAAGGGTGGAACCCTGAACGGCAGCCTTGAAACCTACTCCTTCGATCTCGAGTTGCTTGGTGAATCCCTCGCTCACACCTTGCACCATGTTGTGCACCAGGCTGCGCGACAGCCCATGCAAGGCTTTTACGCTGCGTGATTCTGCTTCGCGCATCACCGATACCTGATTGTCTTTTACGCTTGCCCGGATCTGACGCGGAAGTTTCCACTGCAGTTTTCCCTTCGGCCCCTCCACTGAAACGGCTCCCTCTTCGTCAACGTTTACTTTGACTTTATCGGGAATCTCGACCGCCTTATTTCCAATTCGTGACATGAGTTCGTGATTCGTTAAATCATTACAACGTTAAATCTTCACCAAACGTAAGCCAGTAGCTCGCCGCCCACCTTTTGCTTTCGCGCTTCGCGGCCGGATAAAACGCCGCGCGACGTAGAAAGGATGGCCAAACCCATTCCACCCAGAACCCTCGGGATTTCATCCGCGGCAACGTATCGCCGTAATCCCGGGCGGCTCACACGACGCAGCCCGGCAATGGCGCTCGACCGGTTCACAAGTTTGTTGGTAATCTTGATGCGCGGATGCGCGGCACTCGTGTCGACCGAGTAATCGGAAATGTAACCTTCATCCTTCAGAATGCGCGCGAGCTCGGCCTTGATCTTCGAGTACGGCACAAGCACTTCGGATTTTTGCGCGCGCGTCCCGTTGCGGACACGCGCCAGAAAATCAGCAATAGGATCAGTAACAGTGCTCATGACAATCAGGCGGGTTGCGCGGCGGGCTTCTTTGCCCGGTCGCTAAACGGCATTCCCATTTCGCTTAACAGCGATTTGGCTTCCTCGTCGGTCCGTGCCGTGGTGACGATTGTAACATCAAATCCAATATTGCGCTTGATTTTATCCAGCTCGACCTCTGGAAAAATCGATTGATCCGAAACCCCGAGCGTATAATTGCCCTGGTTATCAAAACAGCGCGGAGAGACACCGCGAAAATCGCGGATGCGTGGCAGCGCGGCTTTGATGAAGCGTTCGAGGAATTCGTACATGCGCTCTCCGCGCAAAGTCACCTTCGCGCCAATGGCCTGGCCTTTGCGCAATTTGAAGTTGGAAATACTTTTCTTGGCCAGCGTTTCGACGGGGCGCTGCCCCGTGATCAACGCAAGCTCCGCTTTCGCTTCTTCTAGCGCTTGCTTCACATCAGATTGCGAGCCAACGGAAGTATTAATCACCACTTTTTCCACCTTGGGAACCTGGTGAACGTTTTTGTAACCGTGCTGCTTTTGCAGCGCCGGCATAACGCGCTCTTTGTAATCGCGATGAAATTCGTTTTCCATTTTTCAGTTTGTCATGTCGAGCGAAGTCGAGACATCTCTGGTTAACTAATTACTTAAGCTGCTTTTTGCTCTTCTTTTTCCTTCTTCGATTTCTTCGCAGCCTTTTTCTCAGTCTTCTTCTCGCGCTCGATCAATTTCACATTCGAGATATGAATGGGTCCTTCCCGTTCGGCGATTTTCCCGCTCGGATTATCCTGGGATTTTCGAAGGTGTTTCTTGATGATCCGCACGCCCTCGACGACAACACGCTGTTTTCCCGGAAACACCGCTAGAATCTTCCCTGAAGAGCCGCGGAAATTCCCGGAGATGACCTCGACTTGATCGCCTTTTTTAACGTGACACTTGATGCGGTTCATAAGACTTCCGGGGCAAGCGAGACAATTTTCATGAAATTCCGCTCACGCAATTCACGGGCGACTGGTCCAAAGATGCGCGTGCCGCGGGGATTCAAATCTTTATCGATAATCACGATGGCATTGTTATCGAAGCGCAGCAGCGACCCATCCTCGCGCCGGATCGGCTGCTTGGTGCGAACAAGCACTGCGCGTACCACTTCGCCCTTCTTCACAGTCCCTGTTGCGCTTGCTTCCTTCACGTTTGCAGTAATCACGTCGCCGATCCCTGCGTAACGCGTGGCTTTGCCAATGACACCAATCATCGTGGCCATGCGCGCACCGCTATTGTCTGCCACATCCAATCTGGATCGAAGTTGTACCATAAAATCGATAGTTACTTTTGGATGACCTCCACCAGGCGCCACCGTTTCAGCTTGCTGAGCGGCCGGGTCTCCATGATGCGGACCCGGTCACCAGTTTTCGCCCGGTTCTGTTCGTCGTGCGCGTAGAATTTTTTCATCTGTTTCACGATCTTGCCGAACTTCGGATGCGGCACACGCGTCACCGTGCGCACTACAATTGTTTTATTCATGCCGCTGGAAACCACTTCGCCGGTGCGCGTCTTACGCGAGCCGCGGGTGATAGAGGCGGGAGCGGATTGCGGTTGGAGTTCGTCAGCCATAGTTACTTCGCTTCAGTTTGTTTCTCGCGCTGCGATAGCTCCGTTTCGATCCGGCCAATATCCCGCCGCAGCAGGCGTAACCTGCTTGGCTGTTCCAGCTGGCCGCTCTGTTGTTGCAAACGCAGGTGGAGTCTTTCCTGGCGTAAATCGCGCCTCTTTGTCAGTAACTCGTCGGTGCTCAGCTCGGTGATTTCTTTCATCTTCATGATGCTTAAGCGGCCCTTACGTGATGGCGTGTCAGAAATTTCGTCCGCACCGGCAATTTATCCGCAGCCAGTCGCAAAGACTCGCGCGCTACCGATTCCGGCACGCCGTCTAATTCGAACAAAATATTACCAGGTCGCACCGTCGCGACCCAGTGCTCGGGCTGGCCTTTGCCCTTGCCCATGCGCGTTTCCGGTGGACGAGACGTTACGGATTTGTCCGGAAAAATGCGGATCCACAACTTGCCTTTGCGTTTCATATTGCGTGTGAGCGCTACACGCGCGGCCTCCAATTGCGTGTTCGTGATCCACGCACGTTCGAGTGTCTGCAATCCAAACTCGCCAAAGTCGATCCTGAGATTGCGCGAAGCGGTTCCCTTGCGGCTGCCCCGCTGGGTTTTTCGATACTTCACGCGTTTTGGCATCAACGGCATAAAAATTTCTCCTTAGACTGCAGTCGGCTCTGGTGCCGGAGCTGGCGGTGGTGGAGGCGGAGAAGCGGGCTGGGGCACTGGCTCCTCCTTCTTACAGATCCAACATTTCACTCCGATTTTTCCGTAAACGGTATTGGCTTCGGCAAACCCGTAATCGACCGCCGTTCGCAACGTGTGCAGAGGAACTTTGCCTTCCCGATACCATTCCGAGCGCGAAATCTCCGCACCATTAAGCCGGCCTGAAGAACGGAGCCGAATTCCTTCGGCGCCAAAATCCATCGCCGTCTGCACGGCCTTCTTCATTGCGCGGCGATAAGCAATCCGCCGCTCGATTTGTAGCGCCACATTCTCCGCCACCAATTGCGCATCGAGCTCCGGTGTCTTGATCTCCTGAATGTCGATCTTGACTTGCTTGCCCTGCGCCATCTTGGAAATCTCTTCTGTCATTTTCTCGATCTCGGCGCCCTTGCGTCCGATGACGATTCCCGGACGCGCAGTGAAAATGGTCACCCGGATGCTGTTCCACGCCCGCTCGATCACAATTTTTGAGACAGCCGCATACTGCAGCTTTTTCTTCACGTAACCACGAATCTCTAAATCGGAGTGCAAAAACGCCGGCAGCTCCTGGGGCGAGGCATACCAGCGCGAGCGCCAGTCGCGGTTCACGCCCAGGCGAAAGCCAATCGGATTAACTTTTTGTCCCATAAGTCAGTATAACAAAATTACTTGTTCGATTTCCTGGCCGCCTTTTTCGCTCGCGGCTTTTTTTCAGTCTTCGACTTTCCGGTCGCGGCCCCGGCTCCGGTTTCCTTCTTCTTCTCGGCCCTCTGTTCCGCTTTCTGTTTGGCCCTTCTAGTCTCGCGTGTCTCAACTTCAATTTCGTCCGTAAGCACGATTCGGATATGACTGGTCCGCTTCAAAATCCGGCTCGCGCTACCCCGGGCACGCGGCATAATCCGCTTGAACGTCGGCCCTTCGCCTACAATCGCTTCTTTTACGACCAATCCGTCCGGCTTGAGGTTTGCGTTGTTCTCGGCATTAGCGATCGCACTTTTCAATGTCTTGTTGATAAGGAACGCCGCTTTCTTAGGTGTAAAAGCAAGCAGATCGAGCGCTGCCGAAACCGGCAGACCCTGGATCTCACGGGTGACTTCGCGCGCTTTAAACGGCGAAATCCGCGCATACTTGTATATCGATCTGACTTCCATGACCTTGTTCTGTAATTCGAGAATCGAAATTCGTAACTCGGTCTCCCGATTCTCGGTTTTCGATTCTCGTCTTCTTATTTCAAACTCACATTCGGTTGCGCATCCACCTGGAGGCGGTCCCCTACTTTTATTCTGTCCTTCTTTGAATCCATTTCCTGAATCACGGCGCCGCAAATCCTTTGTCGCACATCGACTACCCTCAAGGTCGCGATTCTTTTATCGCCGCGCGTTACCCGCATTGGCATGCCAACCTTGACGCCTTGTTTTTCGCCAAAGTTACCAACTACAAATGACCATTCATCCTTCACGCTGATCACGTTCCCGTCCATCAAACTTGGTTCCGGTAAATCCGGCGTATTCGAGGACTTTGTCACGAGCTTGTCTATGCTGCGCAGCTGAGTCTCCACGTCCATTCGCGTCTTCGCATCCGCACTCTGCGACGTTTTCAAGTAACACAACACCGATTCATCCAGACGCAGCATTTGATCGCGATACTCGTCGCGCTCCTTCTGCGCGAGTTGAAGATCACTTACTGCCGCCAGTAGACGCTGCTCCAGCTTCGCACGGTCCTTGTTCGCGGACGCCAGCCCTAGCGCCTCCATCTGCAACTGCACTTCGGAGTACTTGCGGCGAAACAATTCCGCCTCCGCATTAGACTCCGCCAGGCTGCTGGTCAAGGCCTTCAGCGATTCCTGGGCGATCGATAATTGCCTCTGCAAATCTTCATTTTGCTGAAGCAATCCCGACGCAGTCATCTCTGAAGGCAGCCCCGAAAGTTTTCGGGGTTGCGAATTCGCCGATGCCGCAGGCAACACGCCTGCCACCGCGGTGTTACTCGCTCCCGCGTTTTCAGTTTTGGATTCTGACAAAGAACTATTTCCCTGTGCCGCCAGCCCTTGGACCAGCGCAACGCAACCCACTACCAAAAAAGTCGCTAGTCGATAGTTGATTGTTGATTGTTTCACCTTGGCAACGTGCACAGGTTCATTTCTATCAACTATCAACTCGTAACTAAAAAACTATTTCGTCACCTTCGCCGTATGCGAACCGTGTTTCTTAAACACGCGCGTGGGCGAAAATTCGCCCAGCTTATGACCGACCATGTTCTCGGTAACGAAAACGGAATTAAACGTCTTTCCGTTATGCACCAAAAACGTGTGGCCGACAAAATCCGGCGTCACCATCGAGCGCCGCGACCACGTTTTGATCGGTTTCTTTACGCCAGCGCTGTTCATCTTGTCGATCTTCTCCAGAAGATACAACTCGACGAAGGGTCCTTTCTTTAACGATCTAGCCATAATTTTCAAGTGAATAGTGGAGGATCGAGCTCTGCGAGACCGGCGTCACAGCGCTCCGCCCTCCAGCACTCACGATTTCTTTTTCGGTCTTCTCCTTTCCAAAATAAAGCGATCACTCGGCTTATGTTTGCTGCGCGTCTTAAATCCTTTGGCCAGTTGTCCCCAGGGACTAACCGGATGGTGCCGTCCTCCGCCGCCTTTTGATTTACCCTGGCCGCCACCCATTGGATGATCGATCGGGTTCATCACCATGCCGCGCACATGCGGCCGCCGTCCTCGCCAGCGAGTACGTCCCGCTTTACCGCTCGATACGTTCATGTGATCGACATTTCCTACCTGTCCAATTGTCGCGAAGCAGTTTTCGTGAATGCGCCGAATTTCGCCCGAAGGCATTTTCACCAGTGCGTAACCACCTTCGATGTTTGTTAGAGTTGCCTGTTGCCCCGCGCTTCGCGCAACCTTTCCACCGCGGCCCGGACTCAGTTCGATGTTATGAATATTAGTACCCAACGGAATGGCGCGAAGTGGCAAAGCATTTCCGAGGTCAGGCGCGACATCGTCTCCGGCGGCGACCGTCGATCCCACCCGAAGGCCGTTTGGCGCGAGAATGTAACTTAGTTCGCCGTCGGCGTACTTAATGAGAGCGATGCGCGCAGAGCGGTTTGGATCGTATTCGATTCCTATAACCTCTGCGGAGACCCCGCGCTTGCGTCGCGCAAAATCAACCTTGCGATATTTCTGTTTGTGTCCGCCGCCGATATGCCGCGACGTGAGCCGCCCGTAGCTGTTGCGACCGCCGGTTTTTTTCTTCGGCTCGACAAGCCTCCTCTCAGGCCGCCACTTTGTGATTTCATCGAAAGTAGGCAGTGACTTGAAGCGGAGCGTCGGCGTTAATGGGCGAAATTCTTTTAATGCCATAGCTAGATAAGGTCGATCTTGTCGCCTTCCTTCAAAGTCACAATGGCTTTCTTCCAACGCGGTCGTCGTCCCACAGGGCCGCGCACTCGTTTCTCCTTGCCCGCGTAATTACAAGTGTTCACATCGATCACTTTCTTTTGAAACAGGCGCTCGATTGCGTTCTTGATCTGAATCTTGTTAGCGCGCGGACTGACGCGAAAAACGTACTTGTTCTGTTTCTCGCTCATCAGTGTTGATTTTTCAGTCAACGATGCAGTTTGAATAATCTCGTGCGGCTCGTTCATCGCATTATTCCGTGGATCCGCTACTTCGAGGCGGGCGAGTCCGCTCCGCTAATCTTTCCAGCGCCTTCTGCGTAACGAGAATTTTCTCGAACGCAAGCAACTGCTCCGTGTTCACACCTGAAGCGGTGGCAAGCGTCACCGGTTTGATGTTCCGTCCTGATTTCAACGTGTTTTGATCAAATGCATCCGAGACCAATAAAACTTTCCGGGCGTCTGTTTGTTTTTTCAGCAGTGTCACAAACGATTTCGTCTTCAGCTCTGGCACAGCGAATTTGTCAATCGTCAAAATGTCGCCTCCTTTGATTCGCTCGCTCAATGCTTTTCGAAAGGCGAGACGCCGTACGGATTTCGAGATCTTTTTGGAATAATCTCGCGGCTTGGGACCAAAAACGACGCCGCCGCCGCGCCAGATGGGCGACGATTTGTAGCCGGCTCGCGCGCGGCCGGTCCCTTTTTGTCGCCACGGTTTTGCACCCGAGAGATCCACTTCTGCTTTCGTCTTGGTATTGGCCGAACCGGAACGCCGCGCCGCTCGCATAGCAACGATCGTGTCGTGCACAGCCTGGGTGCCGTGCCCGTCTTCGATCAGTTCAATCCCGGCTTCCTTGGCAGCGGCTTTGGTTAGAACTTTTGCGCTCATTTCTTATCGAACTGTTATTGCCGGCTTCTTCGCCGCGACTGCTTGATCTGCTTTTTTGTGCGCTTGATGCTCCGCAATTCTCACTCCAGGATTCTTGATTGCCGGTCTGACAATGACATAACTTCCATTCGCTCCCGGAACGGCGCCACTGATCAAAATAATATTATCGGCTTCGCGCACCTGCATGACCTGAAGATTTTGCACGGTCACACGTTCATCGCCGAGATGGCCCGGCATGCCTTGGTTTTTCCAAATCCGTCCGGGCGTGGACCGATTGCCGACCGCGCCAATGCGTCGGTGGGTCTTCGAACCGTGCGCGGCGCCTTGCCCATGAAAGTTGTGCTTCTTCATCACGCCCTGAAATCCTTTTCCCTTCGATCGGCCGATTACATCGACATAGTCACCCGCTTGAAATTGCGTGACGCTTAGATTGACCTCGCCTTCAGGGAGATCGTATGCGAGACGAAACTCCCGCACGAATTTTTGCGGTCCTACGCCTGCCTTTTTGAATTCGCCAAGCAAAGCTTTGGTCACGCGCGATTCCTTCTGTGCAGCGAACCCGACCTGCACGGCGGAATAGCCCTCATTATCTTCGGTCAAACGACGCAGCAAAACGTTATCGCCGGCAGCGATCACGGTCACGGGGCACAATCGACCCTTGGCGTCGTAGACGCTGGTCATACCAATTTTTTGTCCAAGAAGTCCGATGATCATGACCGTGCGATTGCAAATGTTTCAGAAGCGCCTCCGCTTAAATCTTAATCGTAATGTCAACGCCCGCAGGCAAATTCAATTTCTTTAATTCATCCACTGTCTTCGCCGTCGGCTCAATGATATCCAACAGCCGTTTGTGCGTGCGAATTTCAAATTGCTCCATCGACTTTTTATCAACGTGCGGAGAACGATTCACCGTGAATTTCTCAATCAACGTCGGCAGTGGAATCGGCCCAGCCACGCGCGCCCCTGTGCGTTTCGCAGTTTCAACGATCTCTACCGCGGATTGATCGAGCATGCGGTGATCGAACGCCTTCAAGCGAATTCGAATGCGTTGGCCATTACTCATTTGGCCTCTTTCTGGTCGAGAATACCCGAAACCAGGTTCGCTGGCACCGGTTGGAAATGCGACGGTTCCATCGAATAACTGGAGCGACCCTTGGAAAGCGAACGAATGGCAGTCGCGTAACCGAACAACTCGGCGAGCGGAACTTCGGCGTGAATAATGGCGAGATTGCCGCGTGTCTCGATATTGTTTATGCTGCCACGACGCCGGCTCAAGTCGCCGCAAATGTCTCCCTGAAACTCGTCCGGGGTGATGTTTTCGACCTTCATGATCGGCTCCAGCAGAATCGGTTTGCCCTGTTTAAACCCATCTTTCATCGCGAAGATCGCCGCCATCTTAAATGCAAGCTCGTTGGAATCGACTTCGTGAAACGAACCGTAAACGATATCGACCTCAACATCGACAACAGGATAACCGCCCAGTACGCCGTTGAGCACGGCTTCGTCGATGCCTTTTTTGACGGCAGGAATGTATTCGCGCGGAATGACGCCGCCGACAATTTTGTTTTCGACAACCAACCCGGTGCTTCGAGCGCCGGGACGAACATCCACTTCGACGTGGCCGTACTGACCGCGGCCACCTGATTGCTTGATCAACTTGCCGACGCCGTGCGCGCTGGCAGTGATCGTTTCGCGGTACGCGATTTGGGGTTTGCCCGCGTTCGCGTCGACTTTGAATTCGCGGAACATGCGGTCGCGAATAATCTCCAAATGCAGCTCGCCCATCCCGGCAATGATGGTCTGGCCGGTGTCTTCGTGCGTATAAACCTTGAACGTCGGATCTTCTTCAGACAACCGCTGCAGGGCGATGCCCATTTTTTCCTGATCCAATTTTGTCTTTGGCTCGATGGCCATTGAAATGACGGGATCAGGAAATGTCGGCGGCTCGAGCAGAATCGGATGGTCTTCGTCGCAAAGAGTATCGCCCGTGGTGATATTTTTAATTCCGACAATGGCGGCGATATCGCCCGAGTAACAGGTCTCTATGTCTGCGCGTTTATCGGCTTGAATCTGAATCAATCGCGAGATGCGCTCTCGCTTGTTCGTGCGCGGGTTGTAAACCGTGTCGCCTTTGCTCAACGTGCCGGAATAAACACGGAAGAAAACCAGTTTTCCTACAAACGGATCGCTCCAAAGCTTGAAGGCCAGCGAGCAGAAGTTGCCGTTGTCATCAGTCGGCGCATCAATCGGCTCGCCGGTATCGGGGTCCTGACCTCTCGCCGCCGGAATGTCGAGCGGGCTGGGCAAATAATCGACCACCGCATCGACCAGGTACTGCACGCCAATGTTCTTTAACGCCGAGCCACCGATGACCGGCACAAATTTATTCGCGATCGTTTGCCGGCGAATTCCAGCCTTCAATAGCTCCGGCGTGACCGGTTTTTCATGGATGACAGCCTCGGCAACCTCGTCATCGATATTAGAAACTTGTTGGACCAGATCGTTATAAGCCTTCTCAACGAGATCGACATATTCCTTCGGCACATCGGTGACTTCGTAGGTCGATCCCAGCTGGTCGCTGTCTGAATAGATAATTGCCTTCTTATTAATGACGTCGAGCTGACCTTTAAGTTGATCTTCTCTGCCGAGCGGCAGCAACACCGGCCACGCGTTCGCGCCAAGTTTTTTATGAATGCTGTCCACCGACATTTCAAAGTTGGCCCCGACGCGATCCATTTTGTTGATGAACGCCAAGCGTGGCACATTGTATTTTGTCGCCTGACGCCAGACTGTTTCCGATTGCGGCTGCACGCCGGCCACACCGTCGAAAACTGCGATCGCGCCATCGAGTACACGCAACGAACGCTCGACCTCCGCGGTGAAATCGACGTGTCCGGGCGTATCAATAATGTTGATCCGCTGCTTGATGCCTTCAAAAATCTTGTAAACGCCTTCTTCTTTGCGTTGCGCCCAACTGCACGTCGTCGCTGCCGATGTAATCGTAATGCCCCGTTCGCGCTCCTGGTCCATCCAATCGGTGACGGTAGTGCCTTCATGCACCTCGCCCATCTTATGAATCATGCCGGTGTAAAACAGCACGCGCTCGGTAATCGTCGTCTTGCCGGCGTCGATGTGCGCTGCGATGCCGATGTTCCGCGTTCGTTCCAGCGGGAACTTGCGATTCGGTGAATTTGGATTTTTCACCGGGCTCTTTTTCTGTTCCATCGTCGCCGTCGCCATAGTCGTCACCAACGGAAATGCGCAAACGCGCGGTTCGCTTGCGCCATTTTATGAGTGTCTTCGCGTTTCTTGATCGCGTTCCCCTGGCCTGCCGCGGCGTCTTTTATTTCCTGAGCCAGTGCTTCGGCCATCGGCATGCCTTTGCGATTGTCCGCGTATTGGACGATCCAACGAGTAGCCAGAGAAATCTGTCGCGCGGGCGTCACCTCCATCGGGACTTGATAAGTTGCTCCGCCGACCCGGCGTGATTTTACTTCTAATCGCGGACGGACATTCTCGACCGCCTTATTCACGACTTCCAACGGATCGACTGAATCAGAACCTTCACGAGATTTGTCGATCGCTGTGTACACAATCCGCTCCGCCAGCGATTTCTTGCCACGCTTCATCACCGTGGTAATCAGGCGTTCCACCGCCGGACTCCCATAGCGGGAATCGACGCGCTCCTCCTTTTTGTAAACTCTTTTCCGTCGCGACATTGTCGGTTTTCCTATCCAATATCATTTCTTCTCGGCGGCGGCTTCCTTCGCTGTGCCTCCGCCAGCACCACCCTTAGGACGCTTCGCCCCGTATTTGGAGCGGCTGCGCCGGCGCCCATCCACGCCCAGCGCGTCGAGCGTTCCGCGCACAATATGATAGCGGACACCCGGCAAATCCTTCACGCGTCCCCCACGTACAAGCACGATGGAGTGCTCCTGTAAATTATGCCCCTCGCCCGGAATGTAGGCAATCACTTCCTGACCGTTCGTCAACCGCACTTTTGCCACTTTGCGCAGCGCAGAATTCGGCTTCTTAGGTGTGCGTGTCATCACCTGCACACACACACCACGCCGCTGCGGACAATCGGCCAGCGCAGGTGACTTCGACTTCACCGATATCTTTCGGCGTCCTTTCCGGATCAGTTGATTAATCGTGGGCATCTTCCAAATTTCAAAAACAAAGAGCCGCCAAAAGCGTCGTGCCCGGGGCGACAAAAAACCCGCCCAGGTCGCGCGCAAACTCTCTCACGCGCCTGATGCGGTGAGCCCCGAATATAGAGGGAAAAACGCGGTCTGCAAAAAATATTTTATACTCCGTTTGTCATTCCGAACGGAGTCGAGCAATCTCTGATTGAGATGCAGCAAAGCTTCGAACGTTTAGCTACCGATAGCCATTCGAACGCCCGGCGTGGGCGCCTAACGACTGCGCATGGCGAGATCGATACGCCGACGTTCATGCCCGTAGGAACACAAGGTTCGGTGAAAGGCGTCAGTCCGCGGGAGCTGCACGAACTGAATGCGCAAATCGTTCTCGGAAATACGTACCATCTATTCGTTAGGCCCGGACTCGATGTGCTCAAACATTTTGGCGGCTTGCACAACTTTATGAACTGGGATGGCCCCCTTCTGACGGATAGCGGTGGTTACCAGATTTTTTCGTTGGCCAAATTGCGGAAAATCACAGAGCAAGGTGTCGAGTTTCAAAATCACATCGACGGCGCGCGAGCATTCATTTCACCGGAGATCGCCATGGAAATTCAGACGTTGCTCGGCAGCGACATCGCAATGGCGCTCGACGAGTGCGTTCCGTATCCGTGTGAATACGATTACGCAGCGGAAAGCGCAGAGATGACAACGCGCTGGGCGAAACGATGCCGGGAGTGGAAACGGCGAAACGCCGAAATGGCAAGGCCGGAACTCGCCGATTCGATGCTCTTCGGCATCGTTCAAGGCGGGACGTTTGAAGATCTGCGCAAAGAAAGCGCGCAAGCGATTGTGGATCTTGATTTCGCTGGTTATGCCATCGGCGGCGTGAGCGTGGGCGAGCCAGAGGAGGAAATGATGCGAGCCGTCGAATGGGCGGAGCCATTCTTGCCCGCGAATAAGCCACGTTACGCGATGGGACTCGGCACGCCGCCGCAACTGCTGGAGCTGATCGCGCGCGGGATGGACATGTTCGATTGCGTTTTGCCGACGCGCCTGGCGCGAAATGGAACAGCATTTACGGCGGCGGGCACGATCAATTTAAAAAACGCCGAGTTCATTCTGGACAAGAATCCGATAGAAGAAAACTGCGCGTGCGAGGCCTGTCGTGAATTTACGCGTGGCTACATTCGACACCTTATCAAGGCAGAAGAAATTCTTGGTCTTCGCCTGATCACGCTGCATAACTTGCATTTTTATTTGAATCTGATGAATCAGGCGCGCGCTGAAATCGAAAAGGGAACATTCGATCGGTTTCGCAAAGCGTTTGCCGCTGAATACAAAACGCGAGATCTGCTTAGGGTCGAATGAGGCAGGGACAGCGCAGCGCAGCCTCGCTACCATTAATCTATTCTTTGCTGGCTGCCCTTCGTGCCGCGCGCAGATCCACTACGAACCGCTTATACTCGCGTTGCCGCGATTCCTCGTCCGGTTGTCGAAGAAGAGATGATGGATGCACGGTGGCGAGGGTTCTCGGCGCAAGTTTCGAAGATAATACCTTGCCGCGTTCGCGAGTCACACGGAATGATGGACCGAAGACCGTCTGCGCTGCCGTGGCGCCGAGACACACCAGCAACTTTGGCTTCACAAGACGCAGCTCCGCTTCCAGCCATGGCCGACAGGCTGCGATTTCGCGCGAATTTGGTTTCTGATGAATCCGGCGCTTCCCACGAGGCTCCCATTTGAAGTGTTTCACCGCGTTCGTGACGTAAACTTCCTTGCGATCAATTCCCGCTTCTTCGAGGGCCTGATCCATGATTTTTCCAGCGGGTCCAACGAAGGGTTTACCCTCCTGATCTTCGTAATCGCCAGGCTGCTCGCCGACCAGCATGATCGCTGCGTCTTTCGGGCCTTCGCCAAACACGGTTTGTGTAGCCCGCTTGTAAAGATGACACGCTTTGCATTCGCGCGCCGCGTCGCGCAACCCGGCCAAGCTTGACGTGTCCGGCGGTTGCGCTGGGCGCGCGTATTCTTCAGTGCCCGTCGCCATCTTTCGATTATGAATCGCAACTGCCTTAGAATTTGTGTTTGTTTAACCAAATGATTCTGGAAACATCGCGACTAATTCTGCGTCCATTCCAAGACGAAGACATCGGGCGGCTTGCCGAATTGATGGCCAGCCGCGATTTCATGCGCTTTTCGCTCGGCCCATACACGCGCGAGCAAACGGAGACCGTACTCCAGAAATTCCTCTCTCGGAACCACGCTGGTCTGCCTTCGCAATTTGCAGTTGTTCTTCGTGAGAATAACCATCTCCTGGGTTACTGCGGTTTTCTCCATCACCATGAAGCACCAGAAGAGATCGAAATTGGTTACCGGCTGGATCCTGCGTATTGGAACCGTGGTCTGATCACGGAAGCCGCACGCGCCGTGCGCGATTATGCGTTTGTCGGGCTAAAATTACCACGAGTGATTTCCCTGATTCATCCGGAAAACATTCCCTCGCGTCGTGTGGCCGAGAAAATTGGAATGACGCCGGAAAAGGAAATTACGTTTCGCGGCTTTCCGACGACTGTGTTTGCGTTGTCTCGGGAGAAATGGCAGGCGGCGAGTGGCGCTGGATGAACTCGCGCGCGAGTGCTCGGTAGGCTTCGGCGGCCGCTCCAGCCGGAGCGTACTCCAGAATTGATTTCCCAAAGCTGGGCGCTTCGCTCAAGCGCACACTGCGCGGAATCACCGTTTGATAAACGCGCTCGCCGAAATGCTGACGCACCTCCGCAACCACCTGCTCGCTAAGATTTGTCCGGGCGTCAAACATCGTCATAACGATACCGCCAAGTTCGAGGCGCTTGTTCGCGCCTGAATCGCGCACCTGCTCGATCAGCCGAACAATTTTGACCAGTCCTTCCAGGGCGAAATACTCACACTGTATTGGGGTTAAGAGTTCATCGGCGGCGGCGAGCGCGTTGGTCATCAGGATTCCAAGAGACGGTGGACAATCCAGCAGGACAAAGTCAAATGTGTCGTCTGCGTGAAGCGGCTGAAGCGTTTCCGCCAGACGCGTGAGATGATTCGGCATCCGCGCAATCTCGACCTCGGCACCAGCAAGATCGAGATCGGAAGGCACAATGAACAGGGCTTCGCGTTCGGTGGGAAAAATTCTTTCCGTAATGGAAGCGCCGCCAAGTAACGGCTCGTAAAGACTGGTTTGCTCTACTGCTTGCAACCCAAACGAGCTGGTAGCATTCGCTTGTGGATCAAGATCGATAATCAAAATGCGATGACCTATTTCAGCCAGTGCTGCGCCGAGATTTACGGCCGTAGTGGTTTTGCCTACGCCGCCTTTTTGATTAGCGATCGCGACGATCTTCATAAATCAGAATAGTCAATCTAATCGATCCGGACTGGAGCATTGTTTGCCGTGTTTGAAGCTGGCCAGATGATGTTGCCAGTCGCTGCAAACGGAAACTAAATTTTTCGGATTTCAGATTTGAAATTTCAGCAGTAGCGTTAAGAGCGTGTGAAAGCTCCTTCAGTATCAATCGAACCTGTCCCGACGGCGAAACCGTTGGAGCGTGAGGAACCCGTTGTCTTATGCAGCCAGGACGAACGCGGCGTCGTCACGCTGACGCTAAACCGACCACATGCGTTCAATGCCCTGTCGGAGACGGTGCTTGCGGAACTACAGCACGAATTCGAGGCAATAGCCAAAGAGGAGTCAGTGCGGGTAGTCGTTCTCTCGGCGGGGGGCAAGGCATTCTGCGCCGGTCACGATCTCAAAGAGATGCGGGCAAAGCCATCGCTTCAGTACTACGAGGGGCTCTTCAATCAATGTTCCGAGATGATGCTTGGCATTCAGCGATTGCCTGTGCCGGTCATCGCTCGTATTCAAGGTATCGCCACTGCGGCAGGCTGCCAATTGGTGGCGATGTGCGATCTCGCCGTAGCGGCAAGCACTGCCAAGTTCGCGGTCAGCGGAGTTAACCTCGGTCTTTTTTGCTCGGCACCGGGCGTGGCGCTTTCGCGCAATCTTTTGCGTAAAGCGGCGTTCGAGATGCTCGTAACAGGCGAATTTATCAGCGCCGATGAAGCAAAAGTGCGCGGGTTGATTAACCGCGTTGTGGATCCGGAACAGCTCGACGCCGAAGTTGAGAAACTCGTTGCGGCAATCATCGCGAAACCGCGTGTCGCTGTGGCGATAGGAAAGGAATTCTTTTACCGGCAAATTGAACTGGACATTGCGTCAGCTTATCAAGCGGCTGCACGGGCCATGGCCTCCAACATGATGAATGAAGCTGCGCTCGAAGGCGTTCAGGCATTCATTGACAAGCGTCCGCCGCGCTGGAAACAAGAAGGAATCGGCGAAACGGCGAAACGGCGCGAAAGCGGACTGTAACGGCGCTTTGTGACCACTGGTCGGCTTCAACGATTTAACGGTTCAACGATTAACGAACTTCGTGGTGTCCTTCACTCTTCAAGAACTGGCCAGCATGTCTGGCGGCGAGTTGGTTGGCGATCCAAAGCTGAACATCACCGGCGCTGCATCGCTCGCAGACGCAAGCAGCGGAGAGATCAGTTTTTTCGCTAATCGAAAATATATCGGGCTGTTGCGCAAGACGCGGGCTTCAGCTGTTTTCGTTCCGCCCGATTTCGCCGAACCGCTGGCGACGGCCCAGGTTCGCGTCTCAAATCCTACCAAAGCGTTCGAACAGGTTGTGCTCAAATTCGCACCGAAACCGATCACCTTTGCTTCGGGCGTTCATCCGAGCGCGATTGTCGGATCCGGCGTTCGCCTCGGAGAACGTGTATCAATCCAGCCTCATGCGGTCATCGAAGACGGTTCCCAAATCGGCAATGACACAATTATTGGCGCTGGAAGTTACGTTGGACATGAAACAACAATCGGGTCGGCGTGCCTGATTTATCCGCTCGTGACCATTCGCGAGCGCAGCCGGATTGGTTCGCGAGTAATACTTCACAGCGGCGCAGTCATTGGCGCGGACGGCTTTGGTTTTGAAGTGGTCGATGGCCGGCAGCAAAAGATTCAGCAACTCGGGATCGTTCAGATCGATGATGATGTCGAGATTGGCGCAAACACGACCATCGACCGCGCCCGGTTTGGCCGGACCTGGATTCAGCAAGGTGTGAAGATCGACAATCTCGTGCAGATCGCGCACAACGTCATCATTGGAAAAAATTCGGTCATCGCGGCGCAGACTGGCATATCAGGCAGCACACGCGTGGGCGAACACGTGATGATGGGAGGGCAGGTTGGCTTTGCAGGGCATCTTGAAATTGGCGACGGCACGGCGATTGGTGCGCAAAGCGGTGTCTCGAAGAGCCTTCCAGGAGGCGTTTGGTTCGGCTCTCCCGCGGTTCCACTTGTGGAGGCACACCGACAAATTGCTTGGATCCACCGACTCGGAAAACTTTTCGCTCGAGTGAAAGAGATTGAGAAGAAACTGGGACTTTAGACTCGTCGCGCGCGAAGGAGAAGCGAGCGCAACCCTTCGGGGGAAATCCATTCTGCGCCGCACGCCTGGACCGTTTCTGCTTCCAAGGAATCTGAAGTGGCGACCATTAACTCGAATCGTTTCGCGTATATGCTTGCGAGTCGCTCGACGATAGCGTCGGCTGTCTGCCCTGTGCGAGAATAAAAGACTTGTACGTCAGCCGGGTCGGAAGTCGCGTCGATCCTTTTTCCTTTGCCATCAAAGACGACTACCACACGCACGCCCGTCCAATCTTGATAATCTCGCAAGCGTTTTGTCAGCGCTTCACGGGCCAGCGAGGACCGCCGCGTTTGGAGCTTGCGCAATTCAGGCCAGGCAAAAATAATGCTGTGCCCATCGACAATCAGATAGCGGGCCCGGTTCGGCATTGCTACGTCTGTGCATGAAATCGCCAAACCCAGGTCGTCACACAGCGATTGAGTCGAATTTACTCTTCCGCGTTGGATTCCTTCTTTGTCCGCTGCTTGCCTGAAGCTGGTTGCATGGCGCTGGCACGCAGCGCTGTTTTCTTGCGCTCCAGATACGCCTTGCGTCGCTTGCGTTTGCCTCGTACACGGTGCTGTTGTCCCACGGAATGTCTATCGGTTGAAACGACAGGAAACGCAATCCGATTAAACTCCGATTGTTTCGCCTTCCAGCATTCGCCTCGAAATCAAGATTGCGTTTCTGCGTGATTGGTTTAAAAAAGCCTCACTCCTCACACTCTCCTATGACGCACCGGGAATCCGCGCTTTCCGCGGTCACACCGAAAGGCGTGGCCGGCTTTGCCATTTTGCTGCTCGTATTGGCAGCATTTTTCGGTCTCTTAAACAGCCAAAAAATGAAAACGCTTCGCGCAACGGTGGCGACTGCACAGACCGCGCGCGATGCAGCAGAACGCGGCATACACGAGAAACTGAATCCGCAGGCCGGTGGTGCCGTAGAAGACCAGGGTAAAGTTGCGCAAGCGGAAAACAGAGCCGCAAAAGCCGAGGCAGAGCTCGCCCAAATACAGAAAGAGAAGGCCGATCTGCAGACCAAATTAGACCAGAACCAGAAAGAGATAGCTTCTTTACAGACGCCCGTGCAAGAAGCGGAAAAAAATCCTAATGCTTTGCCGGCTGACAACTCGGCGACAGCGCCAGCCGCGGATTTGCAGTCGCAAATCGATGATCTTCGCCGTCAATTGGACAGCGCGGAAAAAGAAAAGTCTTTTCTTTCCGAAAAACTACAGGCCATCCAGGATCGCGCCGATCAGCCGAAGGAAGGAAAGAAACGCCGGGAAGCTGTCCGCGAGACTGTCTCCCACCGAACAGGTTTGCGCGGGACGATCCTTGCAGTCAATCAGGCCTACAACTTCGTGGTACTGAATCTCGGCACTCGCCACGGAGTCGAGTCGAATGCGGAGATGCTTGTTCTGCGGGATGGAACGTTGGTCGGAAAAATTCGCATTTCTTCAGTTGAACCGGCGACCGCTATCGGCGATATCATCACCAGCAGTTTGGCGCGCGGCGCTCAAATGCAACCCGGAGACAACGTAATATATGCTGGCACAAATCCGTAATCTTCGAACAATTGTCGTCCCTGTTCTGCTGTGTGCGTTCGTGGCAGGCATGTCCTCCTGCGCGACACAGAAGGAAACTGCCCTGGTCAGAGATCCGGACGATCGTCACGACTCACAGATCCCGTGGAATAAGCAAGAAAAATGGGAAACCCAAGGGCAGTTTGCGGGAATGACAGATAGGCGCTAGCAGCGGTGGCTGTAGCCGCGGGCGTTGACCGCGGCAGTGAGGAACTAAAGCGCCTTTCGGGTTCATCAACCCCGGCTATAACGAAACCGATCAAATCCAGAAACCGGCTGGAATGACTGCGTCTTTGGGTATCACGACAATGCCGTCGCGGATAAAGTAATTCTCTGCATCCAAGTTTAAGGGTTTACCCTCCGGCGTAATCACAACGCCATCAGCGATGCGAGCATTTTTGTCGATGATGGCGCGATCGATCACGCAATTACGTCCAATGCCTATTGGCAGGTTTGACGAATCGGTCTGTTCTAATTCAAAATAATCCGCGCCCATCACGATGCTGTTCCGGATCGTCGCGCCGCTTTGAATAACACTGCGTATCCCCACCACACATCGTTCCAGATGCGCATCCGAGATGATGCATCCATCCGAAATGATTGCCTGTCGCAGGGTGGCGCCATTGATTTTGCTTCCCGGCAAAAAGCGCGGATGCGTGTAAATCGGGGACTCGGGCTCAAAGAAACTGTATTCGGGCACTACATCCGTGAGATCCAGATTCGCCTCGTAGAAAGCGCGGATTGTTCCGATGTCTTCCCAATAACCCTCAAAAATAAATGCGCTGACACGCCGGTCTTTGATCGACTGCGGGATAATATGTTTTCCGAAATCGACCAGATCGTTCTGCAACGATTGGATGAGCACGTCGCGGTTGAAGACGTAAATTCCCATCGAGGCTTGGAACAATTCTTCATCGTCGTTGGAGCCGATGGCGCTGAGAAGCTCCCGGCTCATCTTCATTTCCTGTAAGACTGCTTGATCGGTTGGCTTCTCGACAAAACGCGTGATTCGGCGATCAACACCACTCTGCATAATGCCAAACTCAGAAACCTGATGCAGCGCTACGGGTTTAGTAGCCAAAGTGATGTCTGCGCCAAGCCGGATGTGCTGATGCAGCAGCGCACGAAAATCCATCCGGTAAAGCTGGTCGCCGCTTAGGACCAGGTAATAATCGAACGGACGCTCGAGAAAATAGCGCATATTTTGCCGGACAGCGTCAGCAGTCCCCTGATACCACTGCGAGCCGGTCGGCGTTTGTTGAGCGGCAAGAATGTCCACAAAGCTACGCGAGAAATTGTCGAACTTGTAGCTGGCTTGAATATGACGATGCAGCGACATGCTGTTGAACTGGGTGAGCACATAGATCGAGCGCAGCCCGGAGTTGAGACAATTGCTGATGGGAATATCGACAATCCGATATTTCCCTCCAAGCGGCACAGCCGGCTTGGCGCGATCCTTCGTCAACGGGAACAAACGGCTGCCGGCACCACCGCCCATGATTATGGCAAGCGTTCGCTGGGTCGTGCCCGGCGGCAATGCCCCGAACGCTTCTACGCTGGGATTTTTTGGAAGGGAGTCGCGCTGCGGCCGGTGTTGCATTGTTAACAATCAATAACTCAGCGACTGCTTCTTTGCGGTAACTTTTTTGCGTGAGCTAAAACGACGCCGGCGACTCGAGTTTTAATGAAAGGTGCAAGCGAAAGCGTCTGTTTCTTGCGGCTGAGGACAGCCGCCGCTACACTCCAAAAAAGATGTGTGGAATTGTTGGCTACGTTGGGCGCGCTCAAGCCGCGCCCATTTTGCTCGACGGACTGCGTCGCCTTGAGTATCGAGGCTACGACTCAGCCGGCATCACCATTATAGAAGGCGGGCGCCTGGAAACGCGCAAATGCGCCGGACGCATCGCGGCGCTCTCAAAACTAATGCGAAAGCAACCGGTCTCAGGGTCGCTCGGAGTCAGTCACACGCGCTGGGCCACACACGGCAAAGTCACCGACCAAAACGCGCATCCGCACTTTGACGCCAGCGGCAAACTGGCGCTGGTCCACAATGGCGTAATAGAAAATTATCAGACGCTCAAAGATGAGCTGATCCGAAGCGGTGATACAAAATTTCGTTCCGAAACCGACACCGAAGTACTGGCGCATCTGATTGGGAAACTCTACGACGACTCATGCGCCAACACGGTGGATGTGCCCGAAAAAAAGGCGCGACTGCTTGCGGCTGTTCGCGCCGCGCTTCGCCAGGTGATCGGCACCTATGGTATTACTTTGGTCCACGCCGATGTGCCGGATTTCATGATCGGCGCAAGGCGGGGAAGTCCACTCGTGCTCGGAGTAGGCAAAGGCGAAAATTTTCTGGCCAGCGATGTCAGCGCGATCGTCGCTTACACCCGTGACGCTGTTTATTTAAACGATTTCGACATCGTTGCTGCGGGAAGCGACAAATTCGAGATTACTTCGCTCGCGGGAGATAGCAGCGAACACCCAGTCAGCAAGGTTGAATTTACAGCCGAAGACATCGGAAAAGGGGATTATCCCCATTACATGCTCAAAGAAATCTTTGAGCAACCAGACACGGTACGCGACGCGATGCGTGGCCGTCTCAACCCGGAGGAATGCACGGCAAAGCTGGGCGGCTTGAACATGACGCCTCCCGAGCTTCGCGATGTCGGCCGTATCGTCCTTACAGGCTGTGGCACCGCGCTTCATGCCGGCATTGTCGGTGAATATTTGATCGAGCGACTTGCGAACATTCCAACCGAAGTCGAATACGCGAGTGAGTTTCGTCATCGTAATACACCGATGACTCCTGAGACGCTGGTCTTTGCGATCAGTCAGAGCGGCGAAACCGCGGATACACTCGGAGCCCTACGCGAAAGCCGGCGCAAAGGCTTTCGCACTCTGGGAATTTGTAACAACGTCGCAAGCACGATTGCCCGCGAAAGCGATGGAGGAGTTTATATGCACGCCGGTCCGGAAATCGGCGTCGCCGCTACAAAATCTTTTACGTCGCAACTTGCGATTCTTACGCTCCTTGGGTTGCTCTTTGGCCGGATGCGAAATCTTTCCGCAACGGATGGGAGCCGAGTGATTGAAGCGCTCGAAGCGTTGCCCGGCCAGATCGAAACGGTTCTGGATCTCAGCGACCAAATTAAGGCAGTCGCCAAAAAATATGCCAATTCAAACGGCATGCTTTTCTTTGGCAGGCAATTCAACTTTCCCGTCGCGCTCGAAGGTGCGCTGAAGATGAAGGAGATCACCTATCTGTTTGCGGAAGGGCATCCCAGCGCCGAGCTCAAGCATGGTATCATAGCGCTAATCCGGCCCGATCTCCCCTCCGTATTTATCGCGCCCGATGATTCAGTTTTCTCCAAAAACCTGAATAACATGGAGCAGGTAAAAGCCCGCAAAGGGCCGATCATCGCGGTAACTAGTGGAAACGGCGCTAAACACCTCAAAGAAGTTGCCAACGAAATCATCGTGCTGCCGGAAGCGCCTGAGTACGTAATGCCCATCCTGTCTGTCGTTCCGCTTCAACTTCTCGCTTACCACCTGGCAGTTCAGCTGGGCCGGGACGTCGATAAGCCGCGCAATCTCGCCAAGAGTGTGACCGTGGAATAATCTCCATCTTGTTAGGACAGTCGCGATGCCCGAAAATCCGCTCTCGCTGGAAATTTAGCGGTTTTGCAGTAAACTGCGCGCGCTCCAGCATTCTTCCCAGGTGCAACACAACGAAGAGTACGTGCTCAAGGTCCTCGAAGAAGGCGGACTCGTCACGCGTCCGCAGATCGACAGCGCGAGGTCACTTCTGAACGGCGAACCCGGCGTAGTGGATATTTTAATCGACGATGGAGTTGTCTCCGACGTGGAGGTCTCGCGCACGCTCGCGGCGCAAGCGCACATGGATTGGATCGACATCTCTTCCATGGTGATTCCGCCACAGATCATCAATCAAATCCGAGGCGAAGACGCGCGCCGTTTCAAAGTGATCCCGGTCGCCTTCGGCGAGACCGGTCTCGTAGTGGCGGTCGGTAATCCACTGGACATCGATACGATCGACAGTCTGAGTTTTCTCCTGCAACGCGAGCTGGAACTGGTATGCACCAGTCCCCAGAAAATTCGTGATGCACTGATCAAATACTATGGGACGGCAGACGAAGCAGCCGACGTCCTGCAGAAAAAAATCGGAGATGACATCGATCTCGGGTTGGAAATTGGTGATGGCTTGGAAGCGACCGCAATCGATGAAGCCGACGCGCCAATTATCCGGCTTGTCTCCATGTTGTTGATCGAGGCGCACCGCGCTGGTGCAAGCGATATTCATCTGGAACCGCTGGACAAGAAGTTTCGGGTTCGCTTCAGAATCGATGGTGTTTTGCAGGAGATGCAAGCGCCACCGAAACGTTTGCAATCTGCAATCATCAGCCGCCTCAAAATTATGACCGGTTCCATGAGCATTGCAGAGAAACGCCTGCCACAGGACGGTCGGATCCAGGTAAAAATCAAAAAGAAGCCAATCGATCTTCGCGTCTCAACGATTCCTACTAATCACGGTGAGGGCGTAGTGATGCGCCTGCTGGATAAATCCAGTCTAAAGCTTGGCTTGCCGGAGCTTGGATTTTTCTCAGACGACCAGGAAACATTCGAACGCCTGATCAAACTGCCGGACGGCATTTTACTCGTCACCGGCCCTACCGGCTCCGGAAAGACGACCACTCTCTACGCCTGCCTCAATTACATCAACAAACCCGACCGCAAAATCATCACGGTGGAAGAGCCGGTCGAGTATCAAATGACCGGCATCAATCAGGTGCAGGTGAATAATGAGGTCGGGATGACTTTTCCGGCGGCCTTGCGTTCCATTCTGCGCCAGGCGCCGAACATCATCATGATTGGTGAAATTCGAGATCTCGAGACAGCGAGCATTGCTACTAACGCGAGTCTCACTGGTCACCTCGTTTTCAGTACGCTGCACACCAATGATGCCCCTTCTGCGGTGGCGCGCTTGGCCGATCTTGGTGTTCAGCCGTTTCTGGTGGCTTCCTCCGTGCGAGCAATCATGGCGCAAAGGCTTATCCGCAGATTATGTGCACACTGCAAACAACCAGGGGAACTCAGCGAGACCGAATTGCGCGCGCTGCAAATCGAGCCCGGTCAGCTCTCCGAGGCTCAAGTAATGAAGCCAGTAGGGTGCGAGCGATGCCGTCAGATCGGTTACAAGGGTCGAATCGGCATCTTCGAGATTTTTGTGATCAACGACGATGTGCGCCATATGATTAACAAACGCAACTCGACCTTGTCGCTGCGGCAACGAGCGCGTGAACTGGGCATGCGCACGCTTCGCGAAGACGGGGTCCGCAAGGTGCTCGCCGGCCTCACCTCTGCGGAAGAAGTCATCTCCATTACGGTCGGCGACGTGAGCTAACAAACATGACGGAAAAGCAGTTAGCCGAATTTTTTATCGAGCAGCGGGTGGTCGAGCCTTCGCAAGCGGAAGACGTCCTAAGGGAAGTAGAATTGAACGGGAAAACCGTTGCCCAGGCGATGATCGATGGCGGCTTCATCGACGAGCACGGCTTTTATCAGACAATTGCTAACGGGCTCGGCACCGACTTGATCGACCTAACCGAGCGCGATATTCCGCCGGAGATTTTGCGTCTGATTCCCAGCGGTCTGGCTCGGTTACACGGTGCTCTTCCGATTGAAATGAGCGGAACCACATTGCGAGTCGCCCTGGTTGATCCGTTCGATCTCACCGCTGCGGAGGATCTTCGCTTTGCGCTCGGTAAAGACATCCACGTCGTCGTTTCGCCCTCGGATCAAATCGAAGACCTGATCAAACAGCATTACGGCACCGATACGACGAGCATGGACGAAGTTCTCAAGCAACTCGGCCAGGCTGGGGAGCTTCTGTCCGTCTCTAGCGGACGCGAGGGAAACGGCGAAGCGGCAGTTGAAGCCGAAGCAAACGCAACTCCGATCATTCGCTTCGTCGATCTCATTCTTTACCAGGCGATCCAGGACCGTGCGAGCGACATTCATTTCGAGCCATTTGAAAATGAGTTCAAGATCCGCTATCGCGTCGATGGCGCACTCTACGAAATGTCGCCACCGCCACGTCATCTTGCTCTGCCGGTCATCTCGCGGTTGAAAGTGATGGCAAATATGAACATCGCAGAAAGACGGTTGCCCCAGGATGGTCGCATCCAGAAGCATATTGCCGGACGCAACGTCGATCTTCGCGTTTCAACATTGCCAACTCAATTCGGCGAGAGCCTCGTGCTGCGGGTTCTTGATCGCAGCATCGTAAATCTGGATCTCGAAGCACTCGGAATGCCCGATTACATCTACAATTTTCTACTGGAGATGATCGAGCGCCCGAACGGCATCTTCATTGCGACCGGACCGACCGGCTCTGGAAAGACAACGACGCTTTACTCCTGCCTCCGTAAAGTTAACACGATTGATTCGAAGCTCCTGACTGCAGAAGAGCCGGTCGAATACGATCTGGAAGGGATCGTACAAGTGCCGGTGAACGATGCGATCGGTCTGACCTTTGCACGTGTCTTGCGGTCGTTTCTGCGCCAGGACCCGGATCGCATCATGGTCGGCGAGACACGCGATCTTGAGACCGCGCAAATTGCAATCCAAGCCTCTCTGACCGGGCATCTTGTTTTCACGACGCTCCATACAAACGATGCGCCCGGAGCAATCACGCGTTTGATCGACATGGGTGTGGAACCGTTTCTAATCTCATCCACGCTCGAGGCAGTCCTCGGTCAGCGTTTACTGCGCAGCATCTGCCGACAGTGTCGCACGACTTACACACCGAGCGAGAGTTTACTTGCTGAGCTGGGAATCTCGCCGCAGGACATCGGCAACAGACAATTCTTTTATGGCAAAGGTTGTGACGCTTGTAACAACACCGGCTACAAAGGACGAAAGGGAATCTACGAGCTGTTGAGCCTCACCGACCCGATTCGTGAGCTAATCAATGAACGCGCACCAACGGTTACCTTAAAGCAAAAGGCTGTGGAGCTTGGAATGGTAACACTGCGCCAGGACGGCTTGCGCAGCGTCTTCGCTGGCGACACCACCGTCGAGGAAGTGCTGAGATACACATGAGGAAATGAGGAAGGAGTTATGACGAAGGCGGAAGGAAGCCAAAATCACCGAATGATGAAAGAAGAGACGTCGCTTTTCCGTTCTTGGCGCTCTTATCATTCGTCATTAATCTGTCATTCGACATTCGGATTTTGTCATTTGGTGGATTCGTGGAATCCCAGTGCTCGACATGGCACTCCTAACTAACTAAGATCGCTGGCCATGGCGCGTTATAACTATGTAGCTCTCGATTCCCGTGGACAAGAAGCTACCGGGTTGGTTGAAGCTGCTTCGACAAATGATGCAATCGGCCGATTGCGTCAGGCTGGGTATTTTCCAACGAGTGTCTACGAGGAGGCTGTAGCCCGCGCCGACGACAAAGCAGCCCGCCGCCGCGCGGCGAAGATGGTGCGCGCGACGAAACCGCGCGCGAAGACCGGAATTGCTCTTTTCAAGCGCACGAAGATTAAGCCAAAAATCCTGATGATTTTCACGCGACAATTGGCAACGCTCATTGATTCCGGGTTGCCGTTGGTGCGAAGTCTGACCGTCTTGGCAAAGCAGGAACGCGACAAGGTATTAAAGAATACAATTAACAGCCTCTCCGATTCGGTTCAGAGCGGTAATACTTTTTCTGACGCGCTGGCCCTGCATCCGCGAATCTTTAACAATTTGTACGTTAACATGGTTAAAGCCGGCGAAGTGGGCGGTGTGCTCGAGATGGCGCTCAACCGGCTTTCGGAATTTCAGGAGAAAGCTGCGAAGATTAAGAACAAGGTCATCGCAGCAATGGTCTATCCGCTCATTGTGATGACAATGGCAGTGGGCATCATGGCTTTTCTCCTTGTCTTCATTGTGCCGAAATTTGAAGCGATCTTTCACGACATGCTTGGCGATAAACCGCTACCAGCCGTCACCCAGTTTGTTATCGGAACGAGTAGCCTCGTAAAGAATCATGGTCTTGTTCTGCTCGGAGCGGTAATCGTTGCCGTGACGGCTTACAAATTCATTGGCCGCACGCGAGGCGGGCGATTCGTGATTGACAGTTTCAAACTGCGCATGCCGCTGTTTGGCGATTTGAATCGCAAAACGGCAATCTCGCGATTTGCGCGCACACTTGGAACGCTGGTCACGAGCGGTGTGCCGATTTTGCAGGCACTGAATATCACTCGCGAAACCGCCGGCAACTCCGTAATTGCCGCCGCGATTTCACGCGTGCACGACAGCGTAAAGGAAGGCGAATCGATTGTTCAACCGCTGGAAGCTAGTCGCGCTTTTCCGCCGATGGTGACCAGCATGGTCGATGTGGGCGAAGAAACCGGTAAACTTCCAGACATGCTCTTGAAGATTGCCGATGTGTACGATGATGAAGTCGATAACGCGGTTGCGGCCCTCACATCGATGCTCGAGCCCATCATGATCGTTTTTCTGGCGCTGATTGTCGGTACGATCGTGCTCGCTCTTTTTACGCCGCTTATTAGCATCATCACCGGCTTGCAGCAGCAGACGTGATGCGCCTGCAGTGCGAATGATGAAATTCGAATGTCGAATGTCGAAGGAACGACGAAGCAGAGCGTGATTCGTCGCATCGTTACAGCGTTGGAGCGGATTTACGGTTCAACGACTCAACGGCTCAACGATTTAACGAGGCGCAGCCATTCGTCATTTCGCGTCAGTGCCGCGTTTACTCTCATTGAACTGATCGTCGTCACCACGGTTATCATCATTCTGACTGGATTGGTTCTAAGCACGGTCGGCTACGTTCAGAAGAAAGGTGCCCGCGCCCGTGCCGAGACCGAAATCGCCGCCATGTCGGCCGCGTTGGAAAATTACAAATCCGACAATGCAGCTTATCCTAGGGATCCAACTGCAAATACCGCTACGGACAGATTGAATTCCCGTATAATGGGTGACTCTACAACAACGCTCTACAGCGCAGCAATTCTTGTCCTATACCGCGCCCTTTCTGGCGATAGAAATCTTGATCGCGCTGTGAACGCTTCGGACGAAAACTTTAACATCGACGGTTCGACATTGAGCCCACCTCTCACTTCGCCGCCGAAGTCTTACTTCACATTTAAGCCGAACATGCTGAGTCCCGCTGACCAAACTCAGAATATCCAGTACGTTCGCGACCCTTTCGGCAGCGCCTATGGCTATTCGACAGCATATCAATACGATCCAAACACTGGCTATAACCCAACCTTCGATCTGTGGAGTACGGCAGGACTAACTATGAACCCTCCCAATCCCGACACGATTACTCCACAGTGGATCAAAAATTGGTAGGGCGCGACCGCTGGGCGCGCCGCTCATCCCTCGCTCGTATGCACCACAACCTCCACACGGCGATTGGGACTCTGCTCTCCAATTGATCCGTTTGGCGACGCTCGGAATTTCGCTGCGCCGTAACCGCGCGTTTCAATTTGCGCAGGGTTAATCCGCATTGCCTCCACTAAATAGCGTTTCACGCTGTCAGCTCGGCGCTGACTCAGATCGAGGTTGTATTCGAATGAGCCGAATGAATCCGTGTAACCTTCCACGGAAAACGTAGCTTTCGGATTACGCTGGATGAGAGTGCCCAGCTTTTGCAATTGACTGATAGCGCTTGATTGCAGCACGTCGCTGTCGTATTCGAAGAGTTGATCGTCCGGCAGTCGTAATTTTGTGCCTGACCCGAGCGGACCTTTTTGCGCGAGCAGTTGATCCAAGTCGCTGAAGCCGGCGGTGTGCCCTTTAATTGGTCCAGCGCTGTCACCGGGCATCTTGCTGGTAAAGGTGTTGGGGCGCTTGATCGTCGTACTCGTGGCCAGCTCCGTTCCGCTAAGCGCGGGCTGTGGACGGCCCGATTGTGAACTATTGTTGAGCAGCGATTGTTCGTGCGTCGCGTTTGAATCGTTGACGAGACTCTGCGCAGTCGATCGCTCGATTTCAGTAAGAACGGAATTTACCTCGGGCTGTTCCACCTTAGGTTGATCAGGCAAAACGTCCCGCATGTCGTCCGGAATCGCCGCGCTTGCTTGAACGTCCTGCAATAGCTTGTCGAACGATTTCTTTTCGTCTGGCAACTGCACATCGGTATTGTCCGGGTTCGGTTTTGCCGCCGGATTTGTCTGATCGACACTGCTTTTGCCAAGGTCTGACGTGTTGATGCTTCTCACCTTGAATGTTGGCGTCTGCTCATTTGGTGGGGTCAAAGCTTCTACGGTTTGGAAACGCGTCCGGTAAAAATAGGCGCAGAGCGCGAGGTGTATTCCCAGCGAAACGATTAATCCAAACCAGAGCCAGCTGCGCTCTTTGGTACCCGTGAGCAGTCCTTCGGTCTCGAACCGGTCGAAGTCGTCGAAATCGGAAACTCTCATGTGGTTTTCAACATATCACATTCGGACAGGCGAGCTATGGCCCTACGAAAGTTCACCATGGCACTATTTTCCTAGCCCCCGGCACGCGTTCGCTCGATGAAGGCGCTTGCGGCGCGGCGGATTTCGTCTGCTACGCGCGCCTCGGGTGACACAAATTTCGGTGTGAACCAAGGAAAGAGTCCGATCAAGTCGTGCGTGACCAGGATTTGTCCATCGCAATGCTTGCCGGATCCGATACCGATGGTGGGGATGCCGATTGCCCTTGTGATCTGCTTTGCGATATCTGCGACCACAATCTCGAGCACAACAGAAAATGCGCCGGCTTCTTCCACCGCTCGGGCGTCCGCGAGAAGCGCTTCGGCTTCGGACTGAGTACGCCCCTTGATCCTGTAGCCACCTTCTTCCCGCACACTTTGGGGTAGCATGCCGATGTGCGCCATGAACGGGATACCCGCCTTTGTGATCGCTTGAATTTGCGTCACATGACTCACGCCGCCTTCAAGCTTCACCGCCTGTGCGCCGACATCGACAAATTTCCTGGCGGCCTCCACAGCCTGTTCGGGTGTATCGTACGTGTGGATCGGCAGATCCGCCACGAGTAACGCCTGCTTAACACCGCGAGCAACTGCCCGGGTGTGATGCAGCATTTCTTCCAGCGTTACACCAGTCGTATCCTGGCAACCAAGTACCACCATGCCTAACGAGTCGCCTACCAGGATGATGTCGATGCCACTTTCGTCCAATAGACGCGCCGTGGGATAATCGTAAGCCGTCAACGCGGTGATCTTTTCGCCGCGTTGTTTCATTTGGCGAAAATCTTTCATCGGATCTGCCGGAAGATCAGCTGCTAACTCGAGAACGCAAGCTGTAGCGACAGAGCCACGGGCAAAATTTGCGGCGCCGAATTCCTGTAAAGGCAGGCGTGTGGCCTGCAAATCCACGACAAAACGCAGCCGGCACGGTTGCCACTACAATCCATCGCGCTACCAATCGTTCATCAATCGAACCACCTCTCCAGATTCGTCGGGTTTTGGGAGCAATTCCCGGACAGCTTTTCTT
This sequence comes from Verrucomicrobiota bacterium, assembly GCA_003219415.1. Taxonomy (GTDB): domain Bacteria; phylum Verrucomicrobiota; class Verrucomicrobiia; order Chthoniobacterales; family UBA10450; genus Udaeobacter. Next base: position 9,280 of record QHOS01000018.1, on the reverse strand, counting down.
TGATTAGGCAAGATCAGGTCTCCCCGGATATCGGCGAGCGGTTGAAGCACGAATTTTCTCAAGTGCATCCGCGGGTGCGGCAATTGCAGGAGTTCATTGTCGATCTGCTGATCGCCGCAGTACAGCAGGTCGATGTCGATCCTACGGGAGACATTTTTCGGATGATCGCGCTTGCGGCCTAACGACTCCTCGATTCGAGCAAGTTCTTCAAGCAACTGCATGGGGTCGCCTTCAAAATCAAAGTCAATGACTGTGTTCAAAAAATTTGACGCTCCCGGCTCGCAATCTACCGGTTCGGTTTCGTAGATGCCCGCAGAGAAAACAGGCGGTCTTACGTCAGCAAGCTCGATAATTTGTCGTCGCGCTGCGCGCAAATTCTCGAGCCGATCGCCGAGATTGGATCCGAGCGCGACTGCCGTTCTCATTTTTGTAGCCGGGATCGCTGATCCCGGTGGCCTGGGTCACCGCCCCCGGCTACAGATTTATAGCCCCAGAACATTCTGCATCGAGTAAAGTCCCGGCGGCTGGCTGACAATCCATTCCGCTGCGCGCAAGGCGCCTCGCGCAAAGATTTCCCGGCTCGCCGCGCGATGCGTGAGCTCGAGGCGCTCGCCAGGGCCGCTGAAAACGACTGTATGCTCGCCAACTACGTCGCCTTCGCGGATTGATTGGATTGGAATTTCACGCTTCGTTTTCTTAGTCGCGTTCAAGACCTCGGCTAATCTTTTGGCCGTCCCGCTGGGCGCATCTTTTTTCATCTTGTGATGCGTTTCGACAATCGCGACCTCAAAATTACCGCCGAGCTGCTCGACAGCTTTGCGCGTCAGCCAGAAAAGCACATTGACTCCGATGCTGAAATTGGATGCGAATACGATCGGCAATGATTGCGCGGTCTCTTCGATCGTGCTGCGCTGCTCTGTAGTGTGACCCGTCGTCCCAATAACCAACGCCTTGCGATGCTGCAACGCGGCGCGACAGATTTCAGTGGTGGCGCCGGCGTGACTGAAATCGATCGCCACATCGCAGTTTCTCATGGCCGGCTCAATCGGATCGCCCAGATCACACCGCGCGATGACGTCGATTTTTGGGTCGTCCTTTGCAAGATCACTAATAGTTTTTCCCATACGCCCAGCCGCACCGATGAGCAATACACGCACGGAAGATGACCTCATGTTAGCAGAACCCTCACCCTGCCCTTTCCCTTTGCAAGGGAGAGGCGATGCTCCTCGCTCTCGAAATTCGCGTCCTCGGTCGCCAGAACGGCGAGTCAGCCTTCCCCCGTCGAGGAGAGGACTGAGGTGAGGGACTGCAAATTACTTCGTCCGCTCGAATTCTTCGAGTGTCTTGCGTAAGCGCGCCTGATTCGGTTCGCTCATCTCGCATAAAGGGAGACGCACTTCGCCCGACATCGCCCCGCGCCAGCCGAGCGCTGTCTTTACCGGAACAGGATTCGGCTCGATGAACAAATCCTTGAAAAGCGGAAACATCTTACGATGCAGGTTCAAGGCTAACTTCGCATCGCCGCATTCATAAGCTCGGACGAGCGCGCAGATTTCAGCCGGAAACAGATTTGAAGCAACGCTGACAACGCCGACGGCTCCGACCGACATGAACGGAAGCGTTAGCGAATCGTCACCGCTTAGAATCGTGAATGACTCAGCCAAACGCGCGCCCAACTCGCTGACACGCTCGACACTCCCACTGGCTTCCTTGATTGTAACAATATTCCTGCATTCTTTCGCCAGGCGCGTCACCGTATCGGGTGCAACATCCACCCCGCATCGCCCAGGAATGTTGTAGAGCATGATCGGCAGGGCTGTGGCATCGGCAATTGTTTTGAAATGGCGAAACAAACCTTCCTGGCTCGGCTTGTTGTAATACGGCGCGACGAGCAGTGCACCGTCAGCGCCAAGTTTCTCGGCCGCCTTTGTATCGGCGACGGCGTGCTGCGTCGCGTTGGAACCTGTACCTGCGAGAACTTGACAACGGCTTTTCGCGGTAGCGACTGCAAGGCGGATCAGTTCCTGGCGTTCCTCGTGTGACAGCGTCGGCGATTCGCCGGTGGTGCCTACCGCAACAATTCCGGTAATTCCGACAGCGATTTGGTTTTCGATTAGTTTCTCGAAAGCAGCAACATCAATCGCGCCATTGCGAAACGGTGTGACTAAGGCCGTGAAGGTACCGCGGAACATGCGATTAACTGTAGGTTTGGCCTATTCAATTGTCATGTCGAGCGAAGTCTCCCGCTGCTGCGGGATGATTATTTGTCCGTTAAGATTAGAGATTCCTCGACTGCGCTCGGAATGAGAGAGGCCCAGAGTTGCGGGCGCTAAATCTCGATCGTGCCTTCAAATGCAAACTCGGCCGGGCCAGTGAGCGTAACATTGCGAAACTGCTTGTCGATCCTGTCAAACCCAACGCGTAGTTCGTCTCCGCCGCGTGCAATCACGGTGATCGGACCCTTCACGTTTTCAGTAACCGCGAACACGAGTGCGCTTGCAACTACGCCGGTGCCGCACGCGAGAGTTTCGTCTTCCACACCTCGTTCGTAGGTGCGGACAGCGACCTTATCGACTCCGCGTTTCTCAATAAAATTCACGTTTGCGCCCTTTGGCGAAAACATTTCGTGATAACGAATGGCTGAGCCTTCTCGCGACACATCGACATCACCGACTTGTGCGACGGGAACAACCACATGAGGCACGCCGCTATTAATGAAATGAACGATTCTTTTCTCCGCCCCGATGCGAAGTGAAATGCTCAGCCGCAAATCGGTGGGCTCGGTCATTTGCAGAATCACGAGGTCTCCGGCTAACTCGGCCGAAATGACGCCGGCTGGAGTTTCAAAAGAAATCTTATCCTTGGCGCCTGCCGCCTTATTTGCAAACCGCGCAAAGCAGCGCGCGCCGTTCCCGCACATCTCCGCTTCTCCCCCATCGGCGTTAAAGTACCGCATTCGGAAATCGGCGTGGTCCGATGGATTTTCCAAAAGCAAAATTCCGTCCGCTCCGATACCACGGTGGCGATCACAAAGGCGCGCGATTTGGGTGCGATTTAGATGGATATCGCCTGCCCTGTTATCGATCAGGATGAAATCGTTTCCTGCGCCGTTCATTTTGGTGAAACGCAGCATGTCTGTTCGTTAGCATAGCCTGCAACGAAAGCCAACGCTTCTAGAGTCACGGCTTCATTGTCATGTCGAGCGAAGTCGAGACATCTCTAATTGTACCCGAGGACCAGAGATTCCTCGACTACGCTCGGAATGACAAAGAAGGCCAGGGCCATTGCCAGATCGCGTTTTGATGATTACTTATCCCGCCGTGAAGCAACTAGCGGCTTGGGTTTTCCTCGGGATTCTTTTATCGCACGCGTCGTTCGCCGGCGATTGCAACAGTTTAATCCTTGAGCAGATCAAGGAGATGCCGCAAGGCGGGCGCTATTCTGTTTCGCACTTTGCAAAGATCCGTCTTCAATCTTCGGCACACTTCGAGTCCGGCAAATTTTTCATTTTGCCTTCGCAGGCCTCGCCGAGTTTTTGCTCAGGCGCAACATATCTGGTTTTTATCAGAACGATCGAGGCTTTGCGTGCGCACGGCCAGCTGCACCTGGATTATTCCACGTTGGAGCGATTGATCATTCGAGATCAGCGCGACGGCGAAGGTGTCTGGGGCCGATGGAACGCAAACGGACCTGGCACAGCCCGTCTTTTTCACGAGCTTCGGCTTGGGCAGAATTTCGACAACCTCGATCAAGCGAAGCCGGGCGATTTCATGAAGATTTTCTGGTCGCGGCAAGTGGGAAAAAACGAGCACGGACATTCCACGATTTTTTTAGGCACGGAGAATCGCCCGGACGGCCAGTATGTCCGCTACTGGTCGAGCAATATTCCCTCTGGCTACGGCGAGAAAAGTGTTCCGCGAAGCAAGATTGCCTATGCGATTTTTTCGCGTCTTCAATCGCCCGACAATCTCGCGCGGATCAACAACGCCCCGTTCGTCGATACCTATTTAGCGTCTCTCCTTCGAACTCGTTCCAGCATTGCGGAAGCCGGCGCCAAGTGCGGATTGTGATGGTTGCGCCACAAGCCACGGCTTCCTAGCCATCGACGGGAAGACATCGTTGGGTAGTCGCCTCTTCCCGGACGAAACGTTCCTCAAATGCTGCTTGCCTTCATTGGGGCCCGTCTTTAAAACGAACAAATGCTAATCGAAACCTTAAAACGTCATTGGTGGGTTCCGGTGATAAGGGGTATCGCTGCAATTGTTTTTGGAATTATCGCGTTCGTATATCCTGGCTTAACCATCGCAACTTTGGTGCTGTTTTTTGGAGCGTGGGTATTGATCGACGGGATATTTCGCATTGTCGGCGCGATTGGACATCGTGCTTCCGACGCGGACTGGGGCTGGCACCTCGTCATCGGAATTCTCGGGATCGTCGTCGGGCTTCTCACATTCCACGCGCCTCAGATAACGGCGCTCGCTTTAGTCATCTATATCGCAGCTTGGGCACTCATGATCGGTGCAAGTGAGATTGCGATAGCAGTCAAGATGCGCCGCGAAATTAAAGGCGAATGGTTTCTAATTCTTATGGGGCTGGCATCAATCGTTTTCGCGGTGCTGCTTCTGTGGAATCCTATCGCTGGCGCGGCCGCAGTGATCTGGCTCATCGCATGGTACGCGGTCGTACTCGGCATTCTTGGCATGTTTTTTGGCTTCCGACTGCGCAGCCTGCGAACGTTGGCTCCCTCTTAAAATATCTGTACCAAGCCAAGCGTGCGGAACTGGGCTTCCTGCGGCGCCCTTTTAGGCATTAGGCATGCAATTTTTGCGCCGCGCCCTTTTTTGCGCGACAAACTAGGGAGCCTGCGGGTTTGTTAAAGAAAATACGGCTTGGTGCGATTGATGGGGCGATTACTCTACAACGCTGAAATATGAGTCTTCTGATTTTACGCGTCGAATTCGAGACCCCGAGAATCCCCGGCCTCTTGATCTCCTATGAAGAAAACTGCCTCTGCTCCCCGCCTCCGATCAGCCAATAGCTCCTCTCTCAACGGTGACCAACTCGATAGCAAGCAGCTCCTTGCAGCCCTGACAGCATTCAAGCGCGGAGATTTTTCCGCTCAACTGCCGGACGATTGGACAGGCATAGCCGGCAAAGTTGCGGATACCTTCAACGACGTGATCGGGCTCAATCAGCGCCTGACACAAGAACTGGCACGCATCAGCCGCGTAGTTGGAAAGGAAGGCAGGATCAGACAAAGAGCGTCCCTCGGAGAGGCGTCGGGCTTATGGGCTGACGCGATGAGGTCGGTCAATAATTTGATCGGAGACTTGGGTCATCCTACGAGCGAAATGGCGCGAGTAATCGGTTCTGTCGCAAAGGGAGATCTTTCTCAAACGATAGCGACTGAAATCGAAGGCCAGGCGCTCGAAGGGGAGTTTCTGCGTACCGCAAAAATCGTAAATACAATGGTACGTCAGCTCAGTGGTTTCGCTTCCGAAGTTACACGTGTCGCGCGAGAGGTGGGTACAGAAGGCAAGCTGGGCGGCCAGGCAAACGTGAAAGGCGTCGCGGGGACGTGGAAAGATCTGACTGATAACGTCAACCTGATGGCCGGCAACCTTACCGATCAGGTCCGTAATATCGCGACGGTGACAACGGCAGTGGCGACTGGCGACTTAACAAAGAAAATCACGGTTGATGTCAAAGGAGAGTTCCTTGAGTTGAAAGACACAATCAACGTGATGGTGGATCAGCTTCGTTCGTTTGCCTCGGAGGTAACACGCGTGGCTCGCGAAGTGGGTTCCGAAGGGATTCTCGGTGGACAAGCTCGCGTCGAGGGCGTCTCAGGAACATGGAAGGACCTGACAGATTCCGTCAATTTCATGGCGCGAAATCTCACCGGCCAAGTGCGCAACATTGCCGCAGTCACGACAGCTGTCGCCAAGGGAGATCTGTCGAAAAAAATCACCGTCGATGTGAAGGGTGAGATCCTTGAATTAAAAAATACCATTAACGTGATGGTCGATCAGCTAAGCTCGTTTGCCTCGGAGGTGACGCGCGTTGCACGCGAGGTAGGCACGGAGGGGAAACTTGGCGGGCAAGCGGACGTGAGAGGTGTCGCAGGAACCTGGAAGGACTTGACTGAAAGCGTCAATTCCATGGCAAGTAACCTGACGGCACAAGTGCGCAATATTGCTGAAGTAACGACAGCGGTGGCCAACGGTGACTTATCGAAAAAAATCACCGTGGACGTTCGAGGTGAGATCTTGGAGCTCAAATACACGATCAACACGATGGTTGATCAGCTTCGTTCGTTTGCGTCCGAAGTGACTCGCGTGGCCCGGGAGGTTGGCAGCGAAGGAAAGCTGGGTGGGCAGGCAGACGTGCGAGGAGTTGCGGGAACATGGCAAGATCTTACCAACAACGTGAATATGATGGCGGGAAATCTCACAGCTCAGGTTCGCAATATCGCCGAGGTAACGACGGCGGTCGCGCGCGGCGATCTGTCGAAAAAAGTCACGGTCGATGTGAAGGGCGAAATCCTTGAGTTGAAAAACACCGTGAACACGATGGTGGACCAGCTTAATTCATTCGCGTCGGAGGTAACGCGTGTCGCGCGTGAGGTCGGCACGGAAGGTGAGCTCGGTGGACAAGCTACAGTTCAAGGTGTTGCCGGCACGTGGAAGGATTTGACCGACAGTGTGAATTTCATGGCGCGCAATCTGACGAACCAAGTGCGTGGTATCGCGAAAATTGTCACCGCTGTCGCAAAGGGAGACTTGAACCAAAAGCTCCTTGTTGAAGCAAAAGGAGAAATCGGCGAGCTCGCCGACACAATCAACAACATGATCGATACCCTCGCGACGTTTGCCGATCAGGTAACTACTGTCGCGCGCGAGGTCGGCGTCGAAGGGAAACTGGGCGGACAGGCTAGTGTGCCCGGAGCGGCCGGGACATGGCGCGACCTAACCGATAATGTAAACCGGCTCGCGGCGAATCTTACGACGCAACTCAGAGCCATTGCAGAGGTTGCTACCGCCGTCACAAAAGGTGATCTGACACGTTCGATTCAGGTGGGGGCACAGGGCGAGGTTGCGGCCGTGAAGGACAACATCAACGAAATGATCGGCAATTTGAAGGACACCACATTGCGAAATCAGGAGCAGGACTGGCTCAAAACTAATCTCACAAAGTTTACGCGTATGCTGCAAGGCCAGCGAGACTTGTTGACGGTTAGTAAACTGATTTTGTCCGAGCTCGCCCCGGTGGTTCCGGCTCAACAAGGAGTGTTCTACATTATGGACAAGTCGGGGCGAGAACCGGAGCTTAAGCTCCTCGCGAGCTACGCCTGCCGCGAAGAGAGCGGGTTGAAGACTTCACTCATGCTAGGCGAGACCCTGGTGGGGCAGGCCGCGCTGGAAAAACAACGTATTCTACTAAACGATGCGCCCAGCGATTACGTGAAAGTAAGTTCCGCTTTGGGTGCCGCTCGCCCAATGAATATTGTGGTCCTGCCGATTTTGTTTGAAGGAGAAGTAAAGGCAGTCATGGAACTTTCATCGTTAGAGCGTTTCAATTCAACGCATCAGGCATTTCTCGATCAACTAACGGAGAGTATCGGAATCGTCTTACACACAATTGAAGCAAACACGCGGACCGAAAATCTCCTCAAGCAATCGCAGTCACTCGCGTCAGAGCTTCAGAATCGCCAGGAAGAGTTGCAAAAAACCAACCTGGAATTGGCAGAAAAAGCGCGCTCCAATCTGGCGAAGGATCAATTTCTCGCGATGCTCAGCCACGAGTTGCGCACGCCTCTTACGCCGGTGCTGGCGTCCGCCCTCGCGCTTGAGAGCGAGCCGGCATTGCCACAGGAAGTGCACGAATCGCTACACATGATCCGCCGCAACGTGGAATTGGAGGCGCGGCTGATCGATGATTTGCTCGACTTAACTCGTATCGATCGAGGGAAAGTACAGCTCAATTTTGAAGTCGTTGACGCTCATACCTTGTTGCAGAATGCGCTTGAGATTTGTCAGGCGGAAATTGATCGAAAGCATCTGAGCCGTACCCTCAATCTCGGCGCACGGAAAGTTCATTTGCGAGCAGATCCGGCGCGACTCCAGCAGATCTTTTGGAACCTGATCAATAACGCGGTGAAGTTCACACCCAGCGATGGGCAGATTTCCATTTCGACGAGCAACACTTCCAAGGGAGAATTGCGCGTTGAAATCGCGGACACCGGCTTGGGAATTGAGTCAGAAGAACTGCCGAAAATTTTCGATGCTTTCGAACAAGGTGGCCGGACACAACTTGGAGGACTGGGTCTTGGCCTGGCCATTAGCAAAGCGCTTGTGGAAGCGCACAAAGGAACAATCACTGCGCAAAGCGCCGGTCGAAACAAAGGCTCCGCGTTTACGCTGGTTTTTCCGACCAGCGAAAGAGCTGCGGCTCAAATTACGCCTGCGGTTTCGCCCAAATTGCCGGAACATCAAGCCATGCGGATTCTGCTTGTCGAAGATCATGAAGATTCGAACCGATCGCTTACGAACTTGCTTCGACGGCGCGGGTATCACGTGCAGTCAGCTCTGAATTTCCAGTCTGCGCTCGATCTCGGCACAAAGCACGAATTTGACGTACTCATTAGCGATCTGGCTTTGCCCGATGGCAACGGCATTGATCTGATGCAGACGCTGCAGTCCACGCGCCCGCTTCTTGGCATTGCTCTCACGGGTTTCGGAATGGAAGACGATATTCGCAAGTGTCGGGAGGCAGGATTCCAGCACCATCTCGTCAAGCCGATTGATTTGAACAAGCTCGATTTACTTATTCAAGAAAGCGCAGCCGCGCCGGTAAGCGCGTAAACGCATTCGTCACTGGGGCGGTATTTGTAAACCGCACCGCAGTGACCCTGCCTCGGGGCGGAACACTCCGCGCAGTCGCTCACCGTCTGTGACCCCCGAATACGCTGGCAAGTTCGGAGACCGTGAGAACTGGCGCGCCTATGGCGTAAATGTATTAACTACAGTGTGCACGGCTCTCCTTGTCCCTTTGACCACACTATGGCCGACATTCTTGGCCGTGTGTACACTACTTTTCGCCACGTTTTTCGCTGTTCTCACAGGTCCCGCCTGCATCGTGCCGACGGAAACCGCAAACGCGAGAATTATCGAAAACAACGCTTTCATAGTACTAAATAATTCGTTTCTGAGGGCCCGTATGGGCCTGCCCGAAGGACGCTGCGTCGCAGCCCGAAAGCCTTCCGGGCTGGGCCCGCCAG
>QHOS01000102.1 GCA_003219415.1 Verrucomicrobiota bacterium | reverse complement strand
AGTTTCTGAACAACGATAGCAATGTCTTGGTGCCAAAGGTTGGCATGCGCTGGCAACCGTTTGACGAGCAGCTGACCCTGCGCGCGACTTGGGGCGAAGGCTTTCGTGAACCGTCACTTGAAGAATTATTTGGATCTCCGGTGTCAACGTTAGAGGTTACTCACGATCCGCTCAAAGGTGGCCTGCTCGAATCTGAAACGAACACCCTTATAACTAGCAACCCGAATCTTCAACCTGAAGATTCGCGCTCGTTCAGTGGCGGCTTTGTTTACTCGCCAAAATACGCGCCTGGGCTGAATCTCTCGGTTGACTTTTGGGACATCGAGCGCACCGGAGTTGTGACCGCTCCGTTGGCTCAGCAAGTGCTGGATGGCACCGCTCCAGGCATTGTCGAGCGCGATCCTGGCGGATTCATCACCCGTATCATAGTTGCAAATCAAAACCTCGGTTCTCAAGAGGCTCGCGGATTTGACTTCGGCCTTTACTACCAGAGGCCAACGCCGTGGGGTACCTTCACTTCGCAGACTCAAGTAACTTACCTGGATGAATTCCTCTTCCCTCAATTCATCTTCACGGAGTTCGGACCAACAGCAGGCAATCTGGCCGGCAGAACTACGGACCCAGGCGCTTCGAATGAGGGTTGGTATAAATGGAAAGGTAATTCCAGCCTCGAGTGGACATGGAAGGGCTTCGACCTCGTTACCATCGTACGCTTCATCGACGGATTCCACGAATTTACGCCAAACCTTCACCAACACTGGGTTCATCAGACCTTTTTCTTCGACGCCCAGCTTTCCTATGATTTCACTTCCCTTCTTCCGGTTGAGGCCAATCCTGTGCCTGGCTATTCCAAGGGCGAAAAGGAGGTCGTTCGCGGCAAGGACGGTGCCCCTCTAGAAACGGCCTCCGCACAGACCAGTAAATACAACCGGAGCATCTTGGACCATTTGCTGCGAGGCACGATCATTACGATTGGATGCAATGACATTTTCGGTCAGGATCCGCCTAAGGCCTACGGGGAAGGCGGAAATGCGGTCGGTTATCCCGGATTCACTTACGATGCTACCGGTCGTTTCGTTTACGGGCGCCTAACGAAGAAATTCTGACCCTGAAACTTTGGTTTGGTTCCGCGGAGAGGTAGTGGCAACAGCCATTGCCTCTCTTGCTTTTGTGGAAGGGGACGATCGTCATCGTTTCGGTAATTTGCGCGCCGCACCTTCCCGGGTGTAGGTTAATTTGTGAAGACGCTGATAACTTACAGCGCTACAATTTTCATCGTGGCCAGCATGTTTGCTGGAACGGTGTTTGCTGAGCCCAGGGTTAAGCAAGCTCCGAGACGTAAGCAGACAGTTGAAGAGCGGACGGTTTTCGTCACCGGTTCGCTTATCCCACAGCGCATTAAACTGCAGCCGATCGGCACTACCACCGTTTCGCCGATTCGAATCATTGACCGTCGTGAGATCGACTGGACCGGGCGATTTACGACGCCGGGCGCTTTCGTCAATGAGCCTGCGCTGCGCGTAATCGGGCACTAATTTCCGAGCGCCAAGCACATCTCCCACCGGTGTTCCGAAACCGTTAAGGACACCGCCGAACGAAGTTCACTAAAAAATGTTGGATGGCGATTGAGCCTGTCCTCAAGCAGCCCAGCCATCCCTAATCCCAGAACTTATATTATTTGGCCGTCGCTTGCCTGTAGATAGTCATCGGGCTGGCGGTGGTCGGAATCGGTCTGAGCCTCTCACAAGGTACAGGAATACCGGATGTTGAAGTGAACGTGTAGCACATTTTCTTTGCGGTCCTCATGACGCGCTGTGGCTGTGCCGGGAGCACTACGTTCTTGCTCGGATCAGTAGCAAATGCCGATGCACAAAATGAGAGCGTGAGGGCGACACTTGCGCATCGAACCGACGAACCGCACAGGCGACTAAACCTCTTTTCTGTCTTCACGCACTGAGCATGATTGCGTCTCGAATTTTGCGCAAGCTTATTTCGAGGCTATTCAAGACAAAGAAACGATACTTTCAGCACTGGCCAATCAATCCGTCCAAAAATACACCGAGTACTGGCGGAGGCCGCCTGTCTCACTAGGTCCATGTACATACATGGGGCCCCTGTCATTCTCAAACGCTGCACGCGCGTTTGCCTCAATCGAAGCGGTTGACAACGCATGGCCTCCGCCAAAGCGACAGCCTTCACTCTCCCCTACGATGCGAGTGAAGATTGGAGGTAAGGGGATTCGAACCCCTGACCTTCTCATTGCGAACGAGACGCTCTACCAACTGAGCTATACCCCCAGGATGGCATCCAAGCTAGCACGACGAAAAAAATCGTCCAGCGAGCCATAAGATCAGCGCCATTAGCTCAACGACTTAGTAGGAAATGCGAAAATCGGCGGGAAGAGAAGGGCTTGTGCCACTCGTGCTGCCTCCGGAACCACGTTTGACATCTGTCGCGCCAACACTCGATGACGGCGGTAGAATTGGCTCCTTTCCCTTGCCTTTGAGGGATTCATTTAAAGTGGACAGGTCCTTGGCAAGCAGTTCGTCGAACTGTTTTGTCACATCACTCAATTCCCGCTTAAGCGCATCGATGTACGCAATCTGGTATCCACCAGGTTTTCCTTCGTAGCTTAGAATCGCTCCGTAAAGCTGATCAGTGTGCTCTCGCAAACGCTCCTCGCCGGTGATCGCTCCTCCTTCGGTCGTTGCGACGATCTTTTTACGGACACCATCAACTTTCCCATCGAAATCGGAGATGTTCTTGCGAAGCGGATCGGCTTCAGGCAACGCTCCTCCGCTCTGCGACAATGCCCTACGCAAGGAAACAATGCGGTCCATTAGTGCGCTTTCCTCGTCAAAGAGCGCATGGACCTTCATCGCAGCATCGAATTGCGCCTTGCGATCCGCAGCGCTGAATTTGGCCCGATGGTCGAGGCCAACCATCAGTTTCGTCTCCGAAACTTTGCCAGCCTTTGTCAGGCGCACAGTGTACACGCCCGGCACAAGCCGTGGGCCTCGCACTCCCGCAAAGGCAATCTGCGCGGCCGGTGGCACCCGTGGCGGTTTCACACGCATCGGCCAGGTCACGCGATTCAGGCCGGGGCGTTTGCTTGCTGGCAATTCATCAATAACGCGCCCCGAGGAATCCAAAATTTCCAGCTTCAATTTTCCAAATAGATGACGCTCGCGCTGATAATAATTGATCACGGCGGCGTCAGGCGGATTATCGCCAATGAAAACGGCGTCGCCATTGGCCCATCCGCCGGAGCCCTCGATCCGCTGTTGCACAGGACGCGCTGAAACGAACGCAACTTCCTGCTTCAACAAATCCGGCGCCAGGGCGCGCAATGGAGTGATATCGTCAATGATCCAGATCCCCCGGCCATGCGTTGCAAGAACCAGATCGTTATCGCGCGGCTGAATTGCCAGGTCTCGAACCGCGACTGCGGGAAAATGGTTGCCTTTAAATTGCGCCCAATTTTTTCCTCCATCAATCGAGACCCAAAGTCCAAATTCGGTCCCGAGAAAGAGCAGATCCGGCTTGATCAAGTCTTCCTTGATTACATGTGCATATCCACGAACGCCTTTGGCGTCCTGAGAGCTCACGAGCGGCGCCCAAGTCTTACCATAATCGGTTGTTTTGAAAACATACGGCGTCATTTCGCCTAAGGTGTGTCGATCAAACGCGGCGTAAGCCGTGCCGGCGTTGAAGTTGCTTGCTTGCACCCAGGACACCCAGGAATTTTTTGGCAAACCGGGAACGTTGCCCACGACATTGGTCCATGTCCTACCGCCGTTACGAGTAAGTTGAAGATTGCCGTCGTCCGTGCCGACCCAGATCAGCGATTTGTCCTTGGGCGATTCACTGATCGAGTAAATCGTGGTGTGCATTTCCGCCGAGGAATTGTCTACCGTGACGCCGCCCGATTGCTCCTGTTTCTGTTTTTCCGGATCGTTGGTTGTCAGATCGGGCGAAATGCGTTCCCACGTTTGGCCGTGATCCCGCGAGCGAAATAGAAACTGAGCGCCGATATAAATCGTCCCCTTTTCGTTAGGCGAGAGCGCGATTGGCGTATTCCAGTTGAACCTGAGCTTTTCCTTGTAATTCGGCCGTGGCTTGATGTTGCGAGCTTCGTGCGTGTTGCGATTTACTCTCCCGATCTCGCCACCTTGATATTCGGCATAAATGTAATCGGGATCAGCGGGATCCGGGAACATCCAGAAACCATCGCCGTTGTACATATTTTCCCACTGCGCATTGGTAACGCCGCCGGGATACTGTGACTCGCCCACAAAAGAGCTGTTGTCCTGCAAACCGCCGTAAACGCGGTAGGGATCTTTGTCATCCACGCTGACGTGATAGAACTGCGAGACCGGCAAGTTTTCAGCTTTCCACCATTTCGCACCGCCGTTGTAGGAATACCACATCCCGCCATCGTCGCCGGAGAACACGACTTGTGTGTTGGTTGGATCGATCCACACGTCGTGCACGTCGCCATGCATCCCGCCGAAGCCGCCAACCACGGCGAAGCTTTTGCCCGCGTCCTCGCTAACAATCAGCGAGCCATCAGTCTTGAATATGCGGTTGGGATTCTTTGGATCGACAATCAGGTTCGCAAAATAAAACGGCCGCCACACCATCCATTGGCTCTTGTCTCGCTTCTCCCACGTCACGCCGCCATCGTCGGAAATAAACAGGGCGCTATCAGGAGATTCCACAAAAGTGTAAATCCGCTTGGCATTCGAAGGCGCGATCGCCACTGCAAGACGGCCGTACGGTTTCATCGGGAAACCTTTATTGGCCTCCGGCGTAATCTCCGTCCAAGTGTTGCCGCCGTCTGTAGACCGAAATAACCCACTGCCGGATGGCGCCGTAGGACTTTCGCCACCTGAACGGTACTCCCACCCTTTGCGCCGGAAATCCCACATCGCCGCGAACATGATGTCCGGATTTTCCGGATCAATGGCGACATCAGTGCAGCCGGTCGAAAGATTTTGTCCTTTGAGAATTTGGCTCCACGTTTTGCCGCCGTCGGTCGTTTTGTAAAGCCCGCGATCCGGCGAATCGCTCCAGAGCGCACCCGGCACCGCGGCAAAGATCGTGTCGCGGTTCTTTGGGCTGACTGCAATCTTTGCAATGCGCTCTGCCTTTTCCAGACCGGAATGCGTCCATGTTTCACCGCCGTCGGTTGATTTGTAGATCCCGTCGCCAATTGAAACGCTGTTGCGCGTCCACGATTCACCGGTCCCAACCCAGACGTTCTTCGAATTCTTTGGATCGAGCGCGATTGCGCCGATCGATTGCGCAGATTGTTCGTCGAATACGGGCCGGTATCGCGTCCCACTGTCGTCGGATTTCCAGACGCCGCCACTGGCTGCGCCGACAAACATGGTGATCTTTCCCGATGGCTCGCGTGTTCCCGCGATAGCTGAGATCCGTCCGCTCATCGTTGCGGACCCTATATTGCGTGCGCCGAGGCCGGAGATGGTTGCTGACCTGAATGGCGCTTCCTCTGCAGGACAAAGCATTCCGCAAAGAAGGAGTAATGAAAGCGACACGAGGACGCGTCGCACTCCAAAAGCGCTATGCGCAAAATCTGTAAAAACGCATGTTCCGTTTCGCGAAAGCTTACGGACTGCGCACCACCTGCCCGTCTGCGTACGGACGTCTTCGCGTCGCCTTTGGTGATCCAATCTTCTCATCTATTGATCAGCGCTGTGGTTGCGGGAGACCTATCTGGCCGGGAAAGTGAAATATTGTGTCGTCCAGCGGTACGTTTGCTTCGACTTTATCGATGATAATCCTCTGCTTATCGGGTGCTCCCTTGCCACCAACCTCAATTGACGTTGGAACGAATACGCCGCCCGCTTTTTCATAATCGCCCAGGTCGGTCTCTACTTCTTCATACGCGCCGTGTCTCGTCCGTTGCGTTACCACGCGAATCTCCAGAAAATGCTCGGGATCCAGATAGACAAAACTTACGTCTCCGTTCTTTCGCGTCACTTTTAACTTGTGCGCCGGAGTTCCATCGACGTCTTCCGTTCCGAGATATTCGACCGTGTTTCCTTTTGCCTGCCAATCGGCCAATGGGCCATCCATCTCCGCGTCTTCCAGGAGCGCTTTGACATCATCAGCCGACATTCGTTCGGGATCTCTGCGTCCAAAGAATGGCGAGACTTTCCATCCTTCCTTGCCGTCACACGCCTCGATTTGCGTCATTCCCTGAAGAGATGCTTCAGTGCGCACTTCATCGGGCCGCTTCTTGACCTGCAAGAAGGCCAATTGAATTTGCCCTTCTTGCACAAGCAGTTTGCCGGTGAGCCGCAGGGTTCCCAATTCGCGCAGGGCGCTCGCGCCGCCCTTCGCTTCGATGTTTTTCGCCACCAATTCGTCGACCGTCGGTTGACTCTTTTCTTGCGCGAAACCGTCTGACAGAACGAGCGCGCAGATGACAGCGATTAGAAGTCGCAAAAGCATATTAAGATTAAGGACGAATAGGAGACACCGCAGCAGCACCAATGTTCAAAGCAGATCGAAAAGCAAGCCGTTCTCAAAAAAAATATCGTGAAGGCTATGAGCCAATTTTCGTGTCCGGAATTGCGGAAGCCGATTAAAGTTCACACCGAAATAAATCGTGTCTTCAATCAAAAAAAACAAAATCAGATCTGCGCCGGATGCAACCGCGCCTTCTCGGCGTTCTGCCGCAGAGAAACGGCAACAAAAACCCGGCAGAAGAAAATCGGACCCTCCGTACGTCTCGATCCTGCCCGGCTCGTGGAAACTCAACGGTGGCATTGTCCTTCTGTGTATCGTTGCTACCGCCCTGCTTTATGCGGGCGATCTTCATCTGGGCTTTTTCAGAGTCGATGACCAGCAATATGTCGTCAGCAATCCGTGGATACAGGGAATAACTCGGAAGCATCTCACGCAGATTTTATTTAATCCTTACTACCTCAACTATTCCCCTCTTCATTTGCTATCCTACGCGCTTGATTACGCGGTTGGCGGTTTAAACGGCTACGCATTCCATCTATCAAACAATCTCTGGGCCGGAGTTGTTGGCGGTTTTGTATATCTCGTCGCACTTGCCATAACACAGGAACGCAGAACTGCTATGGTCGCTGCCTTGTTATTTGTTGTTCATCCAGTGCACGTGGAAGCGATCGCCTGGATTTCAAGCCGCAAGGATTTGGTGGCTGCTGCATTTGTGCTGCCTTGTGTTCTTGCATACCTAAAATACAGACAGCGAGGCGCAATAGCCTGGTACATTGCTTCACTTTTACTGTTTCTCTTCGCATTGGTGGGAAAGCTCTCCGTTGCCGCTTTCCCCGCGGTGCTGGTGATTCTCGACCTGGTGCTTGAAAAGCGGTCATTACGCCAATCAATCATCAATAAGATTCCATTCCTTGTTTTGGCAGCTTTGGTAGCACTCGCAGTGCAGCACGCGCAACCCAGCACCGGATTGCAGTTCGACCTGGCCATGCACGCAAAGGCTTTTGTCCAAAGTTGGTGGCTGCTTACCGGGTTGGGAAATTATGTTATTTATCGTGTACCTCCTACACCGGGAGGTACTTTGTCCCAACTGGTCGGACTAGCCATCCTACTTGGTTTGTTCGTGTTGCCGTTGCTCCTACGCAAACGTTATCCGGTAGCGACTGTTTCGATCTACTGGATCTTATTTACTTATCTCCCAACACAGGTTCTGCCATTCAGCTATCCGGTAACTGATCGCTACCTTCTTTTGCCCTCAGTAGGCGCGGTTATTCTCATCGCTTGGCTGTTGATCAAAGCAGCAGATCAATTGCCCAGGTGGAAGGTAGCCACTGCCACAACGCTGGTTGTAGCAGTTAATTTCATTTGGCTCACGCAGACCCTTGGTTATTTATCCGAATGGCGAGATCCGCGATCAGTTTGGTTTGCTGCAACACGCAAATCAGGTGACGTTCATCTGTATTACGAGCTGGGATGGGAATACCGTGAGAAAGCAGCAAGCTTTGGAATGCACCGACGAAATGCTCCGCTTCTTCCAAAAGAAGCTAGACGTTACGGTTCCGTGGTTTGGAAAGAGGATCCCCGCCTTCCGCAATTGCTGACTGAATTGGCAGGCAACCAGCATGGCGGACCAGTTGAGAAAGAGTTTAAAGAATACTTACTGGCCAAAGCAGGAGAAAATTTTGACGAAGCCGTCACAAGAAAGGGAGCGCACATTATGCCCGACCTTTTTCTTAGCCGCGGAGTCTGTTTTCTCGATAAAGGTGATATGCAGTCTGCAAAAAAAGAATTCCTGGCGGGAGTCGATGAAGCCTCCGAGTTGCCATATTCTGAAGGCCAGCAGGAGTCTTTAATCGCGTGTCATTACAACCTCGCAGTTGCAGAAGAGAGGCTCGGATATTTAAAAGAGGCCTTATCCTGGATCAGGCTTGCGGAAGAAGAGCAGAATGAACTTGGTAGAACGGTGATTTCTGGACTCAGTGACAGTCGCCAACAACTTGAGTCAAAGATGGCAACTCTCCGTCACGAATAACGTGCTTCCCGGCGATTTGCACAGCCTTCCCAGAACGAACTCGAGGTTCGCTCATATCCTTCAGTGAGCAATCACTCATAGCGCAGTGCCTCCATGGGATGGACTTTGGTCGCGCGACGCGCCGGGATGAGGCAGGCAACCAATGACACCGCGGTCATGACGAGCGCAGTGCCGAAAAGAGTGGCGACATGGAGCGTCGGCACGTCGAAGAGAATGCTCTGCATTGCTCTTCCGGCCAGCCACGCGCCGATCAAACCGAGAATGGTTCCGGCGGCGAGCAGGCGCAGGCCTAAGGAAAGGAATTGCGCGCCAATCTGTTCCCGTTGCGCGCCAAGTGCCATGCGAATGCCGATCTCACGCGTGCGTTGTGCGACCGCGTAACTGAGAACTCCGTACGTTCCGATGGCCGCGAGCAGCAAAGCGACGCCGGCGAAAATTCCAGCGAGTAATGCTGGCGAGCGTCGCGTGATCAAGCTGTCCGCGATGCGCGTGTCCATCGAACGAATGTTATCCACCGCGAGTGCGGGATGCGCTGCGCGCACGAGCTTGCGCAGCGTCTCGGCGAACGCTTCCGGGCGCTGGCTTGTACGGGTGACGATGAAAATACTCTCGTTGTCGCGATAAGCGTAAGGCAGGTAAACCGCGCCTTGCCCCTGCGCTTCGGTGAGCGCGGCTTGCTTCACTGCGCCGACGACGCCGACAACTGTAAACAGCTGCGCGTCGTCTTTTTTGTCGCCGAGCGCGATCCTTTGGCCAAGCGCGCCGCCGTTAGGCCAGTAACGCCGGGCCAAATCTTCGTCCACCACACAGACGCGTTCCGCGCGGTGGGAATCTGCCGAGGTGAGGAAGCGTCCTTCGCGCAGGTCAATACCGAGGGCCGAGAAGTACTCGCCGTGAACGGCATAGGAATAATGGCCGTGCACTGATTGACCCGGAGGTGGCACATAGCCCTTAGGTGTGACTGCGGCTTTGCCGCTGTCGCCGCTTAGCGGAATGTTCGTGATCGTTCCGGTGGCGGCGATTCCCGGTTGCTGGCGGATGGATTCGAGCAAGCGATCGACGATGCCGACTCGCTCCCGCTGCAGATCCCATGAGACGGTGCACTCGCCGGTGAGAACGTGATCTGAGCGAAATCCTGGCGAAACCGCCATCGCTTTTTTCAGGCTCAGGCCGACCAGAGCCGCACCCGCGAGCAAAATGAAAGCAAGGGCGATCTGCGCGACGATAAATCCGTGGCGAAGCCGTTGCGCGGCGCGGCTAATTGTGCCGATGCGCGATTCCGATTGGAGCGCATGCGCTAGATGCGTGCTCAGGTTGAACCAGGCGATAGGTACCGCGATGACGACTCCGAGAACCACAGCGCCGGCGAGACCGATGGACGCCAGCCAGCCATCGAACGCGATATGCGCGCCGAGCGGCAAGCGATCTGCCCCGAGAACTTCGAACAATCGAATTCCCCATGCGCCTACCGCCAGGCCGAGCAATCCGCCGACGAAAGTCAGAAGAACGGTTTCGATAATTACCTGTCTCACGACATGCACGCGACTCGCGCCCATCGATCGGCGGATCGCCATTTCTTTCGCCCGCCCGCTCGCACGAATCAAAAGAAGATTCACCAGATTTACCGCGCCGATGAGCAAAAGAAAAAATACTCCGGCCTGCATCAGCAAAAGGGTTGGACGAATTGAGCGGACGTGCTCTGCGTGCAATGGCCTAACGAGTGATCGGAAGCCGGCTTCGGCCATCATTTTCGCTTCCGGATTATCTTCCTCGACGGCGGCGTTGTGCGCATCGATCTGGGCTTGCGCTTCCGCGATCGTCGCGCCCGGCTTCAACCGCGCGATCATGTGCGTGACGCCGCCGCCAGAGTGGCGCGCTTTCGGCCCACGCTCTTCCATACCGGATTTTATCGGAAGAAAAACGCGTGCCTCGGACGAGAGAAAACGAAAAGCAGGAGGCAAGACGCCAACGATCTTTCTTGGGATACCGTTTATGCGGGTGTCACGACCCAAAATGTTTGGATCGGAATTGAAACGCTGGCGCCAGAAGGCGTCCGTTAAGATAATGACGTTCTTCTGCGGGTCCGTTTCTTCATCGGTGAAGTTGCGGCCGATCGCGGGACTTACCCCAAGGGTCGTGAAAAATTCCGGCGAGATGCGCACGATTTCCTCCTGTTGCATGGAGCCTGGATCGCCGACGGTTTCGGCTCTCTCCATATACATGGAAAGGCTCGAGAAGGCCGGAATGTTGCCGCGCCGCTCATAGTAATTGGTTATCGACGAACCGTCATTCTCGACTCCGGCTTTCGGATAGGTGTTGTAAATCGTTACCAGCCGATCGGATTGCGGAAACGGAAGCGGACGGAGCAGGATGGAATTAATCACCGCGAAAATCGCGAGGTTCGCTCCGAGACAGATCGCTACGGTCGCCAGAGCCGTGACGGTGAACGCAGGTGATTTGCGAAGCTGGCGCAGAGCGAACTTCAGATCGTTCATTTCATTCGGTTCGCAGTGCCTGAACCGGATCGACCATCGACGCGCGGC
>QHOS01000101.1 GCA_003219415.1 Verrucomicrobiota bacterium | reverse complement strand
CAGCAGGCAAAGCTGTTGCGAGTCATCGAATCGGGAGATTTTGAGCGAGTCGGTTCATCAAAAACTTTGCATGCGAACGTGCGCATTATCTCCGCGACAAATGCAAATCTTGAGAACGAGGTGACAACGGGTCGTTTTAGGCAGGACCTCTTGTTCCGTCTGAATACGATCCAAATCGCGTTGCCGCCCTTGCGAGACCGGCGAGATGACATCATGCCGCTGGCCAACAGTTTTCTCCATCAACACGCGGAGCGTTATCGCAAACAGATTGCCGGCTTCGATGACGCGGCGCGAGAATGTCTGCTACAGCATCGCTTTCCGGGAAATGTTCGAGAGCTCGATCATATCGTCGAACGCGCCGTGCTTATGGCGCAAGACCGCCAAATCTGCGCAAGCGATCTGGGCCTAACGAATGGCGTCGGTAAATCGCGCGATCTGGAGGAGATGAGCCTCGAAGAGGTGGAGGCATTTCTCATCAAAAAAGCGCTGGCTCGGAACGATGGTAATGCACGTAAAGCGGCAGAGGCACTCGGGTTGAGCAGAAGTGCATTCTACCGTCGCCTGCAACAATATGGTCTCTAAGAGTTGCGGATTGCCGCCGCACTTGGTGAACTTATTACCCACTGCCGCTTGCAGCTTCGATGGCCCCTAAAACAAAAGATCCGCATCGGTTTTCCTACGAAGGAAAAATTACCTGGCTCACAGTGGCCGCTGCTCTCCCTGCAATTTTTGTGGCGCTTGCGCTTCTTTGGTTGGGTGATTACAGCGCTAAAGTACAGTGGACACTAACGATTCTCATCGTTGGCTGTTTCGCAGTTTTCATTTCCAGCACGCGCGAACACACCATTCGGCCTTTGCAAACCATGTCTAATTTGCTCGCGGCATTACGCGAGGGCGACTACTCGATTCGTGCCAGGGGGGCCGGCGGGGGAAATGCATTAGGCGAAGTCCTCCTCGAAATTAATTCGCTCGGCGAAACTTTGCGTCTCCAACGTCTCGGCGCCTTTGAAGCGACCGCGCTGTTGCGCACGATCATGAGTGAAATTGACGTTGCAGTTTTTACTTTCGATCCAAGGCGGCATTTGCGGCTCGTTAATCGCGCCGGTGAAACGTTGCTCGGTCAGTCAATGGACAAGTTGTTAGGCAAAACGGCAAGCGAACTGTCTCTCGACACGTGTCTCGAGGTCAGCGAGGACGAGCCGCTAACATTGAACTTCCCCGGGGGCTCAGGTCGTTGGGGTATCCGGCGTAGCACATTTCGTGAGGAGGGTTTACCGCACGAATTACTGGTTTTGACCGACCTCAGTCGCACGTTGCGCGAAGAGGAGCGGCGCGCCTGGCAGCGGCTTGTGCGTGTCCTCGGCCATGAAATGAACAACTCGCTGGCGCCGATCAAATCACTTGCCGCCAGCCTGGAATCTCTCCTCCGACGCGACCCTCTTCCACCAGATTGGAAAGATGATGCGGGTGCGGGGTTGAACTCGATTGCGTCCCGGGCCGATTCGCTCAGTCGTTTTCTACAGGCTTACACGCGATTAACGAAGCTTCCGCCGCCTCAAAAACAAGATGTCGATCTTGCGAGTCTCGTGCAGCGGGTCGTGGACTTGGAACCAAGGCTAAAGGTGCAAATTGTATCGGGTCCAAAGACCGTCATTCGCGCCGACTCGGCGCAGATTGAACAAGCCTTAATCAACCTGGTGCACAACGCTGTTGACGCGGCGCTTGAAACTCAGGGAAACGTCGCGATCGGATGGCGTGAAAAAGAAGGTTGCGTTGAGATCTTTGTTCAAGATGACGGTCCAGGCATTATGAATCCGGCAAATCTTTTCGTGCCGTTTTTCACTACGAAACCGGACGGTTCCGGGATTGGTCTGCCGTTGAGTCGCCAAATTGCTGAAGCGCATGGAGGATCGCTGGTGCTAACGAATCGGGAGGCTGGCCAGGGCGTGCAAGCTTTGCTGCGCTTGCCGAAGTGATTTGTCATCCCGAGATCGCGAAGACGATTGAGGGATTTCACAATCGCGGTCTTCGTCACACAATGTACGTTGCGTGATCAATAGCGTAGTGGGGAGGTCTCTCGCTCCGCTCGAGATGACCCGCGGTATTCAAACGCGAGAAACAGTCCCAAAGTTGGGACGGCGAAATCCCACAAGCGGATTGAGAAACGGGCGGCTGTGATCCCGCGATACAACGTAAGTCGTTAGTGCAGCGGGTGATGTGAAGTCTGTTTTGCGGTTGGCACGGACATTGCATTAACAACTGTCAACAAAGGATAAAGACATGAAGCCGATCTCTCTAACAACTCCTAACCGCCGGAGCTTTCCACTGGTTGACTGCAATTATCAGGTAATGACGCTCGACGGCTCTCACGCACGATGCGTCAGAAGCGCCGTGCCATCTTTTCGAAACATCAGCCGCGATTATTTTCAAAATGAGGCGCGACGCGATTTTGTCAGCGAAGCATTTCTCTTCGCATTGATAATCGTTCTGGCGGCAGCGCCATTGCTGAGCACGGCATCTGCCCTCACCGAGTTTTGTCGAGCAATCGCTCCGCTTTAATCAGCCGTGATCCCGCAGCGAAAAACAAAAGACGAAACGATTGTGCGTCCTGGAGGATTTACGCCGAGCCTTTCCTCAATGGACGTGCCGCGCCCAGGTGTTGCAGCGAAAAAGCGCAAGCGCCGCATCATGATCATTGCTGCCTCCGTGCTCGGTTTGATTCTGGCGACGGTTGCAATCTCCCGATTGAAACCCGCGGTGCCGAGCGTGGATCGTTCGACGGTTTGGATCGATACGGTTAAACGCGGCCCGATGGTGCGTCAGGTGCGCGGTTTGGGGACGCTCGTTCCGGAAGACATCCGTTGGATTCCGGCAAACACGGAGGGAAGCGTCGAGAAAATTTTAATCTGGCCAGGAACAAAAGTCGAACCGGGCGACGTCATATTAGAGTTGACTAGCCCCGAATTGGAACAGAGCGCGCATGACGCAGAGTTGCGGGCGAAAGGCGCGGAGGCCGAGCTTACGACGATGCGCGCGACTTTGCAGCGCGAATTGCTCGATCAGGAATCGAAAACAACCGCGGCGCACTCCGCTTTCGAGCAGGCGAAAATGGAGCGTCAAACGAACGATCAGTTAGCAAAGAACGGTCTCGTCGCCGATCTCGTTTACAAAACTTCTAAAATTAAAGAAGAGGAATGCCAGAAGAGCGATGAGATCGAGCAAAAGCGCCTGGCGTTTTCGCGCGATTCAATCGAGCCGCAGCTCGCCGCGAAACAAGCCGCAGTCGATCAAGCGAATCAACTGGCGAAATTGAAGCTCGACCAGGTCGAAGCGTTGCACGTGAAAGCCGGAATGTCTGGCGTCTTACAGCAATTACCAGTGCAAATCGGCCAGCGACTCAAGGTCGGCGACAATCTCGCTCGCGTGGCGGACCCAACTAAGCTGAAGGCACAGGTCAAAATCGCTGAAACGCAGGCGAAGGATATTCAGATTAATCAAAAGGCTGTGATTGACACGCGGAACGGAACCGTCAACGGCCACGTCACGCGCGTCGATCCCGCAGTCGAGCAGGGAACGGTTACTGTCGAAGTTGCGTTCGATGAGCCGCTGCCGAAAGGCGCGCGCCCCGATCTTAGTGTGGACGGAACAATCGAGCTCGAGCGTCTCGATAATGTCGTTTATGTGGGCCGCCCTGCGTTTGGCCAGGAGAACAACACCGTGGGAATGTTCAAGCTCATCAACGACAGCGGCGAAGCTGTGCGTACACCGGTTAAACTTGGCAAGAGCTCGGTCAACACGATTGAAATCTTGAGCGGCCTTCAACCGGGCGACCAAGTCATTTTGTCCGATACCAGCGCCTGGGATTCGCACGAACGCATCCGGCTTAACTAATCAGTAATCAACAACCAGCAATTCGAACATGAACAACGGATCAGATCCTCTTATACGACTAAGCAGCGTCACGAAGGTCTTTCTCACTGACGAAGTGGAAACCCATGCGCTATCCGGAATCCACCTCGACATCCGACCCGGCGAATATATGTCCATAGCCGGACCATCAGGTTGTGGCAAGACGACCTTGCTGTCCATACTCGGGCTACTCGATACTCCTTCTGACGGCAGCTACTCGCTAAAGGGACACGAAGTTGCCAATCTTTCGTTCGCCGACCGGGCGCGTATTCGCAACCGCGAAATCGGTTTCATTTTTCAAAGCTTTAATCTGATAGGGGATCTCACCGTCTTTGAGAATGTCGAGTTGCCTCTGACGTATCGAGGAATGGCTGCGAGCGAGCGCAAATCGTTTGTCACCGAGGCGTTGGACCGCGTGGGCATGGCGCATCGCGCAAAACATTTGCCAAGTCAGCTTTCCGGTGGCCAGCAACAGCGGGTGGCGGTCGCCCGGGCGCTAGCGGGCAGGCCAGCCATTTTGCTGGCGGACGAACCCACGGGCAACCTTGATTCGCGCAATGGCGAAGCGGTGATGCAACTGCTCAAGGAATTACACGAGAACGGCGCCACCATTTGCATGGTCACACATGATGAGCGCTTCGCGCAGCATGCGGATCGCACTGTGCATTTGTTTGATGGTCGCGTTGTTGAAGACCGCATGGCTGCTTAAACACAAAATTGCCATCTTATGTTTGGAGGCTTCTTGCAGGATCTCCGCTACGGCGCTCGGATGTTGCTGAAGTCCCCAACTTACACCGCGATCGCAATAGCTGCGCTCGCTCTAAGCATCGGCGCGAACACCGCGGTCTTTAGTGCGGTCAATACACTGTTGCTGCGCCCTCTGCCGTTGAAGGATTTGGACCGGCTGGTTTTCAGCGTGGCGCTGCGCGAGGGTTTCGATCCATTCGGGTCGTCGTTGCTGGAATTCGAAGCGTACCGGCAACGAAATCATTCCTTCGAAAGTATCGGCGTGGCAATGCAGCGTTCGTTCAACTTGATCGGGCGCGGCGAACCTGAGCGCATTCGCGGCGCGTTGATCATGGCGGATTATTTAACAACGCTTGGCGTGAACCCGATTCTCGGTCGGAGTCTTACACTTGAGGAAGATCAACCCGGCGGTCCAGCTGTCGCGATGATGGGTTACGGTCTTTGGCAAAAGCATTTCGGCGGCGACACGCGTGTCATTGGTGAAAAGCTGAATCTGGAAGGTCGCAGCTACACGGTTATCGGAGTAATGCCTCCTGGTTTCGACCTTCCTGAGGCGGCTGAAATCTGGTTGCCGCTGCAAACAAAGATCGACAGTTTGCCACTCACGGACCGCGCCGTCCCTGGCTATGAGGTCGTGGCCAAACTTCGTCCCGGTGTCAGCCTCAGACAGGCGGATGCGGAATCAAAATCCATCGCGCGCCAATTGGAACAGGAATTTCCGCAGGTCCGTCGCGGTTGGGGCGTCAAATTGATTTGGCTGCGGCAAGAATTGCTAGGTGACCTGGCGGGACGCGTGAACAAAGCGCTCGTCGCGCTCATAGGCGGTGTCGGATTTCTCTTGCTGATTTGCTGTGCAAATGTAGCAAATCTTCAGCTCGCCCGCGGTTTTGCGCGCACGCGTGAACTGGCGTTGCGGCGTGCCTTGGGGGCGAGTCGGTCCCGTTTGATTCGACAACTTCTCACCGAGAGCATGTTATTGGCGTTGCTCGGCGGCGCGGCCGGTTTGGTGCTCGCGCATTGGATTGTTCCTTTGCTCGCTGCGATAAATCCGATCCAGGGCATTTCGCTCGCCGGCTTCTTTCACAATTTCCGAATCGACAGTCGCGTTTTAGCTTTCGCGCTGCTGGTGACACTCGCGACCGGTGTGATTTTCGGACTACTGCCGGCACTGAAAGGTGCCGGTGAACGGGAAGTGATGCCATCGCTCAAACAGGGCGATCAACACAGTGCGAGCGCGCCCGGCCACGGGTGGCTCAATGTCCTAATCGTCTCAGAAATTGCGATCGCGATGACGCTGTTAGTGGCCGGCGGACTAATCGCGCGCAGTTTCAATCGTCTTCAGCATGTCGACCTGGGATTCAAGTCGGACAATCTCCTGACGGTGAAAATGATTTTGCCGGCATCGAAATATTCCGAGTACCGACAGCGGATCGCGTTTGTCGATCAAGTCCTGGAGCGGGTAAAAATTTTGCCGGGCGTGCTCTCCGCAGGCACGACGACTAATATTCCGCTAGAGCGCGAAATCGCCTACGACTCCGTCTTTAGCGTCGAAGGTCGACCGCCGGTTAATCCGAACGATGTGCCAATCACGTCCCATCGGCTCGTTAGTCCGGACTATTTGAAGACGCTCGGGGTCACTCTAATTAAAGGCAGGCTGATCGATGAGACCGACCGTGCCGGCAAACCGCCGGTGGTGGTAATCAGCGAAGAGCTGGCGCGTGAGGCATGGCCCGGAGAAGATCCGCTCGGCAAACGGATCAAGCGAGTCCGGCCCAATCAGGATTTTCTCTGGATGACGGTGGTCGGCGTCGTCAAAGACGTGAAAGAAGATTTGTTCAATTATCGAATCAATCGGCCTGTGTGGTATGTGCCCTATGCACAGCTCGAAAACAATTTTCCAGTCAATCTGGTGGTGCGGACCAGTAGCGACCCAGCGCGTGTGATAGCAGCTGTGCGCGAAGCGATTCATGCTGTCGATCCCGATCAGCCGGTTTCGAACGTGATGACAATGAATGAAAATCTCGCCGGCGTTCTGGTGACTGAACGTTTCAGTGCAATTTTGATGAACGCGCTGGGTGCATCTGGTCTGCTGCTCGCTGCGCTGGGACTCTACGGCGTGATGGCTTATTCGGTCTCGCAACGAACAGCTGAGATTGGAGTTCGCGTGGCACTGGGCGCGCAGCGTATCCACGTGCTACAACTCATCCTTAGCCAGGGCGCAAAACTGACGTTGTTAGGTGTCGTTATCGGTGTTGCTGCCGCATGGGCTCTCACGCGATTGTTGGGCGGTTTGCTGTTCGAGGTGAACGCAACCGATCCGGCGACGTTTCTTTCTATTTCGCTGCTGCTTGTCTCAATAGCTTTGATCGCCTGTTTCCTGCCCGCGCGCCGCGCTTTGAGCGTTGATCCAGTGATCGCGCTTCGGGCCGAATGATATGAATGATCTAACGTTCGCTCTGCGCCAACTTCGCAAGTCGCCGGGATTCACTTTTGTGGCTGTTCTTACGCTTGCGCTCGGAATCGGCGCCAACACGGCCATCTTCAGCATCGTCAACGCGGTTCTGCTTCGACCGCTACCGTATCCAGACGCCGACAGGATCATGGTGTTAAACGAATCGTCTGGCCCCGGCCAGGATTATTCGGTCGCGCTGCCCGATTATTTCGATTGGCGAAACGAGAACACGGTTTTCGAGCATCTTGCGGCGACGCATAAGGAATCACGGAACCTGAGCGGAATCCCTGGCCGTGATCCGGAACGGGTGTCCTGCGCTTCGGTGACTCGGAATTTTTTCAATATTATCGGTCTGCCGCCGGAGCTCGGCCGTACGTTTAGCCAAGACGAGGACAAAGTTGGCGCGCCGCCGGTTGCTGTGATTAGCGATCGCGTGTGGAGGCGCGTGTTCAATGCCGACCCGGGTGTGCTTGGTCGCTCGATCACTCTGCACGATCAGAATTACACCGTTACTGGGGTGATGCCGCCACAGATGACTTCGCCGCAGGATACCGATGCCTGGTTGTCGATGATGCGGCGCAGTAACAATCCCGCGTGGATGGATCGCTCGCATCACCCGATGATTTATGTTTGGGGCAAGCTCAAGCCCGGCGTGACTGTCGATCAAGCGCGGACGGAAATGAAAGGGATCGCGGCGCGGTTGGAGAAAACGTATCCTGACACCAACGGTGGAGAGACAGCGGTCGTTACTCCTTTGCTCGATAATCTCGTCGGCAAGTACCGCACGAATCTCGGGCTGCTGTTTGGAGCGGTCGGCCTCGTTTTGCTGATCGCTTGCGCCAATCTCGCCAATTTGTTTGCCGCGCGAGGCGCTGCCCGAGCCCGCGAATTCGCCATCCACGCGGCAGTCGGAGCAACCCGTGGGCAAATCATTAAAAAGCTTTTGTTCGAGAGTTTTTTGATCGCGCTCCTGGGCGGAGCACTCGGCTTTTTATTTGCGGTTTGGGTTCGCAGTAGCCTAATCGCGTTAAGTCCGGGAGACGTTTCCCGATTTCAACAGATCTCATTCGATCTACCCGTCCTCGGATTTACATTTTTGATCGCATCGCTGACGAGCGTGCTTTTCGGATTATGGCCGGCTTGGCAGGCTTCGCACGCTGACGTTCAGCTCGCGTTGAAGACCGGCTCCGCTGGAAGCGGTGACCCGCCTTCGGCCAAGCGCGCGCGGGATTGGCTGGTGATCAGCGAGATTGCGCTCACGCTCACCTTGTTGGTCGCGGCCAGCCTCGTTCTGAAAAGTTTTTCGAAGATGCAGGCGCTTCAGCTCGGCTATGAGCCGCGAAATCTTTTCAGCGCGCGCGTTGAGCTGCCGTGGAAGACTTATTCCAGCCGCGAAAAGATCGGCACGTTTGCCAAAGCGCTGCTGGATAAAGTCACTGCGCTTCCCGGCGTGCAGAGCGCGGGAATCGGCTCGAATTCCCCGTTGATGGGCGGATGGCAAACTGGGTTTTGGCGCGATGGCGCAGCACAGCCAACGCCGGCACAAATGCCGAGCTCCGATCTCGAAGTCGTCACTGGCGATTATTTTTCAACTTTCAAGACTCCGCTTTTGCGTGGCCGCACCTTTAACGACCGCGACACGAAAGATTCCCCGCGCGTCGTGATTGTCGATCAAGCGATGGCCGAACAATATTTTCCGGGTGAAGATCCAATCGGCAAACGTCTCTTCGTCGATGCCGGCAATGATGAAGAGGGTAATGTGCCGAGCGAAATCGTCGGTGTCGTCGCGCGCATGCGGTATCACGCAGTCGATGAAATGGCGCCGCTGCCGTTGATTTATTGCTCGATGGCCCAGGCGCAACGCACGAGCCTTTGCCTTTTCGTTCGCTCAAGCATGAGCGCGGCGTCGCTCAGTAAGTCGATACGTGATGTTGTGGCATCGATCGATCCAAATCAACCGGTGTTCGACGCACGGCCGATGTTGGATCGCGTCCAAGAAACCTGGGGAACACATCGGCTGCTGAGTTTTCTATTTTCCATTTTCGCCGGACTCGCGCTGGTGCTGGCCACTATCGGTCTTTACGGATTGCTCGCATATACCACGCTCAAACGCGTTCGTGAAATCGGTATTCGGCTTGCGCTCGGCGCGCGCCCGGCACAAATCCGCGCCCTCGTTCTTTCCCACGGCCTGCAATTGCTCTTAATCGGTTCGGCCATCGGCCTGGTTGCAGCCTTTGCCCTTTCACGCGCATTGCAAAACGTGCTTTTCGAAGTCAAAGGCATCGATCCAAAAATTTATTTCGGAGTCGGCGCGCTTCTTTCCGCCGCAACATTTTTTGCTTCGTGGATTCCCGCGCGCCGTGCCTCGCGCGTCAACCCCGTCGTCGCTTTTCGCGCAGAATGAAATCTTAACTCCGCATCGAGATGAACGACGTCCGCTTTGCTCTTCGCCAACTCCGCAAATCACCCGGATTCACAGCGCTCGCGGTGCTCACGCTGGCACTCGGTATTGGCATGAACACCGCCATTTTTAGTTTGATACAGGATCTTTTTCTGCGCGGTCTGCCATTTTCCGAACCGGATCGCGTGGTGCGCATTTATGGTGAAGCAAAAGAGCGCGACTTGAAGCAACTGCCGTTTTCGGTGCCGAAGTTTTGGCATTATCGCGACGGGCAAAATGTGTTTTCGACCATCGCAGCCGATTCGGGTAATGGATTTATCCTAACCGGAATGGGCGAGCCGGCCCAACTCCTCGGAGGTAATGTAACGGCAAACTATTTCGAGCTGCTCGGGATCCATCCGATTCTTGGACGCAATTTTCTGCCGGAGGAAGACACAAAAGGCGACGTCGTAATGGTGACAGAAAGTTTCTGGCGCAAACGTTTCAATTCCGATCCGAGGGTGCTGGGCCAGATTATTACGCTCAACGGCGTGCCCACTACTATCGTGGGCGTCCTGCCAAATTTGCCGATCTCGTGGTTTGGCCGGGACGCTGAGATTTTCGCCAACAAAGTGTTCGAACCGTCCAACATTACCAAAGATCGCCTCATGCGCGGCATCAGCTTTATGCGTTGCATCGCTCGATTGAAACCTGGTGTTACTTTCGCACAGGCGCGGGCGGCCATGCCCGCTTTGGAGCGGAGTTACCGCGAGCAACATCCCGAGACTGCCGACAACAGTTGGGCGTCGGTTTTGGTTACTGCTTCAGAGGATGTAACCGGAAATTTGCGTCCGGCGTTTATCACATTGCTGGCCGCAGTCGGTGCGGTGCTGCTCATCGCGTGCAGCAATGTCGCAAACTTGTTGCTTGTCCGCTTCACCGCCCGCCGACGCGAGATTGCATTGCGCATGGCGCTCGGAGCGGAACGGCGCGGCATCGTTCGGCTATTCGTGCTCGAGAGTACCTTGGTCAGCGTTATTGCGGGTGCGGCCGGATTATGCCTGGCGCTTTGGACGGTTTCGGTTGTTCCGCAGATGGCTGGGCAAAATGTTCCGCTGGAGAGCGGCGTATCCTTGCATCTGCCTGTGCTTGTGTTCACTTTGGCGCTGTCACTCATCACCGGTCTGCTCATGGGTCTTTACCCAGCCTGGCAAAGCTCGCGCGCCGATCTCGTCGACGGACTCAAAGAAGGCGGACGCGGAACGAGCGGCAGTCGTAGCCAACATCGTTTCCGCAGCGGTTTGGTCGCGGCGCAAGTCGGATTGTCGGTCGTGCTTCTGGCCGGAGCGGCCATGTTGGTTTCCAGTTTCGTGCGGCTCAGCCGACAGGAAGTGGGATTTCGTTCGGAACGTGTCTGGACTGGAGGCATCGGATTGCCTCCGGCGCAATATCCCGATCCCGCTTCGCTTGGGCGCTTTGCCGAACGATTGCAGACCGAACTTGAGACCGCTCCTGGCGTCGAAGCCGTTTCGATGGTCGATGCCGTCCCGCTCTCCGGAAATTATTCTGGCGCGCCGTACGCGCGTGCGGATGGAAACCCGGTGCCGGTAAATCAACGGCAGCTTGGGCTCACGCGAAGCATTTTGCCCGGATATTTTCGCACGCTCGGCATTCCGCTCCTTTCCGGCCGCGACTTCACGAAACAGGACAAGCTGGATTCACCGCTGGTCGTGATCCTGAGTAATTCGACCGCGAAGAAGCTTTTCCCTAACGAGAATCCGATTGGCCGCCAAATCCTTTTCGGCACCGACAACGGCAACGGACTTCCAGCGGAGGTGGTGGGCGTAGTCGGCGATGTCCGCTCATTGAAGCTCGCCAAAGCGAACGACGTCGAATTTTACCGGCCATGGCCGCAGCGAAGCACTCCGTTTCTCAATGTCCTGGTGCGCAGCGCAACCAAACCGGAAGCGACGGCGGGAACTGTTCGCGCAGCCCTAAACAAGATCGACAATGGATTGCCGATTCTGCAACCGGACACGCTCGATGCGATCGTCGCGCAATCGCTCGGCCAGGAGCGGTTGACTATGGCGCTGCTCGGTGTTTTTGCCGGCATTGCCTTGCTGCTCGCGATCGTTGGGATTTATGGCGCAGTTGCTTACACCGTCGAACAGCGCACCGGCGAGATTGGTGTGCGCATGGCGCTGGGCGCGCAAACACGCGACGTTTTGCGTCTGGTCGTTCGGCAGGGAATGAATCCCGTTCTGATCGGACTCGTTGCCGGATTGGCCGGAACATTCGCGGTTGGCCGCCTGCTGACGGCGCAGTTGTATCAGATTTCGCCGCACAGTCCATTGTTGCTCGGCGCGACCGCGATTGTCCTGGCTGCCGCCGCGCTGTTGGCTTGTTTGGTTCCGGCGCACCGCGCCGCACGTGTCGACCCGATTCAAGCACTACGCACCGAATGATATGAAAGATCTGAAGTTTGCGCTCCGCCAACTCCGCAAATCGCCGGGGTTCACGGCGATTGCCGTCATCACGTTGGCGCTCGGGATCGGGTTAAACACGGCGATCTTTTCGTTGATCAACGATCTGTTTCTCAAAGGCCTGCCGTTCCAGGAACCGGGGCGGGTCCTGCATATCCTGACCAAGGGGAAAGACCGGACGGACGAGTTCCAGATGTCGGGGCCGCGGTTCATGCTTTATCGCGACGCGCAGACGATTTTCTCCGGGTTCGCGGCGGAGAATCAACAGGCGGCGACGGTGACGGGTCTCGGCGATCCGTTGTCGGTGCCGATTTTCAAAGCGACGGCGAACTATTTCGACGTGCTCGGAGTGCGGCCCATCATGGGGCGAACGTTTCTGCCGCAGGAAGAAGAAGGCGCGGATGTGGCCATCATCACGGACCGCTTTTGGAAAGCGCGATTCGCCGGCAGCCAGGACATCATCGGGAAAACCTTCATGCTCGATGGCGTGGCGCACACGATCGTGGGTGTGATCGCAAACATGCCGGTCTCCTGGACGGGGACACCAAATGCCAATATCTGGACGACGAAGCCGATGGTCATCCCGGGTTTCTCGCATGAGCGGATGATGCGCGGCTCGGCCTTCCTGCGCGTGATCGGGCGCTTGAAGCCGGCCGTCACACTTGACCAGGCAAAGGCGGCGCTGGGCACGCTCGAGGACAGTTACCGCTCGCAATTTCCGGAGAAGAGCGACGCGCAAAATCGCAACATCATCAAGACGCTTCCG
>QHOS01000068.1 GCA_003219415.1 Verrucomicrobiota bacterium | reverse complement strand
AGCCGCCGCGGGATGCAACCAAACGCGGACCGAGAAAAACCGAAGTGATGCCTGTGTCCTCTGCGGGTTCGCCCCGGAATCGATCGACATCTTTATATTCGCCTGATGCAGCGAGCTGCACTCCGAAAACCGTGTCGCGATTACGAACGATGTAATATCCAGGACCACCGCTCCAAATTAGATCATTGGCGAAGTGATATTGATGGGTGCCGTCGCCCCGCAACGTGAATTGCACGTTGGTTTCGAAAAAGAAATTTTTGTAACGCAGGGCGGTTTGCTCGCCAAATAGGCCGTCATACGATCCGGTGCCCAACGTTAAATCGTGCCCATGAATGCCACTCTCGGGAGCGCCTGGGATTTCGATTTCGTGAAACTCTTCTTCGAGCCGGCTGCTGTCGCCGGTCGGAAACTTGATTCCCGTTAGCAAAACCGCCGAAACGGTAAAGTCGGGCTCATGTTCGACTGCGACTGGATTTTTGCTGCCGTAAAACTCGAAGCTTTTTTGAGCTGGCGAAGCGTAATGGAAGACAACCGTTTTGAGTAGAAGCGACAAATCGCCAAGGCCGGAAACTGTGCCTTGCTGAATCTCAAAGCCCTCTGGCCTCTTAAATTCGCGATAGATGAGTGGCACGTTGATCTGCAACGCGAACCGGTTGTTGATCTGATAGCCGGCAACAAGCTGGGTGATGGAACTGTTCAAGTACTGACCTGTTGGGTTTGCTACTTCCTCTCCATCTAGCTGCAACGTGCCAAAGCGAGTGAATTGCTCGCCGACCGCTCCGTACCATCCCCTCGCCCACGGTAAAAGCGTGAAATTCATCTGTGGCATTGTGTTTAACTGCGGCGTGTAACAGCCGCAAAGATCGCACGCTCGAACGCTTGTCAGGCCGGCGGCGAGAATCAAAGCAGCGATTCCAGGTAAAATTTTCAATTTGTTTCTCCAAAAATGAGAGCTCCGCGCAATAACGATCTGTGCGCGACAGTCTCGGGTTAGTGTGGTGTGACGCTGCCAACCCGTGCACACGCACGGCGCAGCCGAATCAAACGCGAACTAACTGAGGAGCGAAGCGCGGTGGCGGCACAGGCGGAGATCGCCCGATTTGAGAAGAACAAAAATCGCGCACTGTATATTCGAAAGGAACGAACGGTCGTGTCGAATGGCCCGACCGCGACACGCAAATCATGTCGATCTTTGGCTTCGGCGATTGGAGGTCGGATTTCTTTTCAGAACTCTTTCCCTTGTTGACGACATGGCAAAGCGAACACGGATGAGCGCCATCAAAGGTCTGAGCGATCGCCTGACATAGCGGCGCGCGTTTCGAGTAATCGATTAGCATCGTCGTCCACGCCAGCGATTGCAGAACGATCCAATGCATCCCGATCGCGCAGCAAAGCGCACCGATTGTAGCGATGCGACCGACCTGTCGAAGCATGATTGCGAGGCTAGCGATCAGCCCGATCTTGGTCAAGCAAATGACGCCAGGACATCGCGCTATGATGTTACGTGTTTAGCCAGTCGGAAGCTCCGAACCAAGTCCAATCGCGTGTCATCCCGAGCCGCGAAGACGGCGAGGGACCTCCCACAGGGTGATCGATCACGCTTTGATCCTGTGTGTGATCAACTGCCCATGGGTGAGATCCCTCGGCGCGCTTCGCCAGCCTCGGGATGACGACATCCATGAGAAATATTGTCTCTTTGCACCTATGCGTTTTAATTTTCAATCTCACTTTTAATGATGTCGCCTGTATCCGTATTAAAAACCAATATTCCTTCATGCGAATCATCCAATTGACCGACCAGCCGGCCCGTGTTGCTCCAGATTGACGACTTGCCAGGACATTCATAGACACCGGTTTTACCGATGACATTCGCCATCATTACCGTCATAGAATAGTCAGTAGCTACGTTGGTAAGTCGTTTGATAGCTTTCTCAATATTATTTTCCACTACACTCACGGCATAGATATCGGCGCCGCTCTTAGCTGCGCGCTTCGCATGTTCTACCACGGACAACTCATAGCAAATTGCAGGTGCTATACTGGCCTCGCCTATACGGAGACTGATGTAACGATCTCCCTGAATAAAATATTCTTCTTCAGAAGAATGCAGAAAGACTTTGGAATACACTTCTCTCGGCTCACCGGGCCGAAAGTACATCTGGCTAACTCGAATACCGTTGTCCGCAACCGTAGGGACTCCGATCCCAATAGTTATATGATCGGCATCGGCGATCATTTGAAACGTATCGAACCGAACATCGTCCTGAGTCGTCGCCAATGCCTTTACCAGCTCTGGTTCATATCCAGTGATAGATAGCTCCGGGAAGGTAATAAAGTCGGTTCCCACTGACACTGCCATCTCTATAAGCTTTTCATGGGAATGGATATTAGCTTCTATATCTCCTTTGACTGGCTTTGTCTGTGCTACACAGATTTTCATAAGCTAGGCTGGCAGTTGCGAGCTGGAAATTTTCACAGCGCGCCGTCCCTACTTCGGAACGAAGCTGCCGTTGCCTTCATCGAGATAGATGGTTGAGCCAACGCGTGAAATTTGAAGCGATTGTCGCCAGGTCCCTGCAGGGAAATCTTTCCCAGATTCCATTGTTTTCGTTTCCGTCTTTCTTCCAGGCGGGACGCTATCGGTGCTAACCAATGCTTCGGACAAAATTCTGCCGTCCATTTCCTTCGACGCGTTAAATCCAAGAATGTGCAAAATTGTCGGCGCAAGATCGACATTGCCTGTGGGCAAATCGTCAGTTTGACCGCGACGAAAATCCGGGCCTGCGGCGACGAGAGTATTATGCATATCGAATCGGCTGAGCGTGGCGTGAGTCCCCTCTCCTGCTGCTCGTTGCCAATCAGCGTCAATCATTCCCGGAGTGCCGAATTGATTTTTTGAATCGTTCCAGCGGAAAGCCATGACAACGTCGGGCGCATGTGGGTTGTCGATTTTGGCGTCATTCAGGTGGAAGGTTCCTGACAAACCCTGTTTGGTAAAAATCACTCCCGCAAAATCCGATTGCTGCAAAAATTCGACGAGGCGGCGCGTCACCATCGCGTCGTGTCCGACAACATAAAAAAGAACGCTGCCGCCGTTCCCAACCAGCATGATGTCTCCAGGTTTCGGCTGACCATCAAATTCAGTCTTCGCAACGAAACCGGCATCGGTCAGGGTTTTTCGTAGATCGATGGAGCGCCTGATCGTCGAGAATCCATGATCCGAAACGACAAAGACGTCTGTCGTTTTACGCACTCCCTGCTGATCTAAACCTGAAAGAACAGCCGCTAGATTTTCATCGGAAGCCTTGATTGCAGCGAGCGCCGATGGCGCGCCTGGCGCGGTTTCATGTTGCGTGAGATCGGGTTCGCCCAGCCACAGCACCGTAAAAGCGGGCACACCATCTTTCCAAACGAAATCGGTTACTGCCTTCGTTGTCCATCGGTCCCTTTGTAAACGCGCGGACGGAAACGGACCAAGCGCAGCAGCGATCCGGGCAAGAACGCCATCTGGCAGCGCGCTGCCTGCGAAGAGCGTGGTACAGTTTTTCGCAGGCCCAATACCTACACGTCGATCTAGCAAAAGACCGACGGTTTTCGCGCTGGCAACCGCAGTGCGCCCGCCTGCGCGTTGAACAAGTTCTGCAATTGTTGGAACGGAAATGTATTTCCCATTGGATAATTGATCGCCCTTCTTCACCACCGCAGGACTCTCGACAGCGATTGCAACGTGAGCCTCGATATCCGGGCGATAAACATAATTTGCAATGACGCCGCTCTTGCCTGGATACACGCCTGTAACCATCGCTGTTCCGTTCACCATCGTTGCGCTGGGATAGACTGGATGGTGATTGCGAAAAGAGACTCCTTCGCGGGCAAGCTTCCAAAGCGTCGGGGTTGTTTCCTCGCTGACGAAATCCGGGCGCATTCCGTCCCACACAACGACGACGACATGCCTGTCAACGAATCTTGGTGTCTCGGCGATAAGCGGAATGACACGCAACGAAAAAACGAGCACGAGGATCGACATCGATGTGCAATATTTCGGAAGCATGTTGAACCGTAGATTACGCAGAGGCCCTGGTGAGCCAAAGCCGAATCCATTCCCCGGGTTTCGCATGGCAGGCTTGATCCGGGCTGGATCGATGTTGAAAGCGTCATCACTAAGCATATCCCCGATATTCTTTTTCATATCGCTGACGACTGCATTGACCGCTCCGCTCCTTCCCACTAATCCCGGGACGACGTGGCGATACAGCATGACCGAAGAAGTTGGAAAAGGCCTTACTATTTCGAATTTGAAACAAGACGCTGATAGAAAAGTTCGGCTACCAGTACTCTACCACCTTGATGGAATGGAGAACGTCGACGGCAAGGAGCTTTTCAAGTTCGAAATGCACCGCGCTGGTGCAGTCACCAATACAGATCTTGTGACGGTCGATGACCACGGAATAACCTGTTGGGCGCGAATTAATCTTGATGGCGAATTGATCAAGTTTAATCCGCCACAGACAATGGTTGCCGCACCGCTAAAGCAGGGAGCAACCTGGAATTTCGATGGTCAGGCCGGCGATTTGAAAGTGCATCAGCAGTACCAAGTGACCGGAGAAGAAGACATCGAAGTTCCAGCCGGCGAATTTCATGCGTACCACATTCGTGGAGAGCAAAGCTCACCCAGCCGTATGACAATTGATCGCTGGTTCACACCCGGCGTTGGAATTGTTAAAGATGTAACAACGATGCGCGCCACGGACGGCGATTTACTCCAGCGGATTTCCCTGGAACTGGCCGAGCGGCCCAAAATCGAAAACAGGCCAGAGGTCAAATCGAACGCGACGTCGAAAAGGCTTTCGGTGAGCTTCGCAAAAGACCAGTTTGGGAAAGTAAGCACAACGTTTTCAACCGATACGCCCCAGATTTACGTGCGTTGGCAGGGACAGCGCTTGCGAAAGGGCGGAAAGGTGAAGGCGGTGTGGATCGCGGAAAACATCGGCGAAGATTTTCCACAAGATTACAAGGTGGACGAAGCTTCAGCCACCGTCGAAAGTCAAAATGCTCATGGAGCGTTCATGCTGGCGCGGCCGGAAGCTGGTTGGGCGATCGGTGATTACCGCGTTGAATTCTACGTCGATGATGTTTTCGTGGACGCGGCGAAGCTAAAAATCGTGAAGTGAAAGTAATGCAGACGGTCCTGTCTGCGAATATGCTTGCACTCTCATTACAGGCTGGCCACTGGACGAGTCCGTCCGACTGGCGGACAGGACTCCGTGCATCCCGCATTTTTCCTGAATCCAAAGCGAGCCGTTGATACATCCTAACTAGAGAAACTATATTTTACATGAAGAAGATCACGATTGTATTTCTGACCGTCTGCGTCGCTTTGGCCGCTGGCTGCCGATGGGTTGGCGTTCGAGGCAATGGCCACATCAAAACGGATGACCGAACAATTAGTGCGTTCACCGAGATCGACGCTGGTGGAGCATTCGAAATCGAATGGGAAAGCGGGTCCCCTTCTCTCCACATCACAACCGACGAAAACCTTCTTTCCTATGTCGAAAGTGACGTCTCGGGCGATACACTTCGTTTGCGCACGCACGATCAAATTTGGCCAACACATGGAATCAAGATCGTTATCTCCAGCCCAACAAGGGCAGGGGCAAGGATCCGCGGCGCTGTAAAACTCACCGCAAAACAGCTCACCGGATCCAAGTTCGCTCTTGAAGCCAGCGGCGCATCACATGTTTCGCTCGATGGAACTGTCGATGAACTCCTTGCCGATATGACCGGGGCGAGCGAGTTAGAGGCAGGTAGCCTACAAACCAGGGCTGCTGAAATCTCCACAACGGGCGCAGGGGACGCGGAAGTCGCGGTCGCCGAGACCTTGAAAGTCGCCATTACCGGCGCTGGAAAAGTTAGCTATTCGGGCAATCCGACGATTGAAAAACACATCACCGGTGCCGGCTCGATTCGTCGCAAGAAGTAAATGGTAGGGACGGATCGCCGAGCCGTCCGTCTTGCCACTCGGAGAGCTAAGGTCTGTGCGACTGTAAATCGCTTGTAGCAAAACGTTGGTTTCCTTGCATTGAATCCGTGCCATCCGCGTTATCCGCGGTTAAAGGTATTCGACATGGAGAATTTCATCTGCGTGCAATGCGGAACGCAGTTTTCGGAGATGGCGAAGCCGCCGCTACGCTGTCCGATTTGCGAGGATGAACGGCAATTTGTGCGTCATGGCGGCCAGGAATGGACCACACTTAAGCGTCTCGCAGCCGATCATCAAAACCGTTTCGAAGAAGAAGCGCCGCAACTTCTCGGAATTGGCACAGAGCCCGAGTTTGCCATCGGCCAGCGCGCTCTGCTTGTGCAATCGCCGTCCGGAAATTTGCTCTGGGATTGCATTGCGTTGCTAGACGATCGAACAATCGCAGAAGTCAACGCGCGCGGCGGGATCCGCTCAATCGCGATATCGCATCCGCATTACTACACAACGATGGTCGAATCGGCCGAGCGTTTCGATGCGCAAATTTTGTTGCACGTCGCCGATCGCGAATGGGTCATGCGTAAGAGCTTTCGAATTCAATTTTGGGAAGGAGGAACTTTGCCGCTCTGGGATAACCTCACGCTAATCAATTGCGGCGGGCACTTCGAAGGCGGCACAGTGTTGCATTGGCCGGCAGGTGAAAATGGCAAAGGCGCTTTGCTTACGGGCGACATCATTCAAGTAGTGCAAGATCGCCGCTATGTCAGTTTCATGCGCAGTTATCCGAATCTGATTCCGCTTGGCGCAGCCGCCGTCGATCATATTCTAAAAGCAATCGAACCGTTTCCCTTCGATCAGATTTACGGCGCGTGGTGGAAAGCGAATGTCTTATCCGATGCAAAAGCTGCCGTCGCGCGATCGGCGGCGCGTTATCTGCGTGCGATCGAAGCCGGCGCGAGTTACGGTTAACGGCCCCGGCACGCTCTCGCGCTAGTTTCCGTTTTGGAAACCCCCTCAGCGGGTTTATCTGTCACGATCCACAGTAATCTGGCAAAATCCGCGGCGAGG
This sequence comes from Verrucomicrobiota bacterium, assembly GCA_003219415.1. Lineage (GTDB taxonomy): Bacteria > Verrucomicrobiota > Verrucomicrobiia > Chthoniobacterales > UBA10450 > Udaeobacter. The sequence continues at coordinate 4,348 of QHOS01000068.1, read as the reverse complement.
CGAGCCGTGAATCCGCGCAACTTCTTCACCGAGTTAAAGCGACGAAACGTTTACAAGATTGCCATCGGCTACGGAGTCGTTGCTTGGCTTCTGCTGCAAGCGGCATCGATCTTATTTCCGACGTTCGAAGCGCCGCCGTGGACGATGAAAGTCTTCGTTGCGGTAACTGCGCTCGGTTTCCCGATCGCGTTAATCATTGCGTGGGCGTTTGAGCTGACGCCCGAAGGCTTGAAGCGAACGGAGTTGACGGATGAACTGCCAAAAAAATCATCGCGCAATCGCGCATGGATTTACGTGGTTGTAATCGCAGGTGCCATTTCGATCGGTTTGTTTTTACTGGGGCGCTTCACTGCGGCGCCCAAGCAGAGCGCGTCGGCTGATTTTCCGGCAAAGTCGATCGCGGTTTTGCCATTTGAAAACTTCAGCCAGGACAAGGCGTTCGCATTTTTTGCTGATGGAGTCCAAGACGAGATTCTGACTGACTTGGCAAAAATTGCTGACCTGAAAGTGATCAGCCGCACCAGCGTGATGCAGTATAAAAACGCATCATCACGCAATCTCCCGGAAATCGCGCAGGCACTAAAGGTCGCGCACGTTCTCGAAGGCAGCGTGCAGCGCTCCGCGAATCGTGTCCGCGTAAGCGCCCAGTTAATCGATGCCCGCAATGACACACACGTCTGGGCCGATAAATATGATCGGGACCTGGCCGATGTCTTCGCCATCCAAAGCGAGATTGCTCAAAAAATTGCCGACCAACTTCAGGCCAAAATCTCCCCGCGCGAAAGGTCGGCCATCGAAAAACAACCTACGAAAGATCTTGCCGCCTACGATCTGTATGTCCGCGCCACAGACGCGATCGATGCGGCTCCGACCACTCAGAACATAAAGGAGAATTTCCTAGAGGCGATCACTCTCCTTGAGCAGGCAATCGCACGCGACCCTGCCTTCTTTAATGCCTACTGCAAGCTCGCACAGGCACATGCCCAACTTTATCTCTTTGGTGAGGATCACACGCGGGCTCGGCTTGTCTCGGCCGAACAGGCAATCAACGCCGCCCTACGATTGCAGCCGGACGCGGGCGAAGCGCATTGGGCTCAGGCAGGTCTCCTCTACAGCAAATTGGATTATGACGGCGCTCGTGCGGAAATCGAAATCGCCCGCCGTTCGTTACCCAACGACGCAAGAGTGTTTGAATTGAGTGGTTATATTGACCGCAGGCAGGGACGCTGGCCGGAGTCCGCCCGCAACCTGGAGCGTGCCCTCGAGGTAGATCCAAACAACGTTTCCATCCTTTGGCAGATTGCGTTGAGCTATGAATCCTTGCGCGACTATGCCAAGGATGCCGCCGTTCTCGATCGCATCCTCGCATTGAAACCAAATGACCTCGACGCGCGACTTGCTCGCGGGCAGTTGGAGGTTGCCTGGAGAGCGGACACGCGGCCGTTGCATGAAGTGATCGAATCCTCCATGCAGCAAGATCCCGCATCCGGCAAACGCCTGGCCCCGCTTCGCATTTTTCTGGCTTCGGCTGAGCGCGATGCTGGCGCCGCCGAGCGGGCGCTCGCCGATCTTGGTGACGATACCTACGGACCGGACGCCATCCAATTCAGCCGCGCATTCGGTGAAGGCCAGCTCGCACGGTGGAAAGGTGACGCGGCAGCGGCGCACGCTAGCTTTACAACCGCCCGCGTCGCGCAGCAACGCATCGTGGACGCACAGCCCGATTACGGCCCGGCCCTTTGCGTGCTTGGCCTTATCGACGCCGGACTTGGCCGACAAGAGGACGCCTTGCGCGAAGGGCGCCGCGCCGTCGAACTGACGCCTCTGAGCAAAGATTCCATCAACGGGCCGATCATAATGGGATTTTTTGCCGTCATCTGTGCGTGGGTCGGAGAAAAAGATCTGGCGATCGAGCAGCTAACACGCGCTTTGCAACTTCCCGGCCGCTTAAACTACGGTGGATTGCGATTATCGCCCAGTTGGGATCCATTGCGTGGCGATCCGCGCTTCGAAGCAATCGTCGCTTCTCTCGCGCCGAAAGAAGTGCACGATTAAACGCCGAAGAAAAATCGGGGCGATGTCCGGCACAACGGCGCGCCCGGCGGTCGCGCCCTACCAGCAATCGGCAACTGACGCAGCTGCCCTACGTTTTCGGCAGCTGCGCGACCAATCGATCGATCAATCGCGGCAGCGCTACCGCCGCTGGCTCCCGCACTAATCGTGTCGCAAATCGCGAGAGGGGCGTTTTCTCCGGATTTACTTCGATAAGCTCGCCGCCGCGACGGCTCGCACGCAGCGCCCAATCAATGATGTATCCAAACGTTGCCGTTGTTCCCGCCACGATGACAACACCGCAAGAATCGCGTTGCAAATAACTCTCAACGCGTTCGGTTTCATGCAAAGGCAAAGGCTCTCCGAACCAAACCACGCCAGGCCGCATGAGCGCATCGCATTTCGTACATCTCGGGACGCCATTTTCCGGCCCCCCATCCTGCTCGCTGAATTCAATGATGGAGGGGCGAGCTCCCGCCAGCCCACTTTTATCGCGATCGTCGCGTGTATGGGCGTTGCAGAGCTCCGCCCTCCAATGACAACGTGAGCAACGCGTCTTAAAAATGTCTCCGTGAATTTGCACCATCTCCGCCTTCGCAAGTCCAGCGCGCTCGTGCAGGTCGTCCACGTTCTGCGTGACGAGCAGAAACTCACCCGCACATTGCGCCAGTTTGGCAATCGCTTCATGCGCGGCATTCGGTTGCGCATCGCGAATGCGCTGACGCCGCTCGCGATACCATTGCCAAACTAAGTCCGGATCGCGCGCGAACGCTTCCGGTGTCGCCAACTTTATGGGATCCAGATTGCGCCAGTAGCCATCTTTACCACGAAAGGTAGGAATCCCGCTTTCAGCCGAAACACCCGCCCCTGTTATGACGAGAACACGCACCACATAAGATCGATAAACAGCAGCGATTTCCAAGTCCGTCCCTGCAGAATTGCGGGCGTTATGACAGTTAATGTTCCTGCTCGGTGCTGGCTCGCCAGACTCGCGCTAAACAGACAGAAATACCTGCTGGAAAAAGATCGCCTTATTGCCAGCGAACCTCTATCACTCGGTTGCCATGCGAAAACAAACTTTCACCCTGACAATTCTCACCCTGTTCATCTCATGTGGTTTGGCTTTCAGCGCGCCTGACACTCCCGAAACCCGGCGTCACGAAGCCGAGCGTTACCTTCAGGCTACTCCGCCGAAAGCTTTGTTCGAGGACATGGCCGACAAGATGGCCGCGAATCTGCCGCCGGACCAACGCGATCAATTCAAGAAGCTAATGACTTCGCAACTCGACATCGCGGCGTTAACCAAAGCGATGATAGACGCGATGGTAAAGAATTTCACCACCTAAGAGTTAAAGGCATTGGCAGATTTTTACGGCTCGCCTGTCGGGAAATCGGCGATGCAAAAGTTCGGCACCTATATGGCAGATATAATGCCGACCATGGAAGCCGAGATCATGAAAGCGCAGGCAAAGGTCAATCAATCGATGCCGAATCAATCGCCGAAATAAGATCGACTATTCACTAACCGGAGAGGGCGCAACGTAGCTTGCACGACAGATGCGCCCGCCAGGAATCCGCAATCTGCGATCCAAAATCCGCAATCGCTTAATCCCACCCGATCTGCCGGCCTTTGTTCTGTTCTTCCAGCCAGCTCATAAGCGGCTTGAAGTAATCCATCATTGCACGGGTAGAGATGTCCTCGCCGGTGGCCTCCTTCAAAACTTTGCGCCAGTCTTCGGTTCCACCTCTTTTAAGAATGTTATTCAGCCAGGTGCCCACCTCTTTGTTGTCGGCGTAGTTACATGATTGCGGTGGCTGATGGAGAATCTTGCGAGCGATATAATCGTGTAACTGAAACTTGAACACGGTCGCGAACGCATAGTTGTAGTAATAGGCCGGATTATCATTGATGTGCGTCTTGGTAGCGGCATCGCAAAACTCTTCGCCACGCGGCGATGGCGGCTCGATGCCCTGAAAATCGGAAACGTATTTCCACCAGCGCGCGTTCCACTGATCAGGGGGCAGATTGTGCGCGTAAATATCCGCTTCCCAATGCGGCATCGTGCCGCAGGAGAAATAAATAAATGGGACTGAACGCGCGAGTGCGTCGTCGAGGAGAAATGCTGTCTTGTCCGGTTTAAAATCGGCGGGCAAAACGCCGCGTGATTGCAAGTACGGGACCTGACTCGAAGCGAGAGCAATCAATTCGCCCACGCCTTCATGGAAGCCCGGTGCCGCACCGAGTCGCAACATGTAAGGAACTTCCGGACGCGAATAGGCTTTAAAATAATATCCG
>QHOS01000214.1 GCA_003219415.1 Verrucomicrobiota bacterium | reverse complement strand
GGTCTTTCCGTCCTACTGCGGGTAGGCGGCATCTTCACCGCCACTACAACTTCGCTGAGCTCCTCGTTGAGACAGCGGTCAACTCGTTACACGATTCGTGCAGGTCGGAACTTACCCGACAAGGAATTTCGCTACCTTAGGACCGTTATAGTTACGGCCGACATTCACGGGGACTTCGGTTCAACGCTTCGCCTTGCGGCTGACGTCTTGCCATAATCTTTCCGCATTGGTCACGTGTCACACCCTATACGTCGTCTTAACGACTTGGCAGAGTGCTGTGTTTTTGTTAAACAGTCGGTTGACCCATTTCACTGCGACCCAGCACATTCAATCCGCTCGATTGATTTGTATTGCTGAAGCATCACGAGACGCTCCAACCGCAGCCTCAATTCAGAACGAACTGAATGTGCTGGGCACCCCTTCTTCCGAAGTTACGGGGCTAGATTGCCGAGTTCCTTAACGAGGTTTCACTCACGCGCCTGAGTATATTCTACTCACCCACCTGTGTCGGATTACGGTACGGGCAACCGTGGGAACATTTAGTCGCTTTTCTTGACACAAGTTTTAACAGATCCGGTTCAGCCGAAGCCTCCCCGTCCTTGCTCTTGCGAGCAGACCGTCACTTTCAACCGGCGGCCTGTCTCTACTCATGTGTCACAACTAAACTTAACCACAGCCGGTGCAGGAATATTGAACCTGCTTTCCATCGTCTACGCCCTTCGGCCTCGACTTAGGTCCCGACTAACCCTGGGAGGACGAACCTTCCCCAGGAAACCTTGGGTTTACGGCGGCCAGGAATTTAACCTGGCTTATCGCTACTCATGTCTGCATTCTCACTTGTAGAAACTCCACCTCGACTTCCGTCGCGGCTTCGACGTCGCTACAACGCTCCCCTACCAATCCATTCTGGCGAACCAGAATGTCTTCCAGAGCTTCGGTATACCGTTTATCGCCAATCATTATCGGCGCGAGATCGCTCGATGAGTCAGCTATTACGCACTGTTTAAATGATGGCTGCCTCTAAGCCAACATCCTCACTGTCTAAGCAACCTCACATCCTTTCCACTGAACGGTATTTGGGCACCTTAGCTGCTGGTCTGGCATGTTTGCCTCTCGCGCGTGAAGCTTATCCCTCACGCACTGACTCCCGTGTTACACCCTGCGGTATTCGGAGTTTGATTGAGTTCGGTACCCTGGTATGGGTCCTAGTTCATCCAGTGCTCTACCTCCGCAGGTCAGCACACGAGGCTAGCCCTCAAGCTATTTCGGGGAGAACCAGCTATCACGGGGTTTGATTAGTCTTTCGCTCCTACCCACAAGTCATCCGAGAAATTTTCAACTTTCACCGGTTCGGACCTTCACACGGTTTTACCCGCGCTTCATCCTGCTCATGGGTAGATCACCTCCGCTTCGGGTCTACTACCAGCGACTAGGTCGCCCATTTCGGACTCGCTTTCGCTTCGCCTCCAGCGCAGAACGCCTTAGGCTCGCCACTGATAATAACTCGCAGACTCATTAAGCAAAAGGCACGCCATCACCCAGCACCAGTTGGACTGCAATATCGCAGTCTCTTTCGGACATCATCTGTCCAACTGGTGCTGGGCTTTGACACCTTGTAAGCACATCATTTCAGGTACTATTTCACTCCGCTCATAGCGGTTCTTTTCACCTTTCCCTCGCGGTACTTGTTCACTATCGGTCGCCAATTAGTATTTAGGCTTACGCCGTGGTCGGCGCAGATTCATACGAAGTTTCACGTGCATCGTATTACTCAGGAAATCCCTAGGCGTGCTCGGGTTTTCGGTTACGGGCCTTTCACCCTCTGGGGCGCAGCTTTCCAGAAGCTTCACCTAACCTTTGCACTACCACATCGGGCTCCTACAACCCCCCCGCCACTTCAAAACCCAAATTTTTGACAGAATTAACAAAATAAACCGAATTAGGTTCAGAAGATATCGTCTTCTGAATTCCGGGTGTCGCGATGCTTCTGCTATGAATTCACAGAAGCTCGAGCAAGTGTTAGCTCGCTCAGGTTATCCCATTCGGAAATTCACGGGTCAAAGCGTGTTTGCCGCTCTCCGTGACTTATCGCAGCTTACCACGTCCTTCATCGCCTATTGGCACCAAGGCATCCATGATGCGCTCTTTGTAGCTTGATCAATCTGTTCCGATCCCGCTTACGCGGAACCAGAGATTCTTTGATAACTGAAACTCTCCGGCTGAAGATCTTAACCTTCAGCCGCTTTGATTTCAGACTCAGCTCTTAAGTTGTACTTTCTTACTACCCTGTATGTAGATGTCAAAGAACCAGCCCCGAACTTCTTCGGGGTAAACATTCAGGTACATTTCAGACCACAAAAAAACTCAATCTCGCGCCCGATCATCATTTCAGCCTGCCCGCGTGGCGGGTTGCCGAGAATCATGCCGGGACAAAATTGAGTCCAATTTGCAGTCCCAAATGTACGTAGAACGAACTCCTTGATTAGAGGAGTCCCGCTTCCAGCGGGATCAATAAATTAGCCCAGATTGAGCTGCCGTCAACGCTCGTTTTGTTAAATTCTGGCGAGGAATGCTTGGCCCGTATGTAGCTATTCTCAAGGGGCCTACGCATGCATTTGCCCGGGAAACCAAAAGTCGAACGGTGCCACGGTCGGGAACGGACGAGAATTCGTCCACAGATTTCACAGATTTGCGCAGAATTTGAGAAGTTCGGTTTTTAAATCGGCGTTAATGGATTCGGCTTGGCTCACCACGGCGTCTGCGTAATCTGCGGATCGATTGAACACACGTTTTCAACGCAGCGATGGCCGGGCGCTTGATCAGGTCCGCGACGTAAGTTTCGAATTGAATATCGCGCCGCATGCGAGTGGTTCGGTCCTGGTGGCGATGGGCAACACGCGCGTCATTTGCGGCGTCATGATCGAAGAAATCATTCCGCGCTGGATGAAAGAGCAAAGCGTGACCGGCGGCTGGCTCACGGCGGAGTATTCGATGTTACCGTATTCGACGACGACGCGTAAGCCGCGCGACATCATGAAAGGCCGGCTCGACGGTCGTAGCACAGAAATTCAAAGATTGATTGGCCGCTCGTTGCGCGCTGTTGTTGATCTTGAAAAACTCGGACCGCGAACGATGTGGGTAGATTGCGATGTGCTTCAGGCTGACGGCGGGACGCGAACGGCCGCAATCACAGGCGCGAGTCTCGCTGTTGCGCTCGCGTGCCGAAAATTGGCGAAGGACAAGAAAGTCGATGCACCACCGATCAGGAAATTAGTAGCGGCAGTGAGCGCTGGGATCCTCGACGGAAGCGCGATTGTCGATCTTAACTACGAAGAAGACAAAGCCGTCACAGTCGATTTCAATCTCGTCGCGACCGAAGACGGCGACTTTGTTGAAGTGCAAGGCTCCGGCGAAGAGTCCACTTTCTCGCAAGCCGAGCTCGATCACATGCTCACACTGGCGGGGAAAGGAATCGCCGACTTAATCGCCGCGCAACGCGCGATGCTGGCGCGGATCATGGTTTCACCGCCGGAGACATGAATTTTCCAAAAGATTGGTCTGGCTGTTAGTAATTCCTGTCGCAATCATTAGTTGTAGTGATTCTCCTTGGTTTTGTGATGGCACACTGTTTGCGTTAAGACGAGGCGACGTTCATGAAAAAGGCGCTTATCACGGGGATTACCGGTCAGGACGGAAGTTATCTCGCCGATCTGTTGCTCGAAAACGGCTACGAAGTCCACGGCATCATTCGTCGCGCGAGCACGTTTAACACTTCGCGCATCGATCATCTTTATGCTGATCCGCACATCAACGGCGTGCGGATGTTTCTGCACTACGGCGACCTGGCGGACTCGGTCAACCTAGTGAAGCTGCTTTACGATTTAAAGCCGGACGAGATTTATCATCTCGGAGCGCAAAGCCACGTTCGGGTCAGCTTCGATATTCCAGAATACACGTCGGATGTCACCGGCGTCGGCACAATCCGGATTTTGGAAGCCATTCGCGAAGCGGGGTTGCGGTCGCGGTTTTATCAAGCTTCGAGCAGCGAAATGTTTGGCACAGCGCAGGCCGTTCCGCAAAATGAAAAGACGCCGTTCTGGCCGCGCAGTCCGTACGGGGTAGCGAAGGTCTTTTCGTATTGGGCGACGGTGAACTATCGCGAGAGCTACGGATTGCACGCGAGCAATGGTATCCTGTTCAATCATGAGAGCCCGCGCCGCGGCGAAACGTTTGTGACCCGCAAAATTTCTCGCGCAGTCGCGGCGATTAAACAAGGACTGCAAAAGGAATTATTCCTCGGAAATCTGGAAGCGAAACGCGATTGGGGTTACGCGCCCGAGTACGTGGAGGCGATGTGGCGAATTCTACAGCTGGATGCCGGTGATGATTTTGTCGTTGCCACTGGCGAAACGCATACGGTCCGTGAATTCGCTGAGGCGGCGTTCTCACATGTCGATCTCGATTGGAAAAAATACGTCAAACACGATCCGCGTTACGAGCGTCCGGCCGAAGTCGACTTGCTGATCGGCGACGCTTCGAAAGCGAAAAGAGTTCTCGGTTGGGAACCGAAAGTCCGATTCAAAGATCTGGTTCGCATCATGGTCGATGCCGATATGGAATTACTGTCCCGAGAAACACCGCGGAAACATTTAGGAAAACTTCCATAGTAACCCTTACCTGCCGCTTCGCGACTTCCCCGGGATCGCGACCGGGTGGAGCGCTGAGAGGATTGAGGTGAGGGAAACCAGGCTAACGAATCACGCCGATAGCGTGGTTGGTCTCCGCCATTTGGCTAGCAGAATTCAACTCGGGGATAACGGCGACCAACGGAGATTGAACAATCGAAACCTGCGCACCCGCGCCCACCTGACTGTAAAGATTGATGATGTCAACGGAGCGCATGCGAATGCAGCCGTAGCTTGCTGGCCGTCCGATGTTCCGTTCTTCCGGTGTGCCGTGAATATAAATGTCGCGACGAAATGCGTTCGCGTTTTGAGCTTCGCGTCCGCGCAGCCAGATGATCCGCGTCACAATTGGATCACGCCCGGGCGCGTCCACAGGAATCACTTCGCCGGTACGGCGTCGATCTTTGAAAACAGTTCCAGCCGGGGCGCCGTCGCCGATTTTGTCTGCGACTTCCAGCTCGCCGAGCGGCGTGCCGAAGCTTCCCGGGCGGTCGCCCAATCCGAATTTGGAAGTCGAAATCGGATAGCTGGCGACCAGGTTGCCCTTTTCCAGCAACGCAAGTTTTTGATCTCGCACACTGACGACGATGTGATGTTCAGTATCACGAGGTGCCGCGCAAGAAGCAAGAATTAACGCGGCAAAAAGAGGTGCGAAGTGGATCGAGCAGTCCCTTGCTCGATGCTGAAAAGAATGCGCCTGCGGCGCCTGATTTAACATCGCCCGCGGAGCGGACGATCCACCGTCTCTCTCACCCACGTTCAAATCGGAAGAATTCTTCCGCAGTTGCGGTTGTTGCGCCAGCGATTTCTTCTAATGAAGCACCGCGAGCTTTCGCGATCTCTTCCGCGACCAATCGCGTGTGGGCCGGCTCGCAGCGTTTTCCGCGAAACGGGACCGGCGCCAGATAAGGACAATCCGTTTCGACCATAAATCG
>QHOS01000027.1 GCA_003219415.1 Verrucomicrobiota bacterium | reverse complement strand
TCGTTGTGAAACACGAACGTGCCACCGTCACAGGTCGGACGTGCAGGATCAAAACAGTCGTACTGATGGACCGGCACGTGATAGCGGCGCGACAGTTCACATCCCCAATCGTCGTTGCTACCAACGCCGTACGAGTATGCTGCATCGAGCGGCTCGATCAGATTCTCGCACATCAGGTATCCGCCATCGTTGGCGCTGCCGAAGCGCTTCAACGTACAATTCTTCAAGACGACCGGCTGAAGCTCCGCAAGAATCGCCTCACGCAGCCGGCGCGCCGCGGCCCGGTGCGCGATATCGCCAATCGCAATGGCGGCGGCTGCGCCGAAAGCGACGATGACAAGCGCGATGCGGATGGCGTGTCGGCTCATGAAGGGGCCTGGCAGTGATCGTCCTCTATTGAGACCATTTTCACGCCTAGTAATTCTTCTGTCCCGGCTAAGAAGGCGTACCTTCCAGAACGACACATGCGACTGCGTGATGCTCGGTATGACTAAGCGTAACGAGTGCGGCAGTGACTCCGCGTCGTGTGGCGAGTTCGTTGGCCGGTCCGGAGAAAACGAGAAATGGTTCGCCGCTCGGCTTTTTCTGGATGTCGATGTTGCGCCAACCGATTGCTTTGCCGATGCCGGTGCCGAATGCCTTGGAAACAGCCTCTTTTGCCGCGAAACGCGCAGCCAGATGACGCGCCGGGAATTTCATCGACATCGAGTATTCAATCTCGCCGTCGGTGAAAACACGTTGGAGAAAACGATCGCCAAATCGATCGATGGATCGCTGGATCCGCGCGCACTCGACTAGATCGACGCCTGTACCGATCACGCTCATCCCGGATAATTTTTCATCGCCGCGAGCATTTCTTTTATCGCAGTTTCAAGCCCGACCCAGACGGCCCGCGATACGATGGAGTGACCAATATTAAGCTCCGTCAAACACGGAACCTGATGGACGAGCTCGATATTTTTGTAATTGATTCCATGACCGGCGTTGACCTGAAGATGTGACTCGGCCGCGGCGCGCGCGGCGGCCCGCAGTTGTTCCAGTTCTTCTTTTTGGATCTTTTCCGTAAACGCGTTGGCCAAGCTCCCGGTATGTAGTTCGACCATTTCCACGCCTAGCTCGGCTGCCGCATCGACTTGCTCCAACGTGGGATCGATAAACAAGCTGACTTTAATGCCAGAAGTTTGAAGCCGTTTCACCGTCGGTTCCAATGTCTTGCGATTTGCGATGACATCGAGTCCGCCTTCGGTGGTGATCTCCTCGCGTTTCTCCGGAACAAGACAGACTTCATCCGGCACAATCCGAAGCACAATATCGATAATCTCCTCCGTATTGCCCATCTCCAGATTTAGTTTGGTCATGATATTCTGGCGCAGCCGCTCGATATCTCGGTCTTGGATGTGGCGGCGATCGGCACGCAAATGAGCCACGATCCCTCCGGCCCCTGCTCGCTCACACATTCGCGCGGCGACGAGTGGATCAGGCTCCGCGTTTTTGGATTCCGGCATCGTCGCATACCGCGCCTGCCGCAGCGTTGCTACGTGATCGATGTTGACGCCCAGGCGCAGACCGCTCATTTGACTCGGAAAATTTCGCGAACTAATCGCGGCCAAATAGGACTCACTCAATCAGCCTGAGCAAGTCAGAAACGAACAAAGTTGTAAACCACCGTTGTCATTCTGATCCCGCAGTCGCGGGAGAAGAATCTCAGATTGTTTCAGCTATGACGGCCAGCAACGCTGTCAGAGATGTTTCGCGCAGCCTGTCCTGAGCAAAGCCGAAGGGCTCAACATCCCCGAGCTGATGAGAGCGGAACCTCACGTGGCCCAGTGCGCGAGTGGAATAGGCGAGCTCGATTCTAACGATCGGTGGGGCTTGGCGTATTAGGCGTCTGATTTGTCGATTGTTGCTCGCTGGTTTCTGCCTTGGTCTTCCTCGATGTTTTTTTGGATTTTCGGTGAGTCGAACTCGTACTTTCCCTCGTTTTCCCGCCGATGGTTTGGGCGGTTTCCTTGGTCTTTCTGCCAACGGTCTGGGCCGTTTCTTTCGTTTTCTCTCCGACTGTTTCAGCAGCTTCCTTGGTTTTTTTGCCCGCAGTTTCAAGCCCGTTTTTAACTGTCTCTCCTGTTTTTTTCGCTCCGTGCTTCACCTCTTCCACAGTCCCTTCCTGTCCAAGAGCAATGAGCGCCGTCGTCGCGACCAAAGTAATAATCAGGCTCATTATTTTCATGACTGCCTCCTTTTTGATTTGTTTTCCCTGTACATAGAAAACGGATGAGGCGCCCTCACCGGGCGCATCGGGCCGCCTCCACGCGACAGTACGCGATTCCGTCAGCTCTGGTTACACGGTTTGCAGCACACGCGCCGATAGAGCGACGCAAGCTTCGACAGCGGGATACCGAAAATGTAAAGCATTGCGATCAATCCGTAAGCCAGAGTCAAACGCACCCGTCCAATAGCTTCATAGCGTCGCGGGCTCGTCAAGATCCGCTTCTGGCTGCATATCACGCGCCCGCGCCGCCGAAGCAGGCGAAAAAACTCCACGTCTTCCATTAGGGGCACTTCTGGAAAGCCACCAACGTGCACGAACGCCGTGCGCCGACAGAATAGCCCATGGTCACCACATCGCATTCGCAGCAAGATCCCGGCATAATGCGCAAAGCCGTCCGTCAATCGATAAATGGAGCTTCGCGGCAGACGAATTCGAAAAAAACCTCCCGCGACCTTCGGCTCATTCATGATCTGCTCGATCTCGTGCAAACATCCCCGCGGAACTTCAGCATCGACATGGACAAACCAAAGAATGTTGCCATGTGCGGCACGTGCCCCAGCATTCATTTGCACGGCCCGATTGGGTTCACTCCGGACGAGTTGATCGCAAAAGCCCACACTGAGATCAGCTGTGTCATCGGTGCTTCCGCCGTCGGCGACAATAATTTCCGCTTCTGCCGCTCGGTCCCGCAAATGCTGAAGAAATGGTCGTATAAGTACCGCCTCATTAAAGACCGGGACAATAATCGAGACCTTCGTTTGAGTACTTTTCACCAATTGGTCCACGGAGATTAATCCGAGGAATAAAACGGCTGCGTGATGCCTCTCGCAACCAGTAGAAGTAGGAACCTCCCTGCTGTCTCAGCCACAAGGCCAGAAAGCTAGCGAAGCATCCATGCAACTATCAACAAACGAAGCGAAAACGGAGGAATTCATATGATCTTAAGACTTATTATCACGGCAGCTATTGCACTGGTCTTCGCACCAGCAGCGCTGGTTTTTCCCCAGGAACATCCGGAGCATCCCCAAAAGACCACCGAGCATCCAAAACAAGGTACGGAGGCAAAACAAGTCAGCACGACCGATATCTCTGCCGGCATCAAGACAAATATCGACGCGAAAAGCAAAAAGAGCCCTGACGGGAAATTTCACGTCAATCACGAGGGCCAAGATCTCGCGCTCGATTTGGTAAAAGTACACGATGATCGCCTGCAGGATCTCGGTGGAGGCAAGTACTTTGCCTGCGTCGATATGAAAGCTACCGATGGAAAAACGTACGACATCGACTTCTTCTTAACTGGACAGCCGGGCAAAATGAAAGTCACCGAGACGTCGGTTCACAAGATCGACGGCAAGCCGCTTTACAATTGGAAAGAAGAGAACGGCACGTGGCACAAAGCGCCGGCGAGCTAACCTTGCAAACGGATCCTAATCTCCGTGCGACTTCTGACTGTCCCGATATTTTTCCTGGCGACCGCGGTTGCGACCCGCGCTGCTGACAATCCGGGCATCATCAAAGGAACAGATCAATTCGAATTCATCTATCAAGTTAAAGTTCCAGAGATCAAGGGCGAGGCCCGCGTCTGGGTCCCGCTGGCAAAGACCGATGCTTTTCAAACTGTGACCGAAGAAAAACTGAGTATCCCAATGAAATGGGAAAAAGTGCAGGACCGCGATTACGGCAATGATATTTGCGTGATCTATCCGCAGCCTTCCGATAGCGGCAAAACGGTGGAGGTCCGCTACCGCGTCGTCCGCAAAGAGAAGGTCTCCTATTCCGCAACCGAAGCGGAAACTGCGCATTACCTTCGCCCGGAAAAACTTGTGCCCATCAACGAAACCTTCAGGACGCTTGCTCAGAAAGCGACGGCGGGAAAAACCGATGATCTTGAACGCGCCAAAGCGCTTTACGATCACGTTATGGGCCGAATGCGCTACGACAAATCCGGTACTGGCTGGGGCCGCGGTGATGCTATGTACGCATGTGACGCACAAACGGGTAACTGTACGGATTTTCACGCCTATTTCATTGCATTGGCGCGCAGCATCGGCATTCCGGCTCGCTTTGCGATCGGTGCAACCATTCCTGCTGACAAAAACGAGGGCAGGATCGACGGTTATCATTGTTGGGCTGAATTCCTGGCAGATGGTCGCTGGGTTCCCGTTGACATCAGCGAGGCGTGGAAGAATCCAAAGCTGGCGAATTACTATTTCGGGCATAATCCGGCTAATCGTTTCGAACTAACCAAGGGGCGCGACCTGATCGTCGATCCCGAGCCTGCGAGCGGCCCGATTAATTTTCTCGCCTACCCGCTGCTGGAGATGAACGGCGAAGTAGTCAAGCCCGAAACAACTTTCAAATTCCGGCGCACCGGCACGTGAAGTACTGACAAAGTAACGGCAACGCGCTCTTATTCTCTCTTATCTTGCTCATACTCGTGCTCGACTGGCTCCAACGAGTAGGAATAGGAGTAAGAGGGATACACTTAAGTCTTTACCAGCCATGCCTCCGGTCGTGCCAAGGATTCCTTTGATGGATTATATCGGCAGGCCAGTGCTGGCTTGCATGTTTCTTGTGCTGCTCTTGCTGCAATGGCGTTTCCCGCTGCGTCGCCAGCATTTTAGCGTGGTGCACCGACTGGTGCGCAATTTTGTGCTCTCGCTCCCAGGTTTTGCCATTGTACGCTTCGCCATGCTACCAATTCCGATCGCGGTCGCGATCTGGGCAGAACATCGACGTATCGGTCTGCTGAACTGGCTTTCCCTTCCTGGTTGGGCTGCTGGCATCGCGACGTTTCTGCTGATGGATTACGCTTACTGGTGGTGGCATTGGGCCAACCACATGGTGCCGCTATTCTGGCGGTTTCATAATGTGCATCATACCGATCTCGATCTCGACGTGACCACCGCCGCGCGATTTCATTTTGGCGAGATGTTTTTTTCCATCGGATTTCTTTCGCTTGCAGTGATGATCTTTGGCATCGCGCCCGTGATGCTGGTGATGTTCTTCATTACCCTTGAGGCCGCGACACTCTTTCATCATTCCAACTGGCGACTACCAATTCAGGTCGAACGGATTTTGAACTTAATCATGGTCACGCCACGCATGCATGGGATTCATCATTCCATCGTGCAGCGTGAGACCAATTCAAATTGGGGCACGATTTTTTGTTGGTGGGACAAGCTGCATCGGACATTACGCCGTGATGTATCGCAAGATGCCATTACCATTGGTGTTGCTGCGTATCGGGAGGAACACGAGCTGACGGTCGGGAAGCTCCTGGCGCTGCCTTTTCGTAAGCAACGTCCGTGGCGATTGCCGAACGGTGAGCTTCCGGATCGTGCCATTCGACCTGCGGATCGACTAGCCGAGTAGCTTCGAACTAATAATAGGTTTGGGCAGCTCCGGAGACGCCATAAATCATAGTCTTTCCAGGAAGCTAGTGATTTGCTACGTTTCGAGTCTGGATGATCTGCCTGATGGCAAGAGAGCTTTGGCCGGGCAGTAAAAATGATGAATCGCTTCGCTGAGAAACTGGCTGCGCATTCTCTCTCGCTCCGCCGCGCGCGTCCTGAAATCCTTCAGGTGAATGTAGGCAAGCTTTGCAACCTCACTTGCATGCACTGTCACGTGAACGCCGGGCCGAAGCGGAAAGAATTCATGACGCGAAAGACCGTTGATCGAATCATTAATTGGCTGGCCAGAACGCAGATTCCGACACTCGACCTCACCGGTGGCGCGCCGGAAATGATTCCAGATTTCCGCTATTTCATTGAGCGAGTGAAAGTGCTGGCGCCATCACGACACATGATCGACCGCTGCAATCTGACGATTTTGCTTCAGCACGGTTACGGAGATCTGCCTGAGTTCCTCGCGATGAACAAAGTCGAGATCATTGCTTCGATGCCGTGTTATTCGGCGAAAAATGTAGATGCGCAACGCGGCGAAGGCGTTTTCGACGACAGCATCGCTGCTCTGCAGTTACTCAACTCGTTAGGCTACGGAAGCGATCCCGAATTACCGCTGCATCTCGTCTACAATCCAGTGGGGACATTTCTGCCGCCGCTGCAAGACGAGCTTGAGGTCGATTTCAAACGCGAACTCAAAGAACATTTCGGAATCGTGTTTAATGAGCTTTATGCGCTCGCGAATCTTCCAATCGGCCGCTTTGCGAGTTATCTCCGGCATAACGGCAAACTGGAGGAATACATGCAATTGCTCATTCACGCGTTTAATCCAGCAACGATTAGCGGATTGATGTGCTGCAATACGATCAGTGTCGGCTGGCGCGGCGAGGTGTATGATTGCGATTTTAATCAACAACTCGGGATGCAATGGTCCGACAATGGCACTCGCGAGCGCTTATTTCTGTGGGACATTGATCCCGACAAAATCGAAAATCGCGAGATCTCGACAGGCAACCATTGTTTTGGTTGCACCGCTGGCGCCGGTTCCAGTTGTGGCGGTGCGATCGTGTAACGGTTAACAAACAGGCTTCTTACTGATCAAGCGAGCGGCCGCGTCGCAGAGGGAGAGGCCAGCAGTCGCGCCAAACCGAACTCGGCGTGGATCAATTGCGCAGCGCGTTCCGCATCTTTTTCATCGATGATGACTGCAATCTTGATTTCCGAAGTAGAAACCAGCTGGATGTTGATCCCGCTTTTCCCCATGCACTCGAACATTCGCGCTGCCACTCCCGAGTGCGATCGCATTCCGATTCCGACCACGCTCAACTTGGCCACGCCGGCTATGGTGTTCAATCGCTTCGCGCCAATCTGGCCAATCACCGGCATCAGGATTGTACGGGCGTTTTCCAGTTCGTCCTCATGAATCGTAAACGAAACGTCAGTCGTTCCGCTAATCGAAGCGTTTTGCACGATCATGTCGACGATGATGTGCGCTGCGGCGATATTCGAAAAAATTCGAGCAGCCATTCCCGGTTCGTCACGCACGCCCGCGATGCTGAGTTTTGCCTGATGCCGATCGAGACTGATCCCCCGAACCACTACGTCTTCCATACTGGGAGTCTCTTCTTTAGTTATGGTCCCTCGCCTCTTAGTAAAGGTCGACCGGACTTCGAATTCGACGCCGAATTTCTTAGCAAACTCTACCGCCCGCGACTGCATCACCTTGGCGCCGCTCCCCGCCATTTCGAGCATCTCATCGTAGGCAATCTCGCTAACTTTTTTGGCGTCGAGGACAACGCGCGGATCGCACGTGAATACACCATCGACATCCGTAAAAATCTGGCAGGCATCGGCGTTCAACGCCCCCGCCAGCGCAATGGCGGTTAAGTCCGAGCCGCCTCGACCCAGCGTGGTCATATCTCCTTCCGGAGTTTGACCCTGAAAACCGGCGACGATTACGATGTAATCCTCCGACAGCATCTCGTGAATCTGCTTCGGACTGATATTCGCGATGCGCGCCTTGGTGTGATGGTGGTCGGTTAAGATTCCTGCCTGAGCACCAGTCACCGAGATAGCTGTTCCACCGAGTGCGTTCACGGCCATTGCAGTCAAGGCGCTGGCAGCACCTTCACCTGTGGCAAGCAAGATATCGAGCTCGCGTTCTGTCGGCTGCGGCGAGACAGCTTTTGCGAGCTTGACCAACTGATCGGTTACTCCTGCCATTGCGGAGATGACTGCCACGACCCGACAGCCCTTACGCTGCGTCTCAAGAATTCGGCGGGCCACGTTGCAAATTCGCTCCGGTGTCCCGACGGAGGTGCCGCCATATTTTTGAACGATCAGGCGCATGGCGTGAATAGATTACGGAACAGGATCGAGAAGTTCCAAAACAAACTAAGACTTGGTTTGCATCGCAATGCTTAGGGCGCGCGTCAGCAACTAGAGCCCAACCGCACGTCGCACATCATTCATAGTCGCCGGAACAGATTTTAATTCCTTCATCTGTCCAACGATCACATCGGGATCTTTCAGTCCATGTCCGGTGACGGTGCAAACAATTCGACTCTGTCCGTGGATCTTCTGAAATGAATATGCTGCCTCTTTTGAATCGCAGCATTTAAAAAGCCCCGCAATGGAGGCCGCACTTGCAGGTTCGACAAAAATTCCCTCGTGCTGTGCAAGCCAGGTCTGCGCCGCAAGAATTTCTTGGTCACTAACAACATCAATCGCTCCATGTGATTCGGTGATCGCGGCGCGGGCTTGTTTCCAACTTGCTGGATTGCCGATGCGAATCGCCGACGCCACCGTTTCGGGTTGTTCGACGATGCGATTGTAAAAAATCGGAGCAGCGCCTGCGGCCTGAAAGCCAATCATCGCCGGCAACTTCGTCGACCATCCAAGCGCGTGGTATTCTCGATAGCCGGCCCAGTACGCAGTGATGTTTCCGGCATTGCCTACCGGTAACAGATGGAAATCAGGCGCGTCGCCGAGAACGTCGACAATTTCGAACGCGGCGGTCTTCTGGCCGGCGATCCGATCCGGGTTGATCGAATTTACAATGGCAAGATCGCTGGCCTCGCCGAGCTCACGCACGAGTCGCAGTGCGTCGTCAAAATTGCCATCGATCGCGACGATCTTAGCTCCGTAAGCAAAAGCTTGAAGCAATTTTCCCGTCGCAATTTTTCCCGCAGGCAAAATCACAACGCATGAAATTCCTGCGTGCGCTGCATAGGCCGCCGCTGACGCCGAAGTGTTGCCTGTAGAAGCACAAATCAGCGCAGTCACGCCTCGCTCCATCGCCTTCGATACGGCCAGGGTCATGCCGCGATCCTTAAACGAGCCGGTTGGGTTAACACCTTCATTCTTGACGAAAACCACGCGACCGACGCGTTTGCTCAATTGTTGGCAAAACACCAGCGGCGTATCCCCCTCACCCAGGGAGACAATCGGCATCGATTCAGCAACAGGAAGATATTCGCGGTAATGCTCGATCACACCACGACCAAATTTTGATGTTGTTCTTTCCGTGTGCATTTTCTATTCGAAGCGAATCCGTGTGATTGTCGATGTCTAAGTGCCGTGTAAGATCATGCCGTATGCCTGTGCTGAGCAAGGAAGATAAGCTGCGACTCTTAACCACGATCCTGGAAAGTCGTCACGCAGATCTGCGGGAACAGAACTTGAATCGTCAGGGAAAAGGACATTTTCATGTTTCTGGCATGGGCCACGAGGCGCTTGCGGCGGTCTCGATCCAAACGGAATCAGGCGATTACATCGTACCGTATTATCGCGACCGCGGTCTTGTTCTCGGGCGCGGCATGACAACGCGCCAGCTTGGCCTCGAATATTTTGCAAAGCGCAACACCGGAAGCGGCGGCCGGCAGATGCCATCGCATTACAGCAATGCGGACCTGCATATCTGGAGCGTGCCGACTCCGACCGGTTCGCAGTTACTTCCGGCGTGTGGCATGGCCTGGGGCATTCAGCTCGACGGCAAAAAGAATCTCGTGGTCACCACGGTTGGCGATGCTGCGACACGCCAGGGCGATTTTTTTGAAGCGCTCTGTTTCGCCGCGGAGAAGAAACTTCCCATGCTCTTCCTTGTGGAAGACAACGGGTACGGCATCAGCATGCCGACGCGGAAGAACAATCCGCTCGCGCTCAACGTTCTCCAACCTGACAACTGGCGCCGAATCGAGGGACAAGACGTGCAGCAGGTTTATGACGCAACCGCAGAGGCGTTCGAGAAAATTCGCGCAGGTAGCGGGCCGTTCTTTTTCTGGATCACGATGGAGCGCCTTTCCAGTCACACCAGTTCCGATGATCAGAAACTTTATCGGAGCGCCGAAGAATTGCAGGCACTGGAGAAATCAGACCCCCTTAAGTGCTGGAAAGATCAGCTGATCCAGGAAGACGTGATCACTGCTGAGGAATTCGCGAAGCTCGATAATGAGGTTAAAGAGCGGATTCGCCGCGAGTACACGGAGGCGGAAAAAGCCGAGAATCCATCGCCTAACGACTTACTTGGCAACCTTAGCGAATCACCTCCAAAACTTAACAAGGAGATTCTCCCGCCTGGGAAATATCGCATTGGCGATACTGTGAATAAAACATTGCGCGCGGGTCTGGAGGACGATTCGCGACGCATCGTGTTCGGGGAAGACATTGAAGATCCGAAGGGCGGTGTGTTCCGTCTCACGCAAAGGCTTTCAACCGAGTTTCCAAAACAGGTGTTCAATTCGCCTCTCGCCGAATCGACGATTCTCGGTGTCGCCTGCGGTCTGGCGGCGTACGGCAAACGCCCCGTTTTCGAACTGCAATTTATTGATTTCATTTATCCGGGGTTCAATCAGCTCGTCACGAACATATCGAATTTGCGCTGGCGATCGTTCGGCAATTGGAAATGCCCGCTGGTGATTTATGCGCCATATGGAGCTTATCTGCCTGGCGGAAGTTTGTGGCACAGCCAGGCGAACGAATCAGCGCTCGCCCATTATCCCGGTCTGAACATTGTAATCCCAAGCTCGCCAGCTGATGCCGCCGGATTGCTATGGACAGCGATGCACGGCGAGGATCCGGTCATGTTTCTGATACCGAAACATCTTCTTTGGGCGGAACACCAATATTCGGAGCCAATTCGCGCTGTTCCCTTGGGTCAGGCGCGCAGGTTACGCGATGGCTCCGATGTCACGCTGGTTGCTTGGGGCAACACCGTCGAAAAATCACTAGAGGCTTTAGACAAAATCGACAATGGGATCAGCGTCGAGCTGATTGATCTGCGTTCCATCGTTCCGTGGGACAAATCGGCAATCGAGGAATCCGTTCGCAAGACTCGCCGACTGGTCGTGGTTCAGGAGGACACCGAAAATTGCAGTGTCGGGCACATGTTGATTTCTCACATCGCGAGCGCACCCGAGCTATGGAACGAAATGATCAGCCCGCCGGTTCTTGTGAGTAAGGCAAACGTCATGATCGGTTACAACCCGATTTATGAGTACGCGGCGTTACCAGACGTCGAGCGGATCGTCTCCGCAATTCAGCGCTCGGTTGCGACAAAACAGGAACGCGCAGTGGCCGCGGGCGTTGATCGCGGCACCCCGATTGCAGAGCCAGTGCTGGTGGCCCCGAGGTCAGTGCCTGCGGCTACAGCGGAAACTGGCAAGCAGCGCATACAAAGCATCACCGTCCCAGTCATGGGCGAAGGGATTCGCAATGCAAAAGTCGTTTCGCTTTTGAAAAATCCCGGCGACACCATCGCGCTCGATGATGACCTCTGCGAAGTGGAGACCGATAAAGCCGTTTATCCCATTCAGTCGTCCTTTGCCGGCGCGATGGGTGAATGGAAAACAAAGGTAGGCGACACGGTCGAGATCGGCCAGGAGCTTGGTACGATCGTGACGGCCGAGCCATCGCTAGCTGACCAGTTTCACGAGACAGCAAAAGAATCGGCGGGCGACGCTGTAGCCGCGGGCGCTGATCGCGGCTATCCAGTGTCTAGGCGCGAGATTACCCAGCTGGGCTCGACGACCCCGGCTACACCAATCGAACCAGCGCTTTCGCCAACGATCATACGCAAGCTCATTCACGTGATCCCTGCCAACTTGCAGATCGATGCGCGATGGAACGCAATTCGCAACGCGCGCGACGCAGCCAAAAGAAAAAATGGAAAACATGCCCCTTCTCCTTCCGTGATGATCGCGTGGGCAGTGGTGCGAGCCATGGAAAAACATCCACCCTTCCGTCGCCTCATTTTGGAAGACGAGCGTATCGTTGAGAACGAAAATTTCGATCTGGGCATTGCGGTAGCGATGGAAGGCGATCGCCTGGCAACAGCGGTGATCGTTGATGCGAACAAGAAGACCTGGCCGGAATTCGTCAAGACTTACAACGAAACAGTCGATGCTACTCGCAGCGGCCGCGTCGACGCGATGAACGCCCCGGTTGTGATAACCAGTCTGGGCGCATTCGGGGTCAAAGCAGGTGCGCCTATTGTTGTGCCGCCCTCAGTCGGCACGCTTTTCGTAGGCACCGCGCATCGCGAGTTAATTCCTAACGGGAAGAAAAATGAAAGTGCGGAAGTCACCACACTTTCGCTCACGTTCGATCATCGCGTCGTAAACGGCGCCGGCGCAGCCAGCTTCGCAAACGAGATAAAAAAGCAAATTGAAGGATTTAAAATTCCGACCGCAGAGAAACAGGCAGTTTCCGCTTAACTGACGCTTAGGACGATTGCGGCTAAACCCGCTACCCTAAAAACCCGGGAACCTTCGCAACCCCATCCAATCGGCGGGTGCGCTTCGTAGCATTAGTACGGCCAATTTCGCGTGGCCGAATCAATCAATAAACGGGAGGTAAATCTTATGGTACGAAAACTCGATGGGAAGAAGGTGGCCATTCTTGTAGCGGATGGCTTTGAACAAGTGGAAATGACAAAACCTCGTGAGGCGCTGGATGAAGCAGGTGCACAAACGAAGATCGTTTCTCTTAAGCCCGGCAAAATCCAAGGGATGAATCATGCGGACAAGGGCGACAAATTCGATGTGGATCTCGCAGTTAAAGATGCGAGACCGAACGAGTTTGACGCGCTCATGATTGCGGGCGGTTTGTTCAATCCGGATGCGCTCCGTTCAGATCAAAACGCACTTGGGTTTGCGCAGCATTTTTTCCGGGAGCACAAACCGGTGGCGGTCATATGTCATGGACCACAAGTCCTGATCAGCGCGGATCTTGTTCGCGGCAGAAAGATGACTTCGTGGCCAGCAATTCAGGTCGACATGCGCAACGCAGGCGCAAAGTGGATCGATGAGGAAGTCGTTGTGGACAACGGACTCGTTTCCAGTCGCAAACCGGACGACATCCCGGCATTTAATAGAAAGATGATCGAAGAATTTGCCGAAGGCCGACACGCAGCAGCCGCTGCAGCGTAACTTTAGGGCGTCCTGTCAGACGCCAGATCGAAGTAGCCAAAGTTGTAGGGCGTCTGTGCCAGACGCCAATCAGGCATTGGCGTTTCACAGAAACGCCCTACAATTTTCTGCGCTCATCCGCGTTATGACCACTGCCAATAAGATCACCGTCGTCCGGATTTTGATGATCCCGGTTTTTGTGACGATGGCGATCTATTATGGCGAGAGCATCCACCATGGCACGCCGCTTGAGTGGCTGCGTTATACTGCAATTGCCATTTTCGTGATCGCTGCCGTCAGTGATGGTTTGGACGGCTACGTTGCGCGCCATTATAACCAGAGAAGCTCGCTGGGAGTCATTCTCGATCCGCTCGCCGATAAGGGCCTGCTTTTGAGCGGCATAATTACGCTAAGCATCAGCAACTGGAGCGACATTGATCCTGATTATGGAAGGTTCCCGGCGTGGTTTCCCGTTCTCGTCATCTCGCGTGACGCCGTCATCCTGGTGGGCGCAATCGTCCTTTATTTGCTCAATGGCAAGGTTCAGGTGAAACCAAATTGGACCGGAAAAGTGGCGACCGTCTTGCAGATGATCGCGATTGGATGGGTGATGCTACAGCTTCACTTTCTTCCGCTGCTGTATGTAGTTATCGCAGCCGGGGTGTTCACATTCATCTCAGGAATCGTTTACGTCACCGACGGGGTGCGCCAGTTGCAAGCCGAAGGGCACGCGAATGCGACAAAACAGTGAGATCGACGTTTCCGTATAATGAACGACGCTCCGAACAAGCTTCCTGCCGTTGCGATCGTGGGCCGGCCAAACGTGGGCAAATCTGCCCTGTTCAATCGTCTCATTCGGCGAAAAGTTGCCATCGTTCACGATCAGCCTGGAATTACACGCGACAGAATTTCCGCGGTTTGCGCAAGTGGTACACGGCCTTTTGTTCTTTGGGACACCGGCGGCATTTTTGGCGCGGGTGAAGCGGAACTGACCAGGCAGGTTCGCCGCGCCGCCGAGGAAGCGTTTCGCGACAGCGATCTTTTGCTTTTCGTCGTCGATGCAAAAGAAGGTTTGTCGCCGATAGACGAAGAGCTTGCGCGCGTGCTGCGCAAATCTCAAAAACCTGTGATCCTTGTAATCAACAAAATCGACGATGACAAACACGAGCCGTTTGCGGCGGAATTCGATTCGTTAGGCTTCGGATCGAATGTTTTGATCAGCGCAGAACATGATCGGGGCACGCTGGATTTGCTAGACACAGTCGATCGTCTTCTCCCCTCGCCCAATGTTGATTCACGACCCACGAGTCCCGAGTCACTCGCGGTCGCGATTCTCGGCCGGCCAAACGTGGGAAAATCTTCACTCGTCAATTCCATCGTGCACAGCGAACGCGCGATTGTGAGTGAATTGCCAGGAACCACGCGCGATACCGTTGACGTTCTTTATGAGCGCGGCGGGCGCGCGTTCGTTTTCATCGACACGGCGGGAATTCGCCGACGCGGGAAGCAATCAACTTCAGTTGAGATCTTCAGTGCAATGCGCGCAGAACGGAGCGTCCGCCGGGCCGACCTTTGCATTCTGATTGTTGATCTCACAGCGGGCGTAACTGCGCAGGACAAACGAATCGCTGGATTGATTCAAGCAGCGCAGAAGCCGGCGATGATCGTTTTGAACAAATGGGACCTGGTTAAACCAAACCGCAATCAAAAGCAGACCATCACCAAACTCGTGGAGGTCGCGCGTCAGCGAATTTTCTTTCTGGATTATGCGCCGGTGCTAATTACGTCGTCGTTAACTGGAGAACACGTCAGCAAATTGTTTGGGTCGATCGAAAAAATCCAACGCGCCGCACGGCAGCACGTCAGTACTGGAGTTCTAAACCGATTACTGCGGCAGGCATTTGAAGCGACCCCCCCACCGATCATTAGAGCGCGGCGCCTCAAACTTTTTTATGCTGCGCAATCGAAAGGCAAAGAAGGTCAGCAGCTGCGGCCTCCGGAGTTCGTCCTTTTCGTAAATGATCCTCGATTACTGAATCAAACGTACGAGCGCTATTTGGCTTCTCGCCTCCGCCAGGCGCAACCTTTTCCAGGGTTACCGATCATTCTCACGCTACGTCCCCGCGCCCAGAGTGCGAGGCCAACATCACGCTTGCGAGCGAAATAAAGGCTTACTCCGGCTCCTGGCGATAGGGAAGGCTTTCGCGAAGTGATGTAAGAATGATTTCGCTCAGCTTGACGGCATCATTGTCGGCGGAGGACCGCGCGTCATTGAGCGCTTCTTCGGCTACGCTGATTGCCCGCGGAAAATCTCCCGCCTCAGCATAAGCCGCAGCCAGGGTATCGAGAAGAGCGGGGATCCGACGTTCGGTCAGAGCACAAGCGTGTTCCGCGAGGCGAACTGCCTCGGTCCCATCGCGCGATTTCGAATCGGGATACGTCGCAAGCAACCACGCAAGTTCATCCAGCATTCGTGGTGAGTCCGGCGCATTTGCAGCGATGTCGCGGAGTCGCTGCAATCCATCCGGGTCTCTGGCCAATGACAGGAGAATCTGGCGCAATTGTGCATGGGCTTGTTCAGCTTCGGGCCGTAACATCATCACGTAACCAAAGTGCTGCGCTGCCGATGTAAGATCGCCGGTTTCTGCCAGTGCCACACTTAGGGCGGAATGAGCAGCGGCGTCATATGGAGTCACAGCCAGCCATTCGCGTCCAAGATCGCTCGCTTCGCCGTAGCGGTGTGATTCGACAAAACAATTCATCAGGAACTGCTGGGCCGAAGAATTCTCCGGACCGAGCTCGATTGCACGCCGCGCTTCCGCGATTGCGCGCTCGGGGTCACTACGTTTTGCCGAAACGGCTAGATCCAAGTGGACAGAAGAATTGGTGGGATTCAGTTCAACCGCGCGCTCGGCTTCCTTGATGGCTTCCTGGTCTTCTCCCAGCTCGCTCAAGCTCAGTGCATGAAGCCCGCGCGCGGTCGCATTCGCGGGATCTGCTTCTACGGCTTTAAGTGCTTCGGAGGCGGCGCGGTCGATCTGATTATCGGTGCCCAAGGTTTTTGCGGCATAAAGATGCTGCGGCACTGAAAGAACAATCCAATAAGTGGCGAAACTGTTCATCGTCCAAATGAGCAAAAGTGCAGCAAGAACAAATCGATGACGTTTACTGCCGTGTGTCAGCGTTTCCCAACCCAGCGCGCCAAAGAAACAAAGCGGCGTGAGAGCTGACAACCCGTAGAACGCTTTTGCTTGTGCGTACGAGGGAACTTTGAGAGTCATAAAAATTAAGCCGAGCACGAGTACTGCCCAGAAACCAAGTAACACGAACAATTGGCCGGAAGGTTTTCGAATAAACCGAACGATCGCGGCGACGACGCCTACGAGAATCAACACCGTGGGAATCACCGCCCACAAATAACCGGCTACCATTGGCTGCCGGTTCCAGGCGAAGCTCAGGCTCGACGCGCCGCCGCATAATGCGTCACCCCATAGTGTAGAATAGATTCCGTCGGCAAATCCGGCGAAACCGCTGAAGAGTGGATGCGCCAACGATCGGCCGAAACGAAGGTAATCAGTCGCAGTGTGATAACCGGGGTCCTGCCACCAGGTGAATCCGCTGACTACATCCCAGTTGCCAAGGAGCGGCGTACCGAACCTCAGCCAGATGCGCGCGTAATGCCAGCCGCATACAGTAAGACAAATCGCAAGCAGTAGCCCGAGGTTGCGCAGCGAGATTGCGAGTCGCACTCGCGCGTAAGCGAGCTTCCCGGCGATTGCAGCAATCGCGATGGGAAGTAGCAAAACGGTGGTCGCTTTCGCCAGCATCGCTGCGCCAAGCGTGAATCCGAGCCAGGCGAACTGCGACACGCGCGGCGTATCGCTCTTCAGCAGTCGCAAACATACATATAGCGTCGCTGTAGCCAGAGTGGCGGCCAGCATTTCATTCGTCACATACTGCGCGAGATACATGTGCATCGGCAGAAATGCTGCGAGCAAAAGTCCGACGAACGCGGTTCGCGCAGGAAACAAAAGCCGTAAACTAAGAAAAACAAAGACGAATTGGGCGATGCCCAAGAACGCGCCGATCAAACGCAGTAATAAAATCGACGTAGGATCGTTGATCGACAGTTTGCACGCTGAAAGGCTGGCCGCCGCAATCAAGTAATAGAGCGGCGGCTGATACATTTCCCAGCCTTCACTCGCCAACGGCAATGCTCGGTGTTCCTGGATGTAGTTGATGTATTTGAGATGCTCCTTCGCGTCGAAGCCGGCGTGAAACGGCAACAGCCGCGAATTATTCCAGAATAACAGCAACCAGAGGCCGGCTAGGACGAGCAAGAGCGTTTTTTCCAGCCATCGTGTTGTGCAGTTCTTAAGGCTGAGGTTCCAGATAAAGACGGCTACAGAAGCGATTGCAATGAGAACTATCCAGAAAGGCCAAACTTTTTGCAGCGTATCAAACGTGCCTTCCCCGCCAGCAATGGAATTACCGGGCCCTGGAGTCTTCGCCGCCGCGGCCAACGCGGCATGACGCCATGAAGAACCGGCAAACGATACTTCCCAAGTTCTGTCGCTGCGCAAGCTTAGTTGATCCGTATTCAAAGTAAGCCACAGCGCCGGGGGTCCATTATGATTAAAGACGCGAGCTTCGATCACGTTACTGCCTCCCTGTAATTGCCCGGTAACGTCGACGCTCACAATCTCTTTCCAATTGCGATTCGACGGAAAGCGAACGGCTACGCCATTGATTCTTACGTCGGCGCGCCGCATTGAGCGAACGCCCAAACGCGCGGTCGCCGGTCGATCCGTCAGAATAAACTCGCGCCGGAATATTGCGTCGAGACTGGCGAACCAATGCGCGTGGGTGTCAACTGCAACAGGAAAGACTATCCACTCGGCTCGTTTATCACGGCTCAAAAAATTGATGGCCGGATCATTCCAGGCGATCCATGCAAGGACCGACATCGCGACACCTGCAAACGCGGCTACCCCAATCGCTCGATGCCATGGCTTGAGAAGGAACATTGCGATCTAAACGTTTAGCATTATTCTGCCGCTGCGCTCACGCGACTAGACCGGGAGGATTCGTGAGCGAAATGAGCAGAAATTCAGCAGGTTGCGGCACGTTTGATCGAACGTTCTCCCAAGCCTGCGTGTCTCACGAGTCCGTATGAAATCTACGCAGGAAATTACGCAGGAAGTTCGGGAGCTGGGCCAATGGATTCCCGGGCTCCGCCAACAGGTCGGTCACGTGATCATAGGCCAGAAATATTTGGTGGATCGTCTCCTCCTCGGGCTGCTCGCTAATGGTCATCTCCTGCTCGAAGGCGTCCCGGGGCTAGCCAAGACGCTCACGGTGAAGACGATGGCCGCCTGTATCCAGACCGGTTTCCAAAGATTGCAATTCACGCCAGATCTTTTGCCTGCAGATCTAATCGGCACTCTCATTTACAATCCGCGGACCGGGGAATTTACCACCAAGCTCGGCCCGATCTTTTCCAATCTAATCCTGGCCGACGAAATAAATCGCGCACCAGCCAAGGTACAGAGCGCGCTGCTTGAGGCGATGCAAGAGCGGCAAGTCACCATCGGCGAGCAAACCTATCCGCTTTCCGATCCGTTTCTTGTTTTGGCGACGCAAAACCCGATTGAACAGGAAGGAACTTATCAACTGCCGGAAGCGCAGCTCGACCGTTTCATGTTCAAATTGAACATTGGTTATCCCCAAAAGTCCGAGGAGCGAAACATTCTCGACTTGATGGCGACTTCCTCGCCGGATTTGCGAGTTGATCCAGTGGTTGATCCGAAGCAAATCATCGCTGCCCGGGACGTGGTTAACAGCATTTACATCGATGACCGCGTGAAGGATTACATTGTGGACGTCGTCTGGGCGACGCGTGAGCCCGCAGCCTATAACTTACGACTCGAAGGGCTCATTCGTTACGGAGCTTCACCACGTGCGACGATCTATCTTGCGCTGGGCGCTCGGGCTCATGCGTTTCTGAACGGCCGGGGCTACGTCACGCCGCAGGACGTCAAAAGCATTGGCCCCGACGTGTTGCGACACCGCATCATTGTTAGCTACGAAGCCGAGGCAGAAGCAGTGACCAGCGAGACGATTATTGAGAGAATATTTGCTGGATTGCCGGTGCCGTGATGAGGACCAACAGTGAGAAGTGATTGGTGAGAAGTGAGAAGTCGCTACAGTGATTGCGAGATCGTTTCGGGATTTGAAAGTCTACCAGGCAGCTCGAAATGCAGCAGGAACCATATTCGTCTTGAGTCGCGAATTTCCCGTCGAGGAACGTTATTCCTTAACGGATCAGATTCGGCGCAGCTCACGGGCTATTAAAGCAATGATTGCTGAGGCGTGGGGCCGACGGCGCTATAGGGCCGTGTTTGTTAACAAGCTCGATGAGGCACTCGGCGAAGCCACTGAGACCCAGTCCTGGTTAGATGACGCGCGAGATTCTGGCTATGTTCTTCCTGAGCAATTCGACCCGCTTGATTCCCAATACGTTTCGATAGGGAAAATGCTTTCGCGAATGATCGATCGGGCCGACGACTTCTGTAAGCATTCTCCAGCAACGGATTATCGAGGGATTTCACGCGTAGAAGAGAATGACTCGACGAGCGAACAGTCATCCAACATCGACGAATTTTTCGCATAATCACTTTTCACTTCTCACCAATCACTTCTCACTTCCGATGGAACCAGCGGAGATTCTCAAAAAAATCCGGACTCTCGAGATAAAGACGAGAGGGCTCGTCGAGACCGCGTTCGCCGGCGATTACCACAGTGTTTTCAAAGGCCGGGGAATGAATTTTGAAGACGTGCGTGAGTATCAGCCCGGCGACGAAATTCGCGCGATCGACTGGAACGTGACCGCGCGGATGGGCAACGCGTTTGTGAAAAAATTTACAGAAGAACGCGAGCTTACGGTAATGCTGGTCGTGGATGTCAGCGCGTCAGGAAACTTCGGGAGCACAACGCAATCAAAACGGGAATTGGCCGCGGAAGTCGCGTGTTTGCTCGCTTTCAGCGCGATTAGGAACAACGACAAGGTCGGGCTCATCCTCTTCACCGATCGGGTCGAGCTTTTTATTCCTCCAAAGAAAGGCCGCTCCCATACGCTACGACTTATCCGGGAGATTTTGTTTTTCGAACCAAAGGGACGCGGCACAGAGCCGGCGCTGGCCCTCGATTATCTGAATAAAATTGTCACACGACGCGCTGTGGTTTTCTTCATTTCGGATTTTCAGGCGCCCGATTTTTCGCGAGCGCTGGCGGTGAGTGGACGGCGGCACGATTTCGTGGCCATCCATATCCACGATGAACGAGAACGAGTATTGCCAAATATCGGCATCATCACCTTGGAAGATGCCGAGACCGGGGATCAAATTGAGATCAACACGGCGGATCGCACAACGCGAGCGCGTTTTAGCGGGCTTATGGATGAACGCGAGCAGGAGCTTGCGCGCGTGCTGCGCCGAAACAATATCGACGCGATCGCTCTGCAAACCGGCAAAGACTATCTGCCGCAGCTGCGCTCCTTTTTCAAACAACGCGAGCGCCGCATTCGTGTTCGATGAGGGAGATCGGAGGAGCGGTGGAGCAATGGAGTAATGAAATGAATTCGCCTGGCACTACTCCACGACTCCACTACTCCATTATTCCTTTGCTGTTGGCTGAGGAGTTTCACGATATTGCGCCGCCTGTCGATTATTCGCTGCTTTCGCCGTGGCTGGTTTTTCTCGGAATGTTCGTCTTGCTCACGGCGATCGGTTTGATTGTGTGGTTTGTTGCAAAATCTTTTCGGCGCCCAACACCGCCCCAATCACCCCGCGAGCGCGCACTTGCATTGCTCGAGCAAATACGAGGACAGATCACAGCGATCGATCCATATCGCTTCAGTATCCGTGTGTCGGACATTCTCAGGCGCTACGTGACGGAACAGTTCGGATTGCCCGTCACGCGGCAAACGTCTGTCGAGTTTCTGAATGGGCTCAGAGGTTCATCGCCGTTCTCCGACGACGAAAAATCGCTGCTCGAAGATTTCTTGAACCGCTGCGACCTGATCAAGTTTGCAAGGTACGAAGCAACAACTTCAGACAGTGAATCGTTACTTGAGGAAGCGATCCGCTTTGTGAAAGGAGGTCAACCATGGTTGATTGGTTCACAGGAAATAGCGCGTTGACCTTCGCGCATCCGTGGCTGCTCCTGCTGCTCTTGGTGGTTCCGTTGCTCGCGTATTTGCGTGGAAAACGCGGGCCGGCCGCTGCGCTGACTTTTTCATCCACAGCAAGCCTTCGGGCGATCGGAAAACAAAGCGCTGCGCGTGCAGGCAAAATTCTGCGGTCACTGGTGCTGGCTTCGATTGCGGTCTTCGTGATTGCCCTCGCGCGTCCGCAGCTCGGCAAAAGTCTTACTCAGATCGAAGCCAGTGGGATCGATATTATCCTGACGCTGGATGTCTCCGGATCGATGCTGACCAAGGATTTTACAATCGGCGGACAAGAGGCGACGCGTGTCGATGCGATCCGCGAAGTCACACGTAAATTCATCGAAGGCCGACCAAACGACCGCATCGGCATCATCGCATTCGCGGGTCGCCCGTATGTGGTTAGCCCGATGACACTGGATCACGATTGGCTGCTGCAAAACCTGGATCGCGTGCGGATTGGACTGGTTGAGGATGGCACTGCCATTGGATCGGCCCTGGCAGCAGCAGCTAACCGGTTAAATGATAAACGTTCGAAAAGTCGCGCGCTCGTTCTCTTAACCGACGGAGAAAATAATGCTGGCAAAATTCCACCAAACACTGCGGCCGAGGCAGTCAAAGCGTTAAAGATCCACCTCTATGCAATCGGCGCAGGAATCAACGGAATCGCCCCCGCCCCGATATTCACTCCCAAAGGACCGTTAACAGATGCATTAGGTAACATTCTCTACGAAAACCAGCGCGTGGAATTTAACGAGGCTGGTCTGAGAGAAGTGGCTAAAATTGCAGACGGCAAATTCTTCCGCGCGACCGATACACAATCGCTGGAGCAAATTTATAATGACATAGACAAGCTGGAGAAATCGACCGTTAGCGTGAAAAAATATCAACAATACCGCGACTTGTTCCCGCTGTGTCTGATGAGCGGCTGCGGGCTATTGCTGGCGCAGATCCTGTTGTCACAAACCATCTGGAAAAAACTGCCGTGAAAAGAAGGTTGAAGCGTTCACCCTGTCATGTTGAGCTGAGCGAAACATCTCAGATTACCGTCTTAGGGCGCTGCCGGAGGAATAATCAGAGATTCTTCGCTTCGCTCAGAATGACAATGATGTTCACGGCCAGTTTAACGTTTCAACCCTTCAACGTTTTAACGAACACATGACTTTCGGCGTGCCACAATGGATTTGGGGATTGCTTGTGATCCCGCTTCTGATTGCGTTGTTCATTCGCTCAGAACGGCGCGGTCTCAAACGATTGCAGGAATTCGTTTCGGCGCGGCTGCTGCCGCAGCTCGCTGGAACGGTGAATCGTCCCCGTCGGATATTAAGATTTGCGTTGCAATTGCTCGGGCTTGCTTTGGCCATTGTCAGTCTGGCGCAGCCTCGCTGGGGTTACACGTTTGAAGACGTGAAACGCAAGGGTCTCGATTTGTTGATCGCCGTGGATACGTCGCGCAGCATGCTTTCCAATGACGTGCAGCCGACCCGACTCGATCGCGTCAAGCTGGCGATCCAGGACTTAATCAGTCAGTTGCAGGGCGACCGTGTTGGTCTGATCGCTTTTGCCGGCCGCCCGTTTTTACAGGCGCCTCTGACTATTGATTATGACGCGGTGGTTGAGGCCGTGAACGATCTGGATACCAAGACAATTCCTGAAGGCGGCACCAATATCTCGAGCGCGATTACTCTCGCCACGCAGAGTTTCGGTAAAAGCGCCATGGGAAATCGCGCTCTGGTCATCTTCACCGACGGCGAAGAATTAAGTGGGGACGCCATGAAAACCGCGAAAGAAGCGGCCGACGCCGGTGTGCGAATTTTCACGGTAGGTGTTGGAACACCACAGGGCTCACTCATTCCGGTGACCGGCGACGATGGTCAAACCAGCTTCGTCAAAGATTCATCCGGTCAAGTCGTTAAATCGAAGCTGGATGATAAACGTTTGCGCGAAATCGCTCAGACTACTGGGGGTTTTTATCTTCACTTGGAAAACGGACCTCGCACGATGCAGCAAATTCAGAATGAGGGCCTGGCAAAAATGCAGGCTGCCGAAATGGATGTGCGTTTGTCGCGTCGACCGATTGAACGTTACGAATGGCCGCTCGGCGCAGCGTTAATCGCTCTCGCACTGTCGATCCTGATTCCCGAACGAAAACGGGCGCGACAAAGAGCTTCCGCTGTCGCGCCTGCTCGCAAGGCTGTGCGTGGCGTTGCCAACGCGCCTGCCGGGGCCGCAGCGGCAACCGCACTTCTCGTGATGTTCCTGTCTTCACCCGCGTTCGCCACCGCGCCGGGTCTCGACGCGTATCGCGGCGGAAAATTCGAAGACGCCTACAGCCAGTTTCAGAACGCGTTAAAATCGCATCCGCAATC
The DNA here is from genome assembly GCA_003219415.1 of Verrucomicrobiota bacterium. Lineage (GTDB taxonomy): Bacteria > Verrucomicrobiota > Verrucomicrobiia > Chthoniobacterales > UBA10450 > Udaeobacter. The sequence continues at coordinate 13,127 of QHOS01000027.1, read as the reverse complement.
GCGCGCAGAGGACAAGCTACAGTTCGACTCAGGTGCGGCTGCTTACAAACTGAAGGATTACAGCAAGGCGCTGGAATCATTTAGCCAGGCATTGCTTTCCCGGGATACCGCTTTGCAAAGCAAAGGCCATTATAACCTTGGAAACACACTTTATCAGCGTGGCGAAGCACAAAAGGGCGATGATAAAAAGCTCAGCGACTGGACAAACGCGCTCGATCATTATGAGCAAACGCTCAAGCTCGACCCGCAAAACAAGGAAGCGAAGGACAATTACGATTACGTGAAGCGGAAGATCGAAGAACTGAAGAATAAAAAACAAGAACAGCCCTCCCCTTCCCCCTCGCCGCAGCAGAAGAACGAACAGAATAAACAGGACAAACAGAACAAGCAGGATCAGAAGCAGAACCAGCAGCAAAAACAGCAAGAACAACAAAAACAGCAACAACAGAATCAGCAGCAACAACAAGGTCAGGGCGAGCAGCAGCAAAAAGACCAGCAGCAGTCCCAAGATCAGCAATCACAAGGCAAGTCTGGAAATCAGAAAGATCAGCAACAGGAAAAAAACGACCAAGCCCAGGCGAAGAACGAGCCGCAAAAAAAACAGCAGCAGCCTGGGGAGACTCCTTCTCCTTCGCCGGGAGCCGACAAGCAACAAGGTCAACAGCCTTCACCCTCGCCAGGAGAACGGCAAGGTGAAGAATCGCCGAGCCCGGGCGAAGGCGAAAATGAAACCCCCTCACCATCCCCAGGAGAGGGTGAAGGGGAAAATACGACACCTTCCGCGACTCCTGGAGAATCCAAGAAATTTGCGGGTGAAGTGAAGGGAGCCGGCGAAGACAAATCACAGAAGCCACCGCCTGACGGGAACGCACAAGTTGCCGAAGCCGAACCCGAAAAGGAGGGCCAGATGAGCGAGCGCCAGGCGGAAGCTCTTCTGGAATCGATGAAAGACGAGGAGGCGCGGGTTCAACTTGATGAACGCAGAGCAACGCGCCATGTCTATAAGGACTGGTAAGGCAGGTTCGTCATGTCGAGCCAAGTCGAGATATCCTGTGAATTCGACCGTGTATTAAGCCATGGGATTCCTCGACTCCGCTCGGAATGACGCTTGCGAGATGCACTTTAGGATGTCGACGCCCAGACGAATTTTTATTGCTGTCTTCGGAATAATCGCAACGGCGCAATTTGCGCGTGCTGATTCGCCGAGCGTGACAGCGGTTTTGAATAGTTCGGAAGCCGCACTGGGCGAAACGGTGCATTTGGAAATTCGAGTTGCCGGAGCACATGGCGCAGACGCGCCGGAGAATATCATGGTGGACGGTCTCGAAATTCGGCGAACGGGAACGTCACAACGCATCGAGATGAACAATCTCAACTTAACCTCCAGTGTGATATATGATTATACTGTAATGCCGTTGAGAGCGGGAAGATTCACCATCCCGCCTCAAACCATTCGCGTCGGAAACAATTCGCTGCGTACACCGGCGTTAACGTTAAACGTTGCGGATGCTCCCGGTCGTTCGTCTGGCGCCCGGCCTGGCCGTGACGCAGCGGCAGCCAGCGCAAGCAGCCTGGTTTTCGCAGAGTTGATCGTACCAAGCAAGACCGCGTACGTGGGTGAGATCGTTCCGGTTCAGATACGAATGGGATTTGATCCGCGCGTTCGCCCGCGACTCGTCGAACCGCCGGAAATCACGGGGCAAGGATTTACCGCGCAGAAGTTGCAGCAGTCCGGGGAAAATACTGAAACGATCAGTGGGAGACCTTATGAGGTGGTGACATTTAAAACTGCAATCGCCGCGGCGCGCGCGGGAAAATTTGAAATCGGGCCGGTGAAAGCGAAGGCACAAGTTGTCGTTCCTCGCAGGCAGAGCGCGCCACGCTCACGCCCGCGTTCGCCTTTCGACCTGCTCGATCAAGATGACCCATTCTCCGATCCATTCTTCTCGAATCCGTTCAGTCAACGTGGGGAGCGCCGCGACGTGGAGATCAAGAGTGAACCTGTGGCACTCGAGGTAAAGCCCTTGCCGAAAAATGCGCCCCCCAGTTTTTCGGGTGCAATTGGAAATTTCACCATGACGACCGATGCAAAGCCAAAGACCGTGCAGGTAGGTGATCCCATCACCATCACATCTACAATTTCGGGACGCGGCAATTTCGACCGCGTCAATGCCCCAGTTATTGAAGACGAGCGCGGCTGGCACAAATATCCGCCGTCATCCAAGTTCAAGCAGGATGATGAGGTCGGCCTGAGTGGCACGAAAACTTTCGAGATGGTGCTTTCCCCCAACGACAAAAAGCAGGGACTCCCGCTGCTCGCGTTCTCTTACTTCGACCCGGTGAAGGAACAATATGTCACCCTGCACAGTGAGTCGATTCCGATCAATGTGCAGGGAGGTGCGGCGGTTGCGCAAAACGCGGGTGCGGCCCAGTCGGCGGCACCCACTCCGTCCACGGGGACAGCACGTCCGCCCGTCCCGACTGCAACCAAGCAGCAGGATATTCTTTATCAGTTGACCGAACGGCCCCGGGCAGCGGAATCGTTTGCGCCGATCTACACACAAAGAGTTTTCTGGGCTGCGGAGCTGATTCCGTTGCTCGCGTTAATTGGATTTGCAGGTTGGAAAATTCGCCGGACAAGAATTGATAATCGTGAGGCGCAACGTGTCGCTGCGCTGCGACATGAAGCGACTGATCTAATGCACAAGTTGCATCGCAACGACGTATCCCCCCGAGAGTATTATGCCGAAGCATCCAGAGTCGTTCGCTTAAAAGCCGCCATGGCGTCAGGAAATCGCCGCATCGATCCAAACATGGTGGATGTGGAGACTGCGGCAGAGACTTTCAAGCTTAATAGCGATTCACGCGACCGGCTCCGCAGGTTGTTCGAGCAAAGCGACGAATGGCAATACAGTGGAGCTCATAACGGTCCCGGAAGAGTTTCTCCTGAAAGCCGGCGAGAAGTGCTGGAGTTGATTGAGAATTTAAGATGAAAGTGTCCGCCGGTTTTATTGCAATTTTTTGCAGCGCCGTATCGACAGTATCTTCGTTTGCGCAGGCAAAAGGCGACTTCACAAAAGCAAATCAGGAGTACGCCCAAGGCAATTTCGCGGAAGCGATCTCCGGGTACGAGGCACTCGTTGGTGCAGGACAATGGAGCGCAAATCTATTTTACGATCTCGGCAATGCCTATTTTCGTGTCGGCGACTTTGGGCATGCTGTTTTAAACTACGAACGCGCGCTTGCCTTGGAGCGACATCACCCGGAAGCCATAGCCAATTTGCAGATCGCGCGTGACGAGGCGCGCTCGCTTGAGCTGCAGCAAAGCTGGCCGGAGCGTTACTTCGAATTTGCTAGTGTTAATCAATACAGCATCGCAGCGGCTATTGCTTTTTGGTTCGCAGTGTTTGCGATGGTCATGTTGATCTTTGCGCGTCGCAGATCGGCCACATTAATCGCCACGTTAATATTTTGCCTGCTACTCAGCGCAGTGGCGATCTACGCTGTGTATACACTCGAACGCGGGAGCAATGGAAGCGCCCTGGCCATAGTAACGGGCAAGAACGTCCAAGCGCGTCTTGCAACCGCGGATACTGCGAACAGCATCCTGGCGTTGCCATCTGGCAGTGAAGTCAAAATCTTGAGCACCCGTGGGGATTGGATCTATGCAGCGTTACCGAATAACCTGCGCGGTTGGATTCCAGCTAAAGACGCGCAGCAGGTGCGTTTGTAACTGCTTACCCGCGCTTCTCTGATTTGCTTGGCTCACGAAAACGCAAAACGGACCAAGGGAAAACAGGCGCTGAATGGTCATATATGAGATTTCGCGTCCTTTCGTGTATTTAGTGGGCGGATTCATATGAAGGTTGCGGCCGCTCAGATTTCTTGTTCGCTCGGCGATCCAAAAGCCAACCTGCTCAAAGTTCGCGACTTCTGTCGCCGAGGCAGGGACGGTGGCGTGGAACTGATTGTTTTTCCGGAAATGACCGATACGGGCTACTCGATGTCCGTAATCCAAGCTCATGCTAATTCCTGGACGAGTGGTTTCATCCCTGAACTTCAGGAAATCGCCGCGAACCTTTCCATTGCCATCGTGTGCGGCGTATCAGAGCGCGATGGCACTTCAATTTACAATTCCCTGGTTCTTGTTGATCAACACGGCAAAATCGCTGCGAAATATCGCAAGACGCACCTGTATGCGGTTGCACCCGTTGAAGAAGAGAAGTGTTTTGTTTCGGGTGATACGTTCGCGAGTTTTGCCCTAGACAGCCTGCGCTTCGGTTTGAGTATCTGCTACGATCTCCGGTTTCCGGAGATGTATCGGAAGTTGGTCGTTGAGCAGAATGTCGGCGTCCTTATCGTTTCTTCCGCATGGCCGTTCCCGCGCATCGAACATTTCAGAACGCTTGCCCTTGCGCGCGCAATCGAAAACCAGAGTTACGTGATCGCATCGAACCGTGTCGGCAAGGATGACGACTTATGGTTTTGTGGCAGCTCTGCGATTATCGATCCGCGCGGAGTCGCGGTTGCATCCGCATCCGCGGATCGCGAAGAACTAATTCAAGCCGATGTGTCTCAGGAACTCATCCTCTCGGTTCGGACCCGCGTCGAGTCGCTCGCGCATCGCCGACAGGATTTATACAAATGGCAAGAATGACGAAGCTCGAATGCCGAACGGCGAATTAAATCCGATAACGGATTCAGTTTTAATTGAGCTAGGCTGGGGTTTGGCGCGCGGATGTCACACGCCAAACCCCGTAATCGGCTAGAGCTCGAATCTCGTGCCAACAGTCTCAGCACATAGACTCGCAACTAACACGCCGTTTGGGTCATAGACCTCGACGGTCGCAGACCCCGTATTGGCGTCTCCTGTCTCATCCACGGTTGTTTCCCCCGCAATGATCGTCCAGCCCGTAAAGACGTTCTGAGCATTAAACGTGAAGAATTTGAAGCGAAACGCATAGTTACTGTCAGTGGTATGGCGCCAAACACCTTCTCCAGGCGTCTTCAGGGCCTGCGGTGTCCCTCCGTTCGACTCCACCACCGTCCCTCCCGCCACGAATTCTATTAGTGACGGGAGGCTCCTTATTACGTGACCTGCGCAATCGGTTAGAGTTATCTGCATCTCCCAGGTCCCTTGAAGTCTTCCGCCCACCGTTCCAACGGGGCGCGGGTCCTGGCCGGACGCGATTGTTACCGCAACCAGCGAGGCAAGCACGAGGGCCAGTCTTACAATGTTTGGTTTATTCATCATTTTAACTTCCTTCTTGTTTTGGCCTTCTCTAACTCCTCGTTGTGAGAAGTTATTTCTGGCCGTTCACTCAGGTAGTGCGTAAAATCCGGCACGAGGTTACGCGGAAAGTGTGGATTTCTCACAGAGAAACGAAGGCAGCGAAGAAAGCATTTCGGTTCCAGCCGAGCATAGCCTTTGTTTTCTTTGTTATCTTCTGTTACAAACAAAAGAGATTCGGCGCGCCCGGCGGTTGCGCCCTACCTATCCGTCTTATCCGTGCAATCCGTGGTGAATTTTATTTTGGCGCGAGGTGAACGCGGGGCATTAAATCGAGAAAGTGCGCATCAAAGCGCAGCGGATGCTTCCGCCCTTGGCAGCTCCTAGGTAAGTTGTTCCAGCCGGTTAGAACCTTTTCTTTAACTGGACGTACCAGAAGCGGCCTTTGATCGTGGCAAGCGATGCGTCGTAGCCACCTGCGCCAGCTGCAAATGGCGGGTCTTCGTCGAACACGTTCTGCATTCCGAGGGAAATCGTGGTGTTATTCAACCAAGCGCTCCATCCACAGGGATTGTACTCAGCGGTGGATACAGGCAGAATGTTTTTCTCCTTGCCATCCTTCATCTTGAAATTTTTACCTCCGTCCTTGGCAAAGCCAGGCACTGGCGCCGGAGCAGGCGGCGGCAGGTTGAACGTGTACGACGCGATCAGGTCGAAAGTAATCCACTCCCGCACTTTCCGCGCGCGTATTTCACCAAAGTCAGGGAAGCCGCCACTTCTAGGCATTTGTGGTTCGGGCGAGCTGGTCAGACTGACATTGTCATCTTCGTATTGGCCCGTGTAGTGGACCACTGCGCCAATATCCAAACCCTGCAGCCACGTGTCGGCCGGGCCGTCGTAGAACAGACTAAAATTGGCACGGCTCCATGGCAGCGAGCCGGTCAGGCTGAATCCCGGCGGTATGACTTCGCCCGCGATACCGAACCGTTTTGTATCAGGCGCAATCTGAAGCTCAGCCCGGGATAGCCAGGTGCCGTTGAGCGTTGCCGTTAGCCGGCCAAAATCGCCGTGGCCAAAAATCGAAGAATCCAGAATATAGGTCGCTTCGTAGTCGAGACCTTCAAAGATCGCGCCTGTAAGGTTTTTGTTAGGATCAATGACCAGGGTGATTCGTCCCGGTGTACCAGGACTCGGAGAAGGATCACGGAAAACCAGGCCGGGGATATCATTATCGACAATGAATTGAAACCCGAGCAAGGACGTGATTGATCGCATGTCAATATGCCACCAATCCGCGCTGAGCGTCAGGCCCTTGATCCATTTCGGGCTGTAAACGGCCCCGTAGGACCATTCATAGGCTACTTCCGGCTGCAGATTGGGACTTCCTATAATGCGTCCTTCCGCGCCATAGAACCGATGCAAAAGCGGATCCGAGACGCCTATCGGCACTCCTAGGGAAGCGGGCGAAATCTCAGATAGAGCCGGAGCATGAAACGCTTCGGTGTAGCTGCCACGCAAGGTCAGCGCCCCTATCCATTTGGGATCGAGCGGCTGCCAGCGAACCGACACCTTTGGCTTCTGCGCATTATACTGGCTGTGCGCCGCCGGCAGAAACGGGAAGGCTCCAGAAGGTAGAACTGCAGAGGTGTTCTGGCTGTACCACTCTTCCCGCTCGGCAAAGTCAACCTCGAAGCTATAGAAGCCGGGGAAGTTCCACGTTGGGCTGGTGAAAGGTACTCGTATTTCCTGGTAGATTGACCAAACATCCCGGTTCACTCTGGCGCTTCCACCATTTGTCGAGCCGATGCTTTGAAACGTTGTATTGAGCGCGTCACGATCGAGCGTCCATCTCGGCGCATCATACTCACCGCCTAGAGCAAATGAGACCGGCTCGGCCGGAAGGTTGAACAGGTCGCCGTTAATAGTGACGTAACCTATGGGTAACTCATATTCGCCTGAGTTATGCAGGTTAACATAAACTTTCGCTCTGGCCGCCTTGGTGTTGTGAGCATTGAAATTCAGGAACGGATCAAATGCCGTAGCTGGGTCCGTATCCAAAAGTGCTTCCCGTAATCCAGGTTCGCTGACTTCACCGACGGACAGATTCTGCCCCTCGTTCCGGGAATAACGGAAACCAGTTTCCCAGTTCCACGTCTTGAAATAATCGCCAAATTCTCCCATTTCGCCGCGCAGGCCAACATCGAATAGATAGTCGTGGTAAGTGAACTTTTCATGTCTGGGACCGGTGTCGTTAATGGCACGAAACCCAACTCCGGTATTTACGGGGAGGCCGCTTCCATCGGGAAAAAAATTTGGAATAGTCGCATCGGCGACTGTGAAGGGGTTAAACGGATTCTGAATTGGCACACTGAAGGCGCGCGGACTAAAAGGCAAATTCGTGCCTGGTATCTTGAATGGATCGGGAATAATCGGCGCCGCTGCGAGGGACGAATCGAAAAATGAGCGGACATACTTAAAGTCAGCAAACACCGTGAGGTGCTTGTCACACAGATCGCGCGTGAAAGAACCGTAGAAGGCTTGGCGATCCGCCGGCGGAAGCTCTGGTGTTATAGCCGCGAAGTTATAGAAGAAGTAATCGCCACCTCCTCTATATTTCGTGCCGGTCTGGTCAAATTGTACTCTCGGATTATGGATACCGGGGGCGCCTGGGTATGCATTGGGATTAACCACAAGGACGTTCTTATAAAATGGCGAAGTCGCAGCATTTGGTGCCGAGTGCGGAAGGGGCGTGTTTACGCCGGGTAGCGGTGTACCGCCTGGACCGAAAAACATGCGCGGGAGCAGGCGGAACCCAAAAAAAGAAAAGAGTCTAGCTACGCTGCCAGTTCCAACAAAGTCGCGATCATCGATTCCTCCCCAAGGTATGTAAAACGCGTTAGCCGTTAGGTCCCGGTCACGACTAAACAGGCCGCCGGTACGTTCCCAGAAATCGGCAATGACTACGATATCGGTCTTGTCATCGCCCGTGCCGGCCTTGATCCATGCCTCCCATTCACCCATGTCGTTGGATGCTCCGAGGTTCGTGTTCCCATAACTACCCCCGATCTCCAGCCCACGGAACTTGTGGACCAAAAAGAAGTTAACCACGCCGGCGATGGCGTCGGAGCCGTACACCGCCGAGGCGCCGTCCTTCAAGATGTCGATGTGATCGATCATGGGAAACGGAATCAGGTTAATGTCCACGCCTCCGCTGAATCCGACGGCGTTCAACGAACCAAGGGCGACACGTTTTCCGTCAACGAGCACCAGGGTTTCTTTGGACAACAAGCCGCGCAGGTTGAATTGGACGGTGCCGTCCCCGCCAGTGCGACCGTTCAGGTTCTTGGTCCCGCCCGCCTGCTGTGGCAGAAACGTTGTCAGGTCCGTTGCATTGCGAATGCCCAGCTTTTCGATGTCCGCCTGACGATACGTATCCACCGGATTAGGACCGACTTCTTCTGCGGTGGGAATGTTCGAGCCAGTAACAATGACTCGCTTTACTTCGGCCGTCGCGCCCGTTGTCACTTGCGCAGGAGGCGGCGACGCTAACGCCGCCGGTACAATCGCTTGAGCGGGAACCTTAGGTGCGATCAACAGATTAACGCCGACAGCAGCGGCGAAGGCAGTTCGACGTATTGCCGGTTGGATTACGCCAACTTTCATTGGCAGTTGTTCTCCTGGTCCGCGTCAGTCTGGGCAACCGAACCGGCTACATGCAAGCTAAATCGAGGCTAGCCGGGCTTAGTCCTCGCGGCGCTTCTGCATCATTCTTTTGGCGCGAGAGAGGAAACGATTTTTTCGAAGCGCGGGTCGCCGCGCAGCGGATCCCACATCGGACCCAAGCGCAAGTCGCCATAACTTGGACCCGTCGGGACTCCGGCGAGCCTCTCAAGTTGCTCAAGGGCCAGGTCACGTTCGCCCGCCCAGGCACAAATCATGGCAAACCGCGTTCTTGTAGATCCCTCGTTATTCGATGGGCCCCTCATCGCTTCCTGGGCGGCGGGCACCAGTTCTATCGCGCGCCGGCCTTCGCTCAGCGCCTCTTGCTTTCTTCCCAAGGCTGCATCGATCAGCCCGAGATCAGAAAGTAAACTGAAATTATCAGGGTGAACGCGTATCTCTTCCTCCAGTTCTGTGCGCGCTCTCATAAAGGCAGCGCGGGCAGCCGCGACGTCTCCTTTCAAACGAGCAACTAAACCCAGCGAAAAGTCACGCCCATCCTTCTGGGAAAGCGCCGCGGCAAGGCTGCCAGCAGCGTCCAAGTCGCGATCGCACAAAGCAAGATCCAAGCGCCAGCTCACGAGAACTGGATCTTTCTCTGCCCCAGGTTCATTGGTCAGGATCTTTTCAGTTGCGGCACGCCAAGGTCCTGTGTCCGCTCGCCGGTCTACTTCAATGTGAGCACGAATGAGCCGCGCTATCCTGCGGTCTGGTCCAAGTGCAATGATACGATCGAGAATTCTGGCCATTTGATCATAGTCATGTAGCCACAGGTAGGTAGTTGCGAGGGTAATCAAGTTAGGGATGTTTCGAGGATCGAGCTCACATGCGCGCTCGAGATTGTGTGTGGCGTCAGCCCAGCGACCCTGCCGGCGGTCAATCAATCCAGCTAACTCGTAAACCACCGGATTATTCGGTAGACCCTGTTGTGCGAGAGCAAGTTCGGCGTGGGCGCGGGCGTAATCGGAATATCCCCAATAGAGATGCCATCCCAGCGCCAGGTGCGCTTCCCCCGAATCCGGCCTTAACCGAAATGCAGAATCTATGGCCGACTTTGCGAGGGCCAAACGAGCGGGGGTATGGTCCTTCTCTTCCTGATAAACCAAATCGTGCACAAAGGCCAGCTGACAATAGGCGAGAAAGAAGTTAGGATCACGAGTAACTGCCTTGTTAAGCAGGTCTACAGCCTCGGAAAGATTCGCTAAGTCCGCCAGAGAGTCCACCTGGGCGTTGTAAATTATGGAGACACCGCGGACATAAAAATCATAGGCCACGAAGTCCTGAGTTGGTTTCTCTTCAACAGACGCCTTCTCGCTAGCTGACAGCTTGGCGTGAAGGTGGTCAGCAACTTTTTGCGCTATCTCAGCTTGGATTGCGAACAAATCATTCAAACCGCGGTCGTATTGCTCCGCCCAGACGTGGGTGTCGGTGCGTGTGTCGATCAACTGGGCGTTCAAGTGAATCCGATCACCACTCCTGCGTGCGCTTCCCTCCAGCACGTGAGACACGCGAAGCGTATCGCCGATCTGGCGCATATTTCGTTTGCCGCGATATTCCATCACGCTGGTCCGGCTGATGACTTTGAGATCGGCGATCTTCGCCAGCTTGGTCAGAATGTCGTCCTGCACACCATCAGCGAAGACGGAGTTTTCTTTCTGGCCGTTCAGATTTTCAAACGGCAGAACGGCGATTCCAGTTGCTAGGGGTTGTCGGATCAATTCACTTTTCCAAATGATCCAGCCAGCAGCTGCTGCCAGTGCAACCAGTGACGCTGCAAGTAGCGCGCTGCTTGGATTGCGTTGCACCCATTTCTTCCCTCGGGCGAAAAGCCCAGTGCGGCGCGCCTGAATCGGTTCATGCTTTAGCCAGCATTCCAAATCTTCGGCGAGCGCAAGAGCGGACGAGTAGCGTCGCTCTGGATGTTTCTCGAGGCATTTGAGGCAAATTGTGCTGAGGTCCCGATCTATTTTCGGATTTAAGAGGCGCGGTTGCCGCGGCTCGGTATCCAAGAGTAGCTTGATGGTCTCGTAGGTTGTTCCACCGGCAAACGGCGGCTGACCTGTCAGTAATTGATAAAAGACCGCACCTAATCCGTACACATCTGTTGCACTTGTAAGCTGGGTGTTATTACCGGCAGCTTGTTCAGGTGCCATGTAACTTGGTGTGCCCAACACCTCCAAGGTGCGTGTGATTGTGCTCTCAGCTTCGACTAATCGAGCGAGACCAAAATCAGTGAGATGCGGTTCGCCTTTGTCATCGAGCAGAATGTTCCCCGGCTTAATGTCGCGATGCAGAATGCCGTGTTCATGTGCGTAATGCACGGTGCGTGCTACCTTCGCGATTAATTCCGCCGCGTGCCGGATCGACATCGGCGTGCGCCTGCTTACTTCGTCAAGCTGACCGCCTTCGACGAATTTCATGCTGAAATAGCAGGAGCCATCGCGCTCGCCCACTTCGTAGATGGGAACGATGCTCGGATGATCGAGACTGGCGGCCGCTTCGGCTTCCCGACGAAAACGCTTCACATGCGCTTTGCTCGCCCACTGACCAAGGCTAATAACTTTTAACGCGACCGTGCGATTGAGACTCTTTTGCCGCGCGCGAAACACCACGCCCTGACCGCCGCGACCGACCTCTTCCACCAATTCGTAGTCGCCCAACTCTCCCAACATCTCCACCAAGTGCTCTGCTTTTTTACTATGGGGCGCAGCGGGGCAAAGTCTGGTTGCGCTGATCATGATCGGAGAGTCGCTCGCGCACTCCCCTCTTGTACTGCGTAAAATTCTATCAGAGGTTACGCCCGGACCACAGCAATCAAATGGCGGAGCTCATCTTCGATATCGCTGGGCATTGCAACCGTATGCGCGATCTCTTCCCGCAATAGCGTTTGGTAACGCTGACGAAATCGGTAGAAAGCTTGTTTGACCGCGTTCTCAGTCATGTCGAATTCGTTGGCGACCTGGGCTTGCGAAGGTCGGCCCGGTTCGTCCATCAGCATTTTTTTCATCTGATCAAAGAACCGCACATTGCCCGCGCTGCGATACTCGTCTCGCAGCCGCGCCATCACTTGCTCGAGAACCGTAAACGCCCAACGACGTTCGTAGATTTGGTCGGCCGTCAGCCTGTCACTTCGTTCGACATCGATCCGCTCACGCTCACGAATGTCATCCAACGGAATTAAGCGTTGTCCCTTGCCGCGCTTGACTGCCATCACATGGCGCGACTCGTCGGCCAGAAAATGTTTCACCGACGTAAGCAGGTAAGAACGAAGTCGTCCCTTTTCCTTACGCACAGTTTTCAGATCTTTGCGCTCTAACAATAAAGCGAAGAAACCCTGGGTGAGATCTTCTGCGTCCTCGGTCCTAGCTCCCTGTCGTCGAACGAAGCTATAGATAGGTCGCCAATACATGCGGCAAAGCTTTTCGAGCGCCTCTTGTGCGGCCGGTGATTCACCTTGTGCCTCTAGTACTACGCTCCAGTGCGTGGTAGTAAACAGGGCCGGACCGTGATAAGCGTTTCCGCCAATCGCGGTCAGTGAAGTAACCTCATCATCAGGAGGCACGTTGCGATCCAAACAAAAAGCTGTGCCAAAAGCAAGCCATGACAATTTAGGATCAACGGTTTGCGCCAAGCTCAGGCGTCAATCTAAAGCTGTGCGAGCTGTGCAGGAGTAAGCGGCACGAACTCGCTTTCGTGCAAAACCACGCGCTTGGTTCCGCGGATTAATTGCCACCATTGCCTCGCCGAGCCCAAAACGATGAGGAGCACGAGCACGAGAAAGAAAACAGCCACAAAGGCGTCGAATCGCCAGATGTTTGCCTGCCGCGCCAAGGGAGCTGCTTTGACTGGATCGGTAACCGCGGCCGCCTGACTTAAAAGCGATTGGGCGCCGCTCAAAAAACCGAGCCTCGGATCCGGTGAGAAAACCTTCAAGTAACCGGCGGAAAACGTGACCGCACACATGAAGCAAAGTGGAACCAGGGTTACGAAGAGATATTTGCTCTTTCCCATTTTGATCAAAAGCGTTGTGCCAAGACAGAGTGCGACCACCGACAGCAATTGATTTGCAAGCCCGAACAACGGCCAAAGCGAGTTGATGCCGCCAAGAGGATCGATCACGCCCTCGTATAGAAACCAGCCCCACGCTGCTACCAGCAAAACGCTGGAAAAAAAATTC
>QHOS01000026.1 GCA_003219415.1 Verrucomicrobiota bacterium | reverse complement strand
TCACCGCGCGGTGACGGCTCCAACTTTGCGATGAACTCGAAAATGCTTGGCCGAAATGCGTAGAGACCCGCGTTATACCACGGGCTTGTCGGTTCGCCGGGCTTTGGTTTTTCGCGAAGATCGACGAGCTCCATTTGCTCGTTCACAAAAACCGCGCCGCCTTTACTGACGTCTTCGGCGCGCGTAACCGTGATTACCGCTTCCATATGATCCGGAAGATCGACTATGCGTTTGTAATTCACCGGACTGATCAAGATATCGCCATAGCTCAAAACGAACGGCGACTCGCCAGTGAAGTTGCGAGCAAGATTAACAACGCGGCCCGTGCCATCCCGCACGGCTTGTGTCGCGTATTCGATGGCGATGTTGTGACGCCGGCCATCCTCGAAAAAGTTTCGCACTGCTTCGGCATGATAACCGACGATAATCAGAAATTTGCGCACTCCCGCATCACGCAACCCTTGTACAATATGCTGCAAAACTGGCTTGCCCCGCACTTCGATCATCGGCTTTGGAACGTCATTAGTCAGCTCGCGCATGCGAGTGCCACGCCCGGCTGCGAGTACGACTGCCCTGTCTGTTTTAGTCATTTCGTCTATGCTTCCCGCGCGTTTCGTCCGCGATCAAGATGGAGGGGCGAGCTTCTGCGAGCCCGGCGTCGTGGGAACTCCGCCCTCCAATCAGTTATTCAGTTTTCTTCGGAGGGCTAATAATCAGCGCGGGCAAGCTAGCTTGCTTGATTAGTTCGCTCACTTTCGGCACAGCTTCGGCTTTTAGCTCCGCCCATTTCTTTAACTGCTCTTCCAATTGATTGCTCAACATTTGAAAAACGTTCAGTTGTCCCTGAGTCGGCTCTTTGTCACCGGACTCGATTGTGTGACTGAACGTTTCAAAGCGTTCGTTCAGCATATCTGGGAAGGCGAGGTTTCCTTCGGAGCCTTTCATGTTCACTTGAATAAGTTTCTGTTCGATCTCTGACATTTTGTGATCAAGATCGTCTGCTGCTGCGAGTCCTGGTTTTAATTTGGGATCGTCACCGAAACGTTTGTGCAAGGTTTGAATCTGCGACTTGAGATCTCGGATTTCGTTGACGGCCTGATGCAATCGGGACATGGACTCATTTACCTGTGTCGCCAGGGCAAATTGCTTTTGCACGGCGCCTTCTGCGCCTTTGGTCCTTGGATCAATCGCCAGATGCAACGGTGCAGTCTGCGACTTTCCACCAACAGTCAGTTTCACCTGGTAATCAGCAGGCGGAGCGAGCGGTCCTCTCGGTCCGACGCCGGAGTAGAAGGCACCGGGTACCTGAATGGGATCTTCATAGCGCAGGTCCCATGCGAAGCGGTTCATCCCTTGATTTGCGGGAATTGTTTTTGGTCGCTCGACGCGGTCCGGCCATTCCGGCGGCTGTTCGCCTTCTTTTTTTTCTTTGCTGGAAAGATGCCTGACGACTTTGCCTGAAGCATCCAGAATATCCAGTGAGACTTCGTCTTTCGGCGCAGCCTTGAAATAATAATTAATGATTGCGCCCGAGGGCGGGTTATCGCCGACTGGCTGGCGCTTGTCGAATTCCTCCGGATAATGCAAACGCACCGCGTTTTGCGGTTGATAAAGCATCACATCTCCTTGCGTGGATTGCGCGCTCAACTGGCGCAGCGGCGTTGTGTCGTCCAACACCCAGAAGGAACGGCCATGAGTCGCCGCGACCAGATCGTCGTCCTTTACAACCAGATCGTGAATCGGTGACACGGGCAGGTTCAACTGGAGCGGCTGCCAATGCGCGCCGTCATCAAATGAAACGAAAACTCCGAGTTCTGTCCCCGCGTAAAGCAGTCCGCGTTTTTTAGGATCTTCGCGCACCGCATGGACGTACGCGCTGTCGGGAATTCCGGACACAATTGAGCTCCAGCTTTTTCCCAGATCGGTCGTTTTGAAAATGTACGGCTTGAAGTCGTCGAGTTTATGCCGATCCACAGCAACATATGCAGTGTTGGCATCGTGAGGAGACGGATCGATGAGGCTGACAGTGCTCCACTCGGGCATCTTCGGCGTGACATTCGCCCAATGGTGTCCGTCGTCCGTCGTGACATGAACAAGTCCATCATCTGTGCCCGCCCACAGGGTTCCTTTTTTCACCGGCGACTCAGCGAGGGTAAAGACAGTGTCGTAATATTCAACCGAAGTAATGTCATTAGTCAGCGGGCCACCGCTTGGCTGTTGTTTCGATTTATCGTTGCGCGTCAGATCACCGCTGATCTGTGTCCAGCTCTGTCCGTGATCGGTCGATTTAAAAACGCACTCCGCTCCCGTATACAAAACCTCGGGATCATGTGGAGAAAGAGTCAGTGGCGTTACCCACTGAAAACGATGAATAAGATCAGCCGCGCCGTGACCGGAATTATCAACAGGCAAGACGCTAACGTCCTGGATTTCTTCCTTGGTCTTGTCGTAACGATCGATTGAGTTTTCGTAGTTTGAATAGATGATGTGCCAGTCGCGCGGGTCGGCCAGAACGAAGCCGCATTCGCCGCCGCCCACTACAAACCAATCTGCTGCGCCGATTGCACCCCAATCTGTCCGGCTTGCAATACCAACACTCGAATTGTCCTGTTGCGCGCCGTAAATGTGGTACGGGAAAGCGTTGTCCACGGAAACGTGGTAAAACTGCGCGGTTGGCTGGTTGTTTTGTGTCGTCCACGTTTTTCCGCCGTCGAGTGAGATACTCACGCCACCGTCATTGGCGTTCGCGATCCGATTAGGATTTTGCGGATCGATCCAAAGTCCGTGGTGATCGCCGTGACGCGCTGGCAACAAATTAAAAGTTTTTCCGCCATCAACCGAACGAAACAGCCCGGTGTTCAAGAGATAAACTGTGTCAGCGGACTTTGGATCAGCATAAACTTTGCTGAAATACCAGGCGCGCTGCCGAAAGCGGCCGTCATCATTTATTCGGGTCCAATGTTGTCCGGCGTCATCGGAACGATAAAGTCCGCCCTGTTTCGCCTCGATGATCGCATAAACGCGGTTCGAATCGGCACCGGAAATCGCGATTCCGATCTTACCGAGGATTCCTTCGGGCAGGCCATTGCCCTCGAGACGTTTCCAGGTAACGCCATTATCTTCAGATCGGTAGAGGCCACTTCCTGCACCGCCGCTGGAAAAAAACCAGGGCTGCCGCCGAGCCTGCCACAGTGAAGCGAAAACAATGTTCGGATTGTGCGGATCAAAAACCACATCGATCCCGCCGGTGTTTTCATCTTTAGACAAAACTTTTGTCCACGTTTTCCCGCCGTCGGCAGTGCGGAATATTCCGCGCTCAGCGTTTGGACCAAACGCGTGTCCAAGAGCCGCCACGAGAACGACGTTCTCATCTCTTGGATCGACAATTAGTGCGCCGATTTGACGGCTGTCTTTTAAACCGACATTCTGCCATGTCTTGCCGCCATCAATGGATTTGAAAATTCCCGTGCCATAGGTGGTATTACCGCGTATGGCCGCTTCGCCCGTCCCTGCGTAAATCACGTTGTGATCTGACGGCGCAATAGCTATCGCTCCGATCGATGAAATTGGTTGCTTATCGAAGAGGGGAGTCCAGTTCGCGCCGCCATCAATCGTTTTCCAAACTCCCCCTGCAACGGCGCCAAAATAATAAGTGTCCGGCTCGCCCGGCACACCTTCGATTGTTAAGGCGCGCCCGCCGCGAAACGGTCCAATCTGTCGCCACTGCATTCCGCTGAACAATTTTTCATCAATGCTTCCAGGCGCGGCAGGAGTAGGAGATGAAGCAGGTTGAGCAAAAGACGAAAAGGCGAAGACAGAAGTGGCGAAAATGGTTTGAACCAACCGAAGAAAACGGCAACCAGGCGAGATCATCCGCCTAAGGTGGAAAGCCTGCGACTTCGTTCAACTGGAATTGCACGCCAGAAGCGTCGACACTGATTTTTCGCAACGTCCTGCGAAATCTTAGTTAAGCGTTGATCGCTGCCATTCTAGGAGCGGGAGTTTCCAACGCGGTTCCACCCGGTTCGCCGCCGCCAAAATGCCGCGCGGCGTAATACGAGCCTACTACCAAAACGGCCGCAATAAACTGAGCAACAAGAGTCTCAACCGTAGGGAACACGGCGAACCAGAGTCCCATCCAAGGCGGCATATAGTTTTTTAGCGACGTGATTTCAGTCGTGGAAATCCAATGGGCCAGCTGCATTTCCTGCGTTTGCTCGCCGACCATTACAAGCAAGACCACTCCGAGGAGAATGCCCGTAGTGATTAGCATTTTCCGATAAGGTAGCCGCTGCTGAAGAACGAAGGTCAATACCGCCACCATCCCCGTCAGAACAATGCCCAACAGTGCGCCTTTCATCACCACGGCGCCGCCGAGTCGCAGATGATAGCTTTGCAAAAAAAGCACGACTTCAAATCCTTCGCGATACAGGGAGGTGAATCCGAGCAGGACTAATCCAAACCAGAGACGCCCCTGGGAAATTTCGGCAGTGCGCGCGTTCTCGAGTAATGCCTTGCGACGGCGATTGTGGGCGCGAATCCAGCCTCCCCAATAAATTTTGTGAAAGAACCAGTTCATGATGACGAGTAACACGATGACTGCCAGCAAGCCGGTAGCGGCTTGCAAATCGAGTGCCGACATATTGTCGCCGAGCGAACCGACGATCCGCACCGCGATCAACCACGTGATCAGAGTGGCGATAAAGGCAAAGGCCGCGCCGAGGGCGACTGGCCGGCGATGGGCGCGTTTGGGACCTGTCATGCTGGCTGTAATCGCTGCCAGAACAAGAATACATTCCAATCCCTCGCGAAACACAAGAATGCCAATGTCCAGAAACGCCACCGTCGGGCTGGTATCGGGGCGCGTTGGATCAGGCGCTCCGTGTGCCGTAACTCCCTGCCACACAAGCATCGCCACCACGCAAAGCGCAGCTACGACGATGCCGATGCGCAAAGCAGGCTTCATTTCGCCTCAAAGTTTATCACATACCAATGCGCCTGCTGCCGATTGATTGCTTTTTTTTAGCGGCTGATTGCAGCGCGCAATCCGGTGGAGCCAATCATTTGCCGTTAATACCCCGGCAACTTACGGTGAACCCGTGTGCCGGAATATGTTTTGGGCCACCATTTGAAAGGCGAGGAGAAGCGGCTCGCGTTGATGTCGGAATTACTCGATCCCGTGCACCGGCGTTATCTTCAGTCGCTTGATGTCATTAAGTCAGGAGCAAGAACACTGGAGGTCGGCTGCGGCAATGGATCAATTTCCGCGTGGCTTGCCAGGCAAGTCGCTCCGGATGGACGAGCCATAGCCGTGATCTCGATCTTTCGCTCGTCGAGGTGCATGTGCCTAATCTGGAGTTTCGGAAGGAGGATATTGTGATCGGGCCGGTGGAGCCTGGCAGCTTCGATCTCGTAACTGCCCGTGCGGTGCTTCACCATGTGGCCGACGCTGACAAGGCAATCGCGAATCTCATTGCAAGCTTGCGGCCTGGAGGCGCCATCCTCTTGATTGAACCGGATTTCCTTCCGGTTACGATCGCCGAGCCGCCGGAAGTGCGTGCGTTCTGGAGTGGTTGGCTTGCATGGTCGCGCGACCGAGGAATAGATTATCACATCGGTCGTACTCTGGCACCGAGATTGGCGGCCCTGGGTATCGAGAAAATCGGTGGCACCGCAGAAACTGCAATCTATAACGGGACGAGTTTGTGGGCAGATTATTGGACACAGACTGTCAAAGAACTTCGCCAGGATTTGACGAGTTCTGGCAAGCTTAACAACGCACTGATTGACACTTTACTTGGCTGCTGCGCCGATCCTGCTTGGTGGACGCAAACGATCGCCTTTACTGCAGTTCACGGCTACGCCCCTGGCCGGGAGTAAGTTGATTCTCCATCTGCCGCGTGGCTGGCTCATATGGTCGGGCACACCGAAAATGCCTCCCGCGGGCGCTGTTGTGATTTGCGGTGAAACGAGTAATTTCCCGCGGTGCAACGAGCCCGGGGTTTTACGCTGATCGAGATTGCTCTCTCGATCTTCATACTGATGCTGTTGCTCATGCTGGCTGTACCGAGCTTCACTGGCGTGATCGCCAACAGGCGGCTGAAGGAATCGCTGGATGGGTTCAACAATCTTGTGCGCCAGGCGCAGGAGCGAAGCGTCATCGAGCGTCGTCCTTACCTGATTGTATGGGGCAACAACAATGTCGTAGTTCGCCCGGAAGCTTTTGCAGAGGATGAGGACGCTAAGGCAAAAGCTGAGTTTCGTCCCAGCAGGGGAAGCACGCTAAGGCTATCGTTGCCGGTGGCATTGATGGAAAAATATCCGGCTGAATGGATTTTCTGGCCGTCGGGGACTTGCGAACCGGCAACCATCCGCTTTCAAGGTCCCGCCGGTTCATGGACGGCGAATTACTCGCCGCTAACGGGACGGCCAGAGATTACGAGTTATGCGGTCCGCTAACGCAAGCGCAGGTCAAAAGTTTCGTCGCGCCTTTGCCCTCTACGAGGTTCTCCTTGGCATTACGATTTTCGCGCTCGGCGTCATCGCGCTTGGACGCGCGGTCGAGAATTGCCTCAACGCGAGCACGATTAACGCCGAAGAAGGCGTCGTGCGGCAGATTTTATCGAATCGTATGGCAGAAATTCAGACTGCGCGAGGGGTTCCCGATGATTCCAAGGAATTCAGGGTAGACAGCAATTACGGAGGCATAAAAGTTGTCCAAAAAACCGCGGCAGCCGAATTGACGGAAACCGATAATACCCTTCTCAGCGGAATCTACCTCGTCACGTTAACGGCTCAGTGGCGACAGGGCGGTGTGCCTCAGTCAAAACAGGTCAGGTTTTATGTTTACCGTCCGGGGTAAGAGGGAATCTCTTCGCATTGGTGGGTTCACGTTGCTCGAAATCATGCTTGCGGTGGGGATCCTCGGGCTGATGTCGCTGGCGATTTTTCGTTTTGTGCAAGCGAATATGACGGCGCTGCGTCTGTCATCCGATACAGCCGCGAGGGATTCGCAGTACGACGGGCTGCGCGATCTTCTAACGTCGGAATGGCAAAGCTTGAGTCCGACGCGCGCAAGGATGATAGGGGAACCGTTTAAACTAAACGATCGCGAGCGCGATGTGATAACGTGGATTTGCAGCGCCGGGCCTGGGCTCCTTACTCGCTATGCGCCAGGTGAGTTTATTGTAGCGTTGCGGTTGCAACCCGAAAACGAAAAGAGTGACCGGCTCGACCTCGGCTTGTTACGAAAACCGAAGGACGCTTCTGATATCGGGGAACGACACGAGACGTGGGTGCCATTAGTTAAGAACGTGAGCAGTCTCCAGATCAGTTACTTCAATCCGAGCTTGAACACTTGGATCGATCGATGGCCAAACGCGTCCCAGCTGCCATGGCTCGTCAAGGTGACCGTGGGGCGCGCCGATTCACCAGTGCCATGGGAAGCGATTATTCCGCTGAAACGGACGCCGTTTTGAAAATGAAGGCTTTAAATTCAAAATCGCGCGGTGGCGCGGCACTAATGCTTGCGCTTTGGGCGCTGTTCTTGCTTAGCGCAATGGTCATTTCATGGGCGTTGGACATTAATTCGCGCCTTGTGGTTTCAGGCAATGCAGGCCGCGTCTTGGACGCTGAAGCGATGGCGTCATCAGGCGGTGATGTTGCGCTGGCAGAAGTTGCGCTGCGCCCAAAGGACGCGCCGAACTCGCCGAACTTGCACGGACAACTGGGCAATCAGGAAGGTTACGACGTTCAAATGATTGGCGAGTGTGGTCGATTGAATTTGAACTTGCTCGCGCCCGGTGGTGTAGAGAACAGACCGCTTGTGGAAATTGTGCGCCAGTATCTCAACCTTAAAGGAGTGGAGCCGAATAACGTTGATATAATGGTAGATTCTTTGCTCGACTGGATGTCGCCACCGGGACTCCACCGCCTGAGCGCTTGCCCAGAAACCGATGATTATCGGCCGGCGCATGCGGCATTAACTTCTGTGGACGACCTAAAGAAAATCTGTGGATGGGCTGAATTTACTGCAAAGCCAGGTTGGGATGAAGACTTCACCCTTATTAATTGCGGAGGACCGATAATCGACATTGGCTGGGCTTCGCGCGACGTCTTGCGCGCGTTGTTAGGTGCTCTCGGAGGCGTGGGAGATGATCGGGTCGATGCGTTTCTTCAACTGCGGCGTGGCTCAGACGGAATCGATGGAACAATCGATGACCCGCAACTTGATCTTCCAACGGCCCTTACTACACTTGGCTTCCGAGGAGGGCGAACTCCAGAGAATCTAGGTCTAACCCCTTCACCACCCAAAACCACTACGGTCTTTCGCGTCACAAGCATAGGAAAATCGGGCGACGTTACGCGCACTGTTCAGATGATAGTATCAGGAGGTGGTGGCCTGCGCGGCCGTCCTCAGGTGATAAGTTGGAAGGAGCTTTGATATCGAGACAGGGATGCCATCCATTTTCATAATTCCCACCGCGCACGGATGGAATTTTCTGCGTTCATCCACTGCCGCATCGCCGCGCAACGCGGCTGCAGGCAGCGCAAGCCAGAATGGCTCGTGGAATGTGCGTAAGCTGCAGAACCTGGAGGAAGCTGTGCCGCTGCTTTCAGCGACCGACGATTTTGTGCTCGGCCTGCCTGTCGCTGCCGTGCTCGCCCAACGATTTCGCCTGCCAAGTGTCGATCCGGCAGAGTTTCCGGAAATGATTCGGATTCAGATCGAGAAGGTGTTGCCGTTCTCGGCCGAAGACGTGACCACGGATTTTGAAGTGATCGAGCAAGACGAAAACGAAAGTGTGGTCTCCGCCGTGGCGATCAGAAATGAACAGCTTGCCGAGCTTGTGGCTCCGCTGCTCGACCGCGGTTTTATCCCGCGGCAGGTCACCGTTTATGCAGCGCAGCGCGCCAGTACTTATGCACCCAAGGGAAATGCGCTTCTGATTTATCCTGAAGGCGAGACGCTGGTTTATGTCATGACAGAAAACGGCAAATTGAGTCTTGCGCGAGTGTTCGAAAATGGCAACGGGGAACAACTCCAACTTGAATTGCCCCAGTTGCGAATGAGCGCCGAGCTACAAGGCATCAATGCTTCCTCTCCAAATGTCTTGTTGGATGAAAGCTACTACCAGATGCGGGACACTGTGCAGGGAATCTTGGCCAGCCCTACTGAGATAGTCGGGGTCGAACTGCCACCCGCCTCAGTTAAACTGAATCTGCTGCCGGAGAGCTGGCGCCGCCGCCGCTCACAATTGATCAGGCAGACAGAATGGCGAAAGCGGCTCTTATGGATAGGTGGCGCTTACATTGCGCTTCTCTTTCTTTTGTTCGCTTATCTGGGTTTGTTACGGTTTCAAATCGGACGGATTGACGCGCGCATTGCGCAGGATGCTCCCGGGACGCAGTTCGTCCGCGCGACGGAAGCGAATTGGAAGGCACTGGCTCCGGCAATCGATGCGCGTTATTACCCGGTAGAAATTCTGCTACACATTTTCGAAAGCTTGCCATCGCCCGAGGTGCGGATTACGGCGTACAACCAGTCGGCGCGGCAGGTTTCGGTGGATGGCGAGGCAAATACCGCTGCTCTCGCTTACCAGTTCATCGAAAAGATCAAAAAGAATCCGGATTTGCGAGTCTTTCAATTTGAGATGGCGTCACCTCGTATCCTGCCAAACGACCATGCGCAGTTTCGATTGGAGGGGAAGCCACGATGATACCGGCATGGTACCAGCGAATGAATCGGCGCGAGCGTGTGCTCGCGTGGGTAGCGGCCGGCACGGTATTTGTGTTACTCAACCTTTTCATCTTGGACTGGATCTTCGGCGCGCTTGCCAGCGCGCAAAAGCAAATGGCGGCCCGGAGGGCGATGTTAGCCGAACAAACTCTTTACGTGAAGGAACGAGACCTCTGGACGAAACGGGACGAATGGATCCGCCAACATCAACCAACTCTCAAAGACCCAGCAGAAGCCTCCGCGTTGCTCGATCAGTTAAAGGAAGTAGCCGGCAAATATAATATTTTGGTTGAGAATCCCGCGATTGGTTCCGGGGAAACAACGCCATACCACCAGACGGTTTTTGCTTCCATCGAAACAAAGAGTCCCTGGCCGCCGCTGGTTCATTTTCTTTATGATGTGCAGCGACCGGACGCCTTCATTGTGGTTGAAAATGTTAATTTGGCGATTGATGGCAGCGATCCCACGATGATGCGCGGCAAATTTAAAATCGCGCGCTGGTTTGCTCCAGCACAAGGAACGAAGTAAAATAACCTCCTCCATTTATGAAATACTCCCTTACGCTAATATCAGCGGCCACTCTGCTTGGAGCGATCTGCGCACAGGCCGAGGATGTTCTGCCACCCCGGTTCGCTTACGATCGTTATTCAAAGATGGTGGATAATTCGCCATTTGCGATCGCAACGGCAGTGGCGGCGCCCGCGGCCACGCCCGATTTTGCGAAAGACCTTTACGTGGCGAACGCTGCCCATTCATCTGACGGCGATTTGGTAACGCTCGCTTCGACTTCCGATCACAATTTCAAAAAATACCTTACCACCAAAGCACCGGTGGACGGGTACAGTATCGCCAATATTGAATGGTCGGAGCGCGTGGGTGCGACAAAGGTGACGATTAGCAAGGATGGAAATTTTGCGACAATCACGTTTAACCAGGCGCTGTTGCAGCAGTCTGCGCCCAACGCCGCGCTAGCTTCAAGAACGTTTACGCCACCCACGCCTAACATGTCGACCCCTAACGCAGTCTCACCGAAACTACCTGCCGGATTGCCTCCCGAGGCGCAACAGTTGGTTCCACCTACGCGAGAGCTTCGATCGCCCCATTCGCGAGGGTTAATTCAACGGAATCCTAGAGGAGCGTCGAAGGCGCCTGGTGCCAAGAATTGAAGCGGATTCGCTAGCTGGGGTTAACCGCCCCAATCGTCATCTGCAGTGTCAGCCTGCCGGTCCTGCCCAGCAGAATACAGATCGTAGCCGCTTGGGTTTTTCAGACCGGGGCAGCGATAAATGTATTCGTTTCCCCACGGATCTTTTGGCATCTCTTTGAATAGCTGATACCACCGGGCGGGTCTCGGATCCTTGTCTGGCTGGGTCACCAACGCCTGCAGGCCTTGCTCGGTTGTTGGATAAAAGCCGTTCATGCTTTCATACAGCTGCAATTGCGTTTTGATCGCCTGGACGTCGGCTTGAACCCGCATCGTTTTTGCGATGGCGGTGGTGTTGCCAAGTTTTGAAATGGCCACTCCCAATATGATCACGATGATGCTTACTACGAGCATGATCTCGAGCAGCGTGAAGCCCTGTTGTTTTCTTTTCATTCTTACCTCGATAGAGGAGTCACCCTCCCATTCTGTGCGCGGTAACACTACCTTGCTCTTTAAGAATTTCTAGTGCCCGGCGCGCAAAAGATAATCCGACTTGTCCCAGATATACTTTAATTGAATCTGCGTGGCCCGTACCGCCGAAGCTCCTGTGTCAGCGCCGTTCACAACGACCAAATCGTTCGTGCCCGCTTTTAAGCTCGCTGCCGGTACAATTTTCTGAGCGCGCAGCCATCCGGTGTAGTTGAAATGCATTTGCGTGGAAAGTGGTTGTACTTCGCCCCTGTACGCCGGATCACCAAGGTCTGGTAGCGTCAGGGAAGCAGGCCCAATGTCCTGACCGTTAAGATAAATTTCCGGCGGAGCGTCAATCCGCGGGTCGGCGATTTCAAAACTCAACAAGGCTGTCAGTGGTTGGGCTTCGATTGAAAATTGAAAGGCAGCGCCTTCCTGGGTTTGCGCGCCAATCCGGATTGCCTCTGCCGCGAGCGTTGCCGTAACGGTTCCAAAATTCTCAACGTCGTCAGGTGGCGCGTGCAGTGTCGGCACCGACGAGAAAGGTTCGGGAATCATATCCCGATGTTCTGTGTTCACAGGATGCACGACTTCACTGCTCGTCATCCAATCGAGATACGCGCCTCGCACCGTTTTTCCGTCACCGGGCACTTCGATATCGATGGAAGACGCGCCGGTCATCGGAATGAGCACCGAATCAGAGCTCGGCAGATTCATTCCCGCTCCAAGAGTCCCAGAGCGCAAAACATGTGTGCCGGATTCGTCCCAGGCGATTAACTCAGGCTGTTGATCTGCCTTGTCATCGAAGAATAGGCGGAAAAAAAGAACCTGATAGTCAGGGCTCGGTTGCCTGACTCGAATGCGAAAGACGCTTTTGGACATGGGAGCCACTTCCGTCGTTTCAGTTGGCAGGAGGGTCAGTGCTTCAACCCAGACGGGAGCGTTCTGTATTTTTGAATTTTGAGGCGCGTTTTGGCGCAGATCGAGCCAGGCGCTTTCTGGGATCGGCTGCTGGGTCGCGTCGGCGGGCGCGGGGAGGGCATCAGTCAACGCTTCCTGTGCATCTACGCGGCAAATCGCGGCGAACAGTATCGCAAAGACGGCGCGAAGTAACATTAGGCGGGCGAGATTATTCGTGCGCGGGCTTGATTGCAAGTTTCAGTTTTAGTGCGGCCTGAATTGCAGGCTGTGTGTCATCTCGAATACGGCCGACAGAATGCTGAAAACAACCAGACCGACAACAACGGCGATCACAACGATGATAACCGGCGGAATCAATTGCGAGATCAGGACAACCGTTTTGTCGAGTTCGCGCTCATAAACGTCGGCGATGGCCTGCATGGTTTCGGCGAAATGTCCGGTTTGTTCTCCCACCGACATCATATCGGTGAATAAATCAGGAAACAGTTTCTGCGCTTGCAAAGCGGCTGAGAGCGTCGCGCCATCGATGACCGCCTTGCGCACATCGCCGAGCTTTAGTTCGAGGAATCGGTTCCCCGCAATTTCAGTTACCAGATCGAGTGAACGGAGCAGAGGTATTCCATTTTCCATCAAGGTCCCAAGTGTGCGCGAGAATTGCGCGTAGTAACGGTGTCGAATGACCCCCCCGTATCCGGGAATCATCAACCGAAAACGATCCCAACCGATGCGCCCTTCATCGGTGCGAACAAGCGCGCGGAAACCGATCACTGCGCTGATTCCTAACAGCAAGCCGACCCACCAATAGCCCGTGATCGCATGATGAATTTGCATCAGAATCCGTGTGGGCAATGGAAGCACTCCGCCGGTTTGTGCCATGAATCCGGACAACTGCGGCACCATGAAGGTTATAAAAATCGTAATGAGAGCGCCGCCGGCCAGCGCGAGAAAGGCCGGATAGATCAATGCCTGTTGCACGCGGTCTCGCAGTTCTTTCGCCTGCATCAAATGTTTGACTAGTCTGAGTAGAATCTGCGGCAGCGCTCCGCTCGCCTCCCCCGCAGCCACCAGGTTTACATAGAGCGGCGGGAAAATTCGTGGCAGCTCGCTCAAGGCTTGCGAGAAACTTCGGCCATCGACTAGCGCCTGATGCAGCGCATGCGTCATTTGTTGGACGCGCGGCTGCTTCAAACGTTTTTCCAGAATTGACAGTCCTTCGTCGAGCGTCATGCCCGCCTGGAGCAAATGAGCGAGCTGCTCGGTGAAAACGAGCAACTGACCGTGCGGGATTTTCAGATTCTGCGTGGGCGACGCGACTCGCGCGCCATCGCGTGGTGCCGTTTTGGCTTCGGGTCCCATCAGCTCGATCCGGACGGGAATACACTTTTGTAATTCAATTTGTCGAATGGCGACCGCTCGATCTGGGCAATCGAGTACGCCTTCAACCAAGCTTCCCTGGGCGTCGCGGGCACGGTATGCGAACTGTGGCATCGGCGTGGAAAAATATCCCGAAACCTGAAATCGCAAATATGAATCTGCTTTGCCGGGTTGAATGGTTACAAAGTTAAAAGGATTTTTTCGGAACGATGTAACGTTTCCACGAATCACGAGTCAGGTGGGCTTGCGCCTAATTACCGTGAACGCGAAAAAATTTTACTTGCCATGCTGCATGATCCTGCTAAGAGCGGCGGACATGAAGTGTGCAGCCGTGTCCATATTCGTCTCCATTGCGTTTGTATCGCAAACATTTGCGGTTTTGCGACCGCTCTTCCCGGCAAAGCCCGCGCCGCCGTTTAGCGGTGAATCGATTACCTTCGGGGACGATTCGATTCGATCTTCTGCCGGGAAATTTCTCATTACAGCGCCGAGGTAGCACCGCATCCACTCGCGGGAGGCGGGATTTGCAATTTGCGAGTAATGGAATGCGCACTTACAAAGTTGCGCTGCGACGATGAGAGCGCTACGCGAATGCCGCCTTTACGGAATCATTGATCTCGGTTACATCCCGCAACTGCGGGATTGCAATCGCGTCGCGGAACAAATGGTCACTGGCGGTGTAGATCTCATCCAACTGCGCGGAAAAGGAAAATCGATCGACGAGCTGGTCAATCTCGCCTCTGAGATCCATGAGGTCACAGCCCGCTCGGACACGCCGCTGATCGTGAATGATTATGCGGAGGTCGCGGCGCGGGTTCCCGTCGAAGGCGTGCACGTTGGACAGGACGACGATTCGATTCTTGTTGCACGCCAAAAAGCTGGAAGAAATTTGATTGTTGGAAAATCGACGCACAGTCTGACCCAGGCGCACGCGACGCTGGGCGAAGGCGCCGATTACATCGGATTTGGTCCGATCTTCGCCACGCCAACAAAACCAGATTACAAGCCAATCGGGCTGGGCGACATCGGGCAAGTTCATCTCGACGTCGATATCCCGATCTTTTGTATCGGCGGAATTAACATCGACAATCTTCAGCAGGTCATCGACGCGGGTGCGAAGCGCGTTGCCATGGTTTCCGCCTTGCTCAAAGCGCACAGCATTGTTGATTACGCGCGCTGCGCTACCGACATGTTAGCGTAAATGACGAATGGCGAATGACCAATGACGAAGGAATGAATAAAATCCAAATGACTAGATCTTCGCAACCAAGTCCAGTTCGTCATTTACTCCTCGCGTTTAATTCGTCATTCTGACCATGTCTGTTCTCGTTGTAGGCTCGATTGCAATCGACACAGTTAAGACCCCGGTAGAGGAACATTCCGACTTGTTAGGCGGATCCGCATCCTACGCTGCGTTGGGCGCGAGTTTTTTTTCGCCAGTTCGATTGGTCGGAATCGTAGGCAATGACTTTCCCGAATCCGAATTTCAGTTTTGGGAATCGCGCAAGATCGACAGCAAAGGTGTGCAGCGCGCGAATGGAAAAACTTTTCGCTGGTCCGGCGAATACTCCTGGGATTTGAATACGCGCGAAACGCGCTCGATTGCACTCAACGTCTTCGAAGATTTCAAACCGGCGTTGCCGGAGTCGTATCGCGAAACCGATTTTGTCTTGCTGGCCAACATCGCACCATCGTTGCAAGCGCATGTGCTCGACCAGATGGCGCGCCCGCGTTTCGTTGTGGCCGACACGATGGATCTCTGGATCGAGACAGCACGACCAGACCTCGATGCGCTGCTTCGGCGCGTGAATCTCCTTATCTTAAACGATAGCGAAGCCCGCGAGATCACCAAGCAGACAAGTCTTATCAAGGCGGGGCGTAGCATTCGAAAAATGGGTCCAGATTACGTTGCGATAAAGAAAGGCGAACACGGCGCGCTGCTTTTTGGCGAAGATAATCAATTTTTCAGCTGCGGCGCTTATCCGCTTGAGGACATTCACGATCCAACCGGGGCAGGGGATACGTTTGCCGGCGGAATGGCAGGCTATCTCGCGGGCACTGTGAAAAAGGTGCATTTTAATGACTTACGCCGAGCGATGATTTACGGCAGTGTTCTGGCCAGCTTTTGCGTGGAAGCGTTCAGTCTGGAGCGTTTGCGCGCACTCTCGATGGAAGAAATTGCGAAGCGCTATGAGACGTTCAAACTCATGAGCCAGTTTGAAGTGCCGTTGTGAGGACGAGGCCGGAACTGGATTATCGCGCATTACTGCGTCGCGCGTTGATCAGTATGGCCTTCTGCATTGTCGCCGTATTGATCTGTTACTTTTGGATTGATCGCCCGGTGGCATTCTTTGTCTATCATCATCATATCAATGGGTTCTCACCCTTTCGGTGGCTCACTTATCCACCGCCAGAGGTCCAGAATTGGTCGGCTCTTGTTTTGACGATCTTAATGATTCGACGGACCCGGGGAACATTTCTACTCTGGCAGAAGACGCTGTTTGTCGCGTGTCTCAGCCTGATTGTTGCCGATGATTTTCGCATCTCGTTAGGCGACGTTTTCGGTCGCTATTGGCCGGACACCTGGACTCACGATAATCCATCCCTGATCGGCACCGGGACGTACGGTTTCCATCCATTTCAGCGTGGAGATGACGTCGGCAGTTTTCCGTCCGGCCACGCTGCCAGAATCTTGGCCTTTGCTACCGTGTGGCTGATCGCAATGCCCCGCAGTCGAACCGTACAAGTCGTAGTTATTATTCTCTCGGCTTCGATGCTCGTGAGTCTTGTGGCGATGAATTATCATTTCGTCAGCGACGTGATTGCCGGCAGTGTGTTGGGCGGAATCATCGCGATGTACGCGGCGTATCTGGCGCGGCTGCAAACCCCTCAATTGTGATGTCGGATATGATTTCCAGTTGCAAGTTCGCAGCCACGCGGCTTACCCAACGGCGCTACAAGACAGGACTCCTTGCCCTTGCAATTGTTTGCGCGGCGCAGGTCGATGTTGGCGCACGCGAGTCTAAAGATTGGATCATCCTGGAAAATTGCCGGCTGATCTCAAATCGGGCGAATGACGGTGACAGTTTTCACGCGAGCGCAGGCGCGAGGGAATACATTTTTCGCCTCTACATGGTTGACGCACCTGAAACGGACGAAATGAATCCGGCGCGCCTCGTCGAACAGGCGAAATACTTCGCGATCACCGTGCCCCAGGCCATCGAAGTAGGGGTGGCAGCCAAAGAGTTCACGCGCGAGAAATTGTCCCAGCCGTTTACGGTGTTTACGCGCATGTCAGATGCAATGGGCCGCAGCAAACTCGAGCGGTTTTACGCGTTTGTGAAGACTAAAGACGGTGATCTCGGCGAGCAGCTGGTTCGCAATGGGCTTGCACGAAACTATGGATTCAGAGCCGTGCCGCCGGGATTAAGAAATTCGCGACTAGAAGTAGAAAAACTTCAACAATTCGAAGATGAAGCAAAGCAGGAGAAAATTGGAGGCTGGGGCGTTGATGCCGGCCGATTAAATGTCCACGCTCAAAAGCCAGCGCCTTTTAATGTTTTCGTAACCGGAAAGACGGCTCGGTCCCACGCCTGGCCTCCGGCGAATACACCTTTCGCGACGCCAGTATTTCGTCCTTCGTCAACGACTGTCGGTCCGGTCGAGGTTAAAAAGTCGCATGCAAAAGAAAAAATCGAGCCAGGCAGGATCGACATCAACGCCGCTACGGAAAAGGAATTGAAAATGATTCCTGGCGTTGGGCAAGTTATGGCTTCTCGAATTATTGCCGCGCGACCGTTTCGCAGCGCTGATGATTTGAAAAAGGTGAGCGGAATCGGCGACAAGAAATACGCCAAAATCCGGCCGTATTTTCAGTAGCGCTGGCTGACGACAATTGACCGTTTGATCGCGTCGTTCTGCGGCAGCGAGCTTACCGCCCGTCCTACGCCATCGTCCAAATTCTGAATCGTGCTGTCGCGCCGACGACAGCATGCATGCGGCCGGGCATGCGAGGGTGTGATGCGGAAGCGTCACGAAAGTTTTACAAGAACGCCTTCAAATCGCCACACGTCTCCGGTTTCTTTGCGGCGTTTTCACCAATCATCAAAACAAACCAACAAGACTTAATATGAAGAACTTCGTTTCACTTCGGATCGTAACTTTGGTGCTCGTCACGGGCTACATGCTCAAAACGACGGGCGCCGATGCCGACGTCACCTTCCTCGGGGTCGCTGCCGGCGACGCAACAACTAACGACGTGGCCGTCTGGACACGCGCAAAAGACGAAGCCAATCCGCAACCGACGGCAATCAACGTTCAAATCAGCCAAGACCCAACGTTCATTACGGGAGTCGCTACATTGCTCGCAGGGACTGCTGGTTCGCCGACTGATTACACCGTAAAGAGCAATCTCGGCGGCTTGGAACCAGGAACATTTTATTATTACCGGTTCCAAACCACGAATGCCTCGGTCACAAGCAACGTTGGCAAGTTCAAGACCGCTCCTAACCCGACAGCCAATGTTCCAGTCCATTTTGCGTTCAGCGGTGACTGCGATGGATTGATCCGTCCTTATGCACTTGCGAGCCAAGTGCCTGCAAAGAACTTGGATTTCTTCATGTTCGATGGCGACACGGAATATGAGACCTCCGCGAGCATCGGATCGCCGGCAGTGCACAGCACCGGGAACATTCCAGATCCCACGGTCCTTGTTCCAACGGCGACTCAGTCGCAGTTATTCGATGATTTCTCGCGCAAATATCGCGAGCAATTTCTGCCCGTGAACGTCGGCGGCCAGAACTGCCTGCAACCATTCTTCGCCGGCCAGGGTAACTACACCGCGTATGACAACCACGAGCTGGGTAACAAGCAATACATTAACGGCGGTGCTCCAGCGGGCGGAAGCGTCGGCAGCACCACCGGCAGTCCGCCCTTCGATTTTCTCGCCGGCGCAGGCGTAGATGCACGTGATCCAGCCAATGATGTAACTCCCAACGACGGGAGCGTTCCCTTCATGAACAAGAGCGGCGGCTTTCAGACTTTGCAGCAGGTTTTCGAGAACTACCAGCCGATCAGCGAGCGTGGCCTGATCAATGCGCCATCGGACCCACGCACGAATGACACTCGCCAGCTCTACTTCGCTCAACAATGGGGCAGGAACGCAATCTTCATCAACGCGGATTGTCGCTCCTATCGCGACATTCGGATGAAGACTGCCGCAAACGCGGACGAAACCGGCTCACGCGCCGACAATCCGAATCGCACAATGCTGGGCGCGACGCAGCTTGCGTGGTTGGAACAAACACTTCTCGACGCGGAACAGACAGGGACGACTTGGAAATTCGTCAACATTTCCGATCCGATCGACCAGATCGGGCCGATCGGCGGGAGCCTGACGCTGGTTAATCCGCCGACAACCGCGGAATACGGCACTCTTGGTTCGATTACCTCGATCGTTACCACCGGGTCTACGAACAACACGAGGACGGTTACAGTTACCAGTACGGTCGGCCTTGTTGTGGGCCAAGGCGTTTCCGGTACTGGCGTCCCTGCGAATACGACCATCAGTGCTATCAACACCGACGGCACGACATTTTCGATCAATAACAACGCCACGATTGCCACCGGCGCGACGCTGGCCTTGACGCCGGCTCCAAGCACCTATTCGCCTGTTACGAGCGATGGTGGGAAGTCGTGGATGGGCGGTTATCGCGCCGAGCGTAATGCGCTGCTGAAATTCATCGCTGATCATCACGTTCAAAACGTGGTCTTTCTCGCGACCGACGACCACCAGAACCGCATTAACGAATTGCTTTACTCGCCGAGTGGCCAGACTGGCATTCAAGCGAGCTACGTAGAGGTACCATACTGCTTGGAGATCGTTTGCGGCCCGCTCGGCGCAACGGGTCCGGACCTTATTTCAAACCATAGCTTCGCGCTGGTAAAGAAACTCGCGGACAGCATTGCCAACGCTCAGATCGCCCAGAACCTCGAACCCATCGGCCTCGGAGGCTATCATGGGTTGCAGAACGTCAGGCGCCTCGGTGATCCACATGCAGACAGGCTGCGCCAACCAGCTGACTTTTATAGCCCGGACACATTCAACTATAACGTGCTCGATGTAAGTGCCGATGGAAAAATTCTCACCGTCACGAGCTACGGCATCAACTCGACTGTGCAGAACGGGTTTGTGGAATACGATCCGTTCAACAACCCGGAACGAGAATTGTTCAGCTTCCAGATCAAAAGGCATCCCTGACGGGCCACGTCTCTCTTTGATTTGCCGGGATTCTTAAAACAGACCTCGCCCAAAACCTGGGCGAGGTCCTGAAGATCAGGCGTTGGGACAAGATACGGCCATCGAATGTGGCGCGCCCGAGAGGATTCGAACCACTAACCTTCTGATCCGTAGTCAGATGCTCTATCCAGTTGAGCTACGGGCGCCCGAGAAGAACAGCTAATTTGCGGAGGAAGAGCACGGCGGTCAAATAATGCGAAAGAGAATGAAAAATTTTCCGGCCGCCTTTGAGGCCAGAAACGATTTGCTCACGCAGGGTTATGGAATCGATCGCGCGAAATCGTCCACCCTACCGATCCATCCTCCTGCGTCGTTACACCAAGCGTCGCGGACAGGAATTGACCGAAGCGGAGTGCTCCGCCCACACGTCACCGAATCATAAGCTCATGTCTGTTTACTCGCAAAACAGCGCAACCGGAGAATATAATTATGAATAAGCAAGGCCCGAATCGTTTTGACCTCGGAAACATTATCACGCGCCGAAAATTTATAGGCACCACGGCGCTCAGCAGCGCCGCATTGCTAAGCGGCGGGCTTACGTCGCTAGCTCAACGCTCTACTTTGACTGTGGGCGATTTCGACTTCGTCGAAAAGAGTATTCCAGAGCTTCAAGATGCGATGGCTTCCGGCCAGTTAACCAGTAAGCGTCTGGTCATGGGTTACCTCAATCGTATCCAGTCTCTGAATCCGTTGCTTAACTCGGTAATCGAAACAAATCCCAATGCAATATCCATTGCCCAACATCTCGACAATGAACGCCGCAGGGGACACGTTCGCGGCCCGCTCCATGGGATTCCGGTTTTAGTCAAGGACAACATCGCGACCGACGACAATATGCAGACGACTGCGGGATCGTTGGCTCTCTTGCGCAGCCATGTGCCAGCCGATGCTGTAATCATTCAGAGATTGCGCGAAGCTGGCGCTGTAATTCTTGGCAAAGCGAACCTGGGCGAATGGGCAAATTTCCGGGACGATGAGGCTGAGACCTATCCTCTAGCAGTCGGTTGGAGCGCGCGCGGTGGGAGTACGAACAATGCCTACGACTTGAGTTACACATCGTGGGGATCGAGCTCGGGCTCGGCTAACGGCGCAGCCGCAAACTTGTGCTCGGTTGCAGTCGGCACAGAAACAGACGGGTCAATTACTGGGCCATCCGCCGTTGAGAACATCGTTGGTTTAAAACCGACTCTCGGTCTCGTCTCACAAGACGGGATAATTCCAATTGCCCACGAGCAGGACACGGCTGGACCGATGGGACGCAGCGTTACTGACATTGCAATCCTGCTCGGCGTGTTGCAGTCGCCGTTTGGGGAGGTGATTGGGCATGATCTGCCGAACGATTACACGCAATTTCTCGATCCGAACGCACTCGATGGCGCAGTGATCGGACGCGATGTTCGCTTTTTCGATTACAGCTACTACGGCAGCGGCATTCCGGGTGATGAGCTGACCGTCGCGTTTGCGGAAAATGCGCTGAGCGTGATGGAAAGCCTCGGAGCTACTGTCGTTGACGTTGATACGGGGGACGTATTCGCTTACAACGGCGACGAGTTCACGGCGTTACTGTATGAATTTAGAGCGCAAATCGCGGACTACCTCGCGACGCTTACACACACCGATATGCGCACGTTGGCCGACCTGATTGCGTTCAACGACGCGCATTGTGTGCAAGAGATGCCGTACTACGACCAGGACGTATTCTTATTGTCGGAACAGTTCCCAGGGTATCCTGACGATCCCGCCTACATCGCCGCGCGAACGCATGCCCGCACTGCTGCGCGCTCTGGCATTGATAGTGTAATCAACTCGGGCGTCGATGCGATCGTCGCACCACACCTGACGAACTCGACCGGACCAGCGGTATCGGGTTATCCGAACCTGTCGCTTCCCGTAGGCATTCGCGACAATGGCCGGCCGGCGGGCATGCTGATGTACAGCACTTTTCTGCATGAACCGCAGCTAATCGGCTTCGGCTACGCGTTGGAGCAGGCGTTAAATGTGCGGCAGCAGCCGCAATTCCTCGGCTCGATTATCCCGATCCCGAACGGCGGATTTTGCACCGGCCAGCCAAGGCAGCCCCAAGTGTTTACAGCCGGAGGTCGTCTGCCGCGGATCTTCTAAAATTTGGGCCCTTCGAGCTTGAGCGCGCGAGCAGAATGACGATTCTGCTCGCGTGACAATTTTTCTTGGGTGCGGGTTCGCCGCAAAATATCGCGAAGGCGGCGGAAATTTTTCCGTTCCGCTGCAATGGATGCTGGGTCTGCATCGATTGAAACTCGACGCGATTTGGCTCGAACTCTTGCCCGCGACAGATGACCCGCGCGCCGATCAGGCCAGAATCAAGAACTTCCAGCGGCAACTGCGTACACATGGATTGGCCGGTCGCTATTGTTTGCTCTATCAGAAACCGGCAGCCAGTACGCATGAGCTCGACGCCGTGCGTTGTATCGGAATGTCGAAACAAGTCCTGCTCAATCGACTGGCAGGCCCAAACACGCTGCTCAATCTCAGTTACTCGATTCACCCGCCATTTCTTTTGCAATTTGAGCGACGGATCTTTTGCGACCTGGATCCGAGTGAAATTTTTTACTGGATGACCAAAATGGAGTTGGGCCAGTCGTCTCACGACGAATTCTGGACAATCGGGCTCAACGCTCACAGAAACGATTGCCGGCTGCCGAAAGCGAACCTGCGCTGGAAGACATTTTACCCGCTAGCTGACACAAGACTCCTCCAATCCCAACCACGCCCCAAGGTGTCTAAATTCACCACTATTGGACAATGGTACTGGAGCGGCGCTGTAGAAGTGGCGGGAGAATTCCCCGACTTGTCCAAGAGAGTCATGTTCGAACCGTATCTCGGTTTACCAGCACGAGTGCCGGAGACGCAGTTTGAACTGGCGATGAATATCAGCTCGGACGACCCGGAGCGGTCGCGTTTGCAACGGCTTGGCTGGCACGTTGTCGACCCGCACCGGGTGGCATGCACTCCGCGCGTGTACCGTCGGTACATGGGCAGCGCGCTTGCGGAGTTTACGGCCATCAAGGGTGTGGATGTAGCCTGGCGAACCGG
Source organism: Verrucomicrobiota bacterium (assembly GCA_003219415.1). GTDB lineage: Bacteria > Verrucomicrobiota > Verrucomicrobiia > Chthoniobacterales > UBA10450 > Udaeobacter. The sequence goes on along the minus strand of QHOS01000026.1, from coordinate 61,351 downwards.
CTGGTTAAGCGATCGGGCCGCGGCATTTCTTGCATTAGGGCGGCCGGTGATCACGGAAGACACAGGCGCAACGAGATATCTTCCACGAGACAGCGGATTCCGTTTCATCCGGAACATCGATGAAGCGGAAACGGCTGTGAAAGAAGTGTTGCGCGATTGGCCGCGACTATCGAAGCAGGCGCGAGCTTGCGCCGTGGAGGTTTTCGATTCTGCAAAAAATCTCAGGAAGATTCTTGGCATGTAGCTGTCATTCTGAGCGGAGCGAAAGGAAGCAAAGCGTCGTCGAAGGATCCCGCTGACTCGCCTTGACACAGTCCTGCTGGATCCTCCACTCCGCTGCGCTTCGGTCAGGACGATAGTCGCAAAAACACCCGCTCGTTTTGGCGTTGCAAAACGATTTTCGGGTGTTACTCGTTGTCCCGTTATGGCTGATTTGATGAAAGCGGATGAGCTGAAAACGCGGCTCAAAAAAATCCCGGAATGGGAACTGGAGAAGAAGCACATCGAACGCACGTTTGAGTTCGATGATTTTGCCGATGCGATTGATTTCGTAAACGCAGTGGCCGAAGTGGCCGAGGAAGAGGAACATCATCCAGACATCGACATTCGTTACAACAAAGTACGTCTGGTTCTCTCAACTCACAGCAAAGGCGGCTTGACCGAGCTTGATTTTGGTCTTGCCGAACGAATCGATACGCTGGCCGAATAATGGTGGGGACGCCGCGCTGTCCCGAAAACTTTCGGGAGTTTGGCCGGCGCGCCGGCCTACCCTTTTGGCAAGCGCCCTTCGTCGGCATCGATGAATTGGAACGCTGTCTGGATGTCCGATCTATCCATCATGCCTGCTTCCTTTTTGCGGCGCTGTAATATTTCAGAAACTTCGTCATTCCACCCGCGCTTGCGCATGAATTCGTTCCAAACGTAAACGTCATTTTCATCCGGTCTGCGCCCGTGATCGAAACACCAATGCAAGATTTCCTCGTCCGTGCCGCCGCGATTCACTCGCTGGACTAATCGCTCGTAATTGATCCGGAGAAAGTTCGTACATTTTTCGTCAAATCCTTTTCCAAGGTTCGCGTGATAGTCCGAAGGCAATTCGCCCTGGGCGTGTAATCGGATTTTGTCCACCATCCGGCCGAAATAAAAAAGATCTCCCATCTTTTCAGAAGGGCTGCGCAGGGCCACGGTTGCCATGAAAAAAGTTTGAGCTTTTTCCACGACGATTCAAGCGGGCATTCGATGTGGCCCTGCCTTCGTTATCCCGGGTGAAAGAGGGACCTCACACAACGGCGAAATTCAGACAGGGAACCCCGTGTGATCGCATTCTCCTTCGCTCCGCTCAGGATGACGGCATTAGCACTTGAGGAGCAGCGACCCTTGGCGGATGCTCGCTAAACAATGGACCGGATCGTTGGGATTGAAACCGAATACGGCTGTCTTTTGAGCGAAGAAGAGCCGCACGTAAATTCCGAGCTCTGGCCGGCGAAGGTAAAAAATCATCTTTTCCGAAACGCCGAGGCCGGCACCATCGATCTGCATTACCGCGATTACGAAGAGCCACCGGGTAACGGAGGTTTTCTTCGTAACGGCGGGCGCCTGTATCTCGATATGGGACACATCGAGTACGCGTCGCCGGAATGTCTGCATCTGCACGATGTGGCAGCTTATGAATTGGCCGGAGACGACTTGCTGCAATCGTCACTGATTGCTCTGGGCGCGCAGGATCGCGTTTCGTTCATCAAAAATAACGTCGATCACCACACGGGCGCCACGTTTGGTTGTCACGAGAATTATCTGATGAAGCGGGAGGCGCAATTCACGCCGCCAATTCTGGGGACACTTCTTACTTTCCTGGCGACGCGACAAATCTTCACGGGCGCCGGCCGCGTCGGTCAATCCAATCCACTGGCGTTTGATTTCGAGCCGCCGCAACCGGAAACACGCGTGAATTTCCAACTGAGCCAGCGTGCGGATCATATCGTGAACGACATCTACCAATGGGTGCAATTTAATCGCGCCATCATCAATGCACGTGACGAGCCCCTGGCCGATTATCGAAAATACCGGCGACTTCACTTGCTCATAGGTGATTCGAACATGAGTCCCTATGCCACGGCGTTAAAAATCGGGACAACTGCATCTGTTTTGTCATTGCTCGAGGATGGCCGTTTACCGCGAAATCTGGTTCTGGCCGATGCGGTGCAAAGCACACGCGACATATCCCGGGATCCAACTCAGCAATGGATTGTTAATCTTGAGAACGGCAAGACCATCGGGGCACTCGACGTGCAGTGGGAATTTCATCAGCTGGCGCAAAAGTACCTGCGCAACAGCAGCGCGGAAACTAGTTGGCTCCTGGAAAACTGGGGATTCGTTCTCGAAGCAATTGCAAACAACCATCAGGCGCTCATTGGCGGGGTCGACTGGATTACGAAGAAATGGCTGCTGGAAGCATTCGTCGAGTCCGAAGGATTGAGTTGGGATGATCCGTGGCTGCAAAGCGTCGACCTTGAATATCACAACATCGATCCACTTCGCGGGCTATTCTTTGCAGTCACGCCTGGCAAGCGAATTGCGGAGTGGAACAACAATGTACGGCGTTCCAGTGCAACACATGTTCCACCAGCTAATACGCGTGCATCCGGTCGGGCTCGAGCGGTGGCTTTCTTCCAGGATTGCGATTCCCCCTATGTTATCAACTGGGATTCCATCGCGTGCGATAACCGCGATTTTCTCGTGATGGGCGACCCATTCCAGACTTACAATGAGGAAGTGGAACGATTCCTAGCCAAACCGCGCACCGCCGACGTCGGTATCGATGGCGTTGATAGTTAAAGGCTTCCAGCGTTCTTCACCACCGCTTGGAAGAGAGCAGAGTGAGTTAAGTAATCTGCTGTAGCAACGGCTCCGTGGGCTGTCTTGCTGGCGTGAGAAGCAGCACTGAGGTAGACCACGACAGGGCCGGTGGCTACAATGTTGTTAAGGCGCTCTGATGGACGCCAGTTGAGCGCTCGCGTCTCGCCTTTCAATTAAGGCGATGCAGTGCGGAAATACCGTAATTCTCCTGGAGATCTTGCGCCTCAGCGCCGACTTGTGCCGCATCGAGCTCGATCTGCTTTGGATCTTCTTCGGTTTCGACTTTGATGAACCCTTCGATTGGGTGTTTTACCGCTTCGGCAAGGTCGTCCAACGATTTGATTTCTTTGCCGTTCACCTTCGTCACAGTCAAATAGGCGAGTTCATCGTAGCCAATCGTGCTGTTAGCAGGAAGGACTTGGCTGAGAATAACAACTCGTCGATTTCGGTCAGAAAACAGCTCGGACTGGAAATGGTCCAGGTAAACCAAACGTTGCGGAGCCTCTCTTTGCCAGTTTGGACCCCATTCTTTGAGATATTGACGGGAAAGCTCCTGAAAAATCAGGCCACCAAGAACATAATATCGCGGCGGTTGATCGAGATTGTATGGTGGGCTCACATAATCCTTCGCGTCGCGGTGCTCAAGGGTGACATTTAACTGCATTGGATTGCCGCTACGCTGAATTCGGAAAGGAACAATATCGCCGGCGTACGCGTGAGACGTGAGCAAATTCGTGAACTCGATCTTGCCGTAAAGCGAGTCCACGTAGTTGCCGTTTTGATCGATTTCATTGTTCGCGACTGCAGTCACGATGTCGCCCACCTGGAGTCCCGCTTTCATAGCTGGTGTCCCTGGCTCGACAGTAGTTACATAAACTCCGCCCGCGTTCTTCTGTTTTTCTCCGGCGAACTCACGCAGCGCGGGATCGCGCGTCGGAGAGAATGAAAAGCCAGCAGAGGGAAAACCTCGATAATTCTGGCTTTCAGCATCCTTTAAAAAGTGCGTGATGACAGGCGCAGGGATTGCATCGACTAGCTGTGAGCGCGAATCGTAACGCAGTAGCAACCCAGCAAGTTTATTTTTCTTAACAAGGGGCACCGTGTAGCTGTTCTCGCGGTATTGCAGCGGGATGCTGATGCGGTACGTGAGGAATTGCCCAATATCGATCGGATACGGCATCATTTGGACCGTTGTCACCAAGCCTTCCGTCGCGAGCAACGCACCACTCGGTTCCAATTGCCACGCGGCCAGCCGGTCGCCCACTACCGTGTCCGGCGCGATTTCGAGCGGAGTGATTCCATCGAGAAACGTTTTCTCCGCTGGTTGGAGCAGCGCGAGATTGGCTTCGTAATCAATCACCTCGACAGTGGCCGCGGTTTTTTCGCCAGACTCGGCGCGCTCGAGCTCCACATAATTTTGGTTTGCAACCAGGTCCGCTGTCACGAGGACACGGCCTTTGGATAAAACTGCGCCGAGCGCCCGCTTTGAAAAGGGCGCTTTCTTTTGCCACGGCCGAAAATAGTCATAGGACTGCCCGGTCACGTTTACCCGGACAAGCGCCAACTGTTTTTGCTTGCTTAACGTGGCAGGAACCGCGGATTCCTTCTTGGCCAGCGCTCCACCGACTGTGAAAAGCACGAGGCCGAAACTAATAAGAGCGTGCCTGGTCGTCGTCATGTTTTGTTTGTTTGTTCCGCTGGTTTTGACGCCGGTTGCTCCTCAAGATTTTGCTCCTTCAGCACGTTGTAACGCGTCATGATTCGTTCACGTGCAGCTTCTACCTGTTTCCGATCAAGGACCAGCGGAGGTCCGTCACCAATCATTCGAATCACCAGCCGGTCTGGTGAATCGGCAAAAGCTTTTGCCAATTCGTCCAGAGTCCGAATTTTCTTGCCGTTGATTTCATCCACAATCCCGCCACGGTACGGCGCCAAATAGGTATTTATGGGGTCCGGTAAAATGTTGGTCAGGACAATAACATCAGGATGTTGCACATAGAGTTGATCCAGGACGAAATATTCGAAGAAGTGACGCACGCGTAGATCGGCTGTGCGGTACGCTTCCAGCATGTCCAGGTTTAACGGTTGAAAAAGCAGACCGCCATAAAGTACGTAACGCGGCCGTACGTCGTAGCTATGGCCCTGCACCGAGTAAGGCCAGGGCTTATACAATTTGATCGAAACCGTCGTCGGCTGCTTGTTGCGCAAGACGTCCAACTTGACTGAATCGCCCTTGAATTTTCGCTCAACGACTTCCTCGAACTGTGCGTGTTCACCATCCAGTTCGACATTCGCATCGCTGGCGATCGGATGGCCGTCGATAGCGAGAAGAACGTCACCCGGGTAAAGAATGCCATTCGATGGACCGGCGGCCACCACAGAGCTCACCAGCACGCCGCGATCGTCATCCTTTAAACCGAGGAATCTTCGTTGAGCGGGATTCTGTAATTTCGCATAGGTAATTGCGAGATCGGGATACTCGTCATAATGCCCATTGCCGATATCCTGAAGAAACCGTTTTATAACGGGCGTCGGAATCATGTAGGCTACTCCCTGGGCGACATCGCCGCTGTAACCCTGAAAGGCGACGCCGACGACTTTGGTGTCTTGCATTACCGGGCCACCGCTGTTTCCCGGGTTAATCTGCGCGCTGATCTGGATCGCCAGATGCTGATCGACCGATGAATGCGTGTAGAGCTGGAAATCGACCCTCGACACAATCCCGGTGGTGACCGACATCCGCTCGCCTCCGATTGGATAGCCGTACGCCGAGACGGTCGATTCCAGCGTAGGAATGCCGCCAAATTGTAATGGCAACATGTTCTTGAAAAAATCCGGAGCTGGCACAGTGATCACTGCCAGGTCGCAATCATTCGCTATGAATTGTACTTTGGCGGGATACTTATTGGGATCGCCATCCCGCTCCACGGTGACGTAACGGCTGTTGGCAACAACGTGCGCATTTGTCATGATGCGATTGCCGCTTATGACGAACCCGGCGCCAACGCCGCGCTCGAGACCCCCGGCGTTCCAAGGCGCTTTGTAATCCGGTTCCACTGAAGTGGCGGTAATCCGGACCAGACTTTTTTGAACCGGACCGTTTGGCTTTGGCGGCGCAATTGGAACCGGAACTGGAACTGGAACTGCTGCTTGCCCTGGCGAGATCGATCTCCACGGACCTGGCCGCTCTGGGCCCTGCGGTTCCATCGGGGGACGCGCCGGTGTGCTTTCCTGCGCGTCCAGAACCGGTCCAAGCAGCAACGTGGCGTAAATTAAAACAAGGATACGCTTCATGAGCGGAAAGGCCGCAAACTTAAACGGCGTACTCGAAAATCAAGATTCGGATTTGCATTGGCAAGTGGCCTTTTCGGAACACAACAGACACGATACATGCTTTCTCCGTTCAAATCTCTAATAGACGAAGAAGGATTTGCGCCGCGCCCTCAGATTCCAGCGCGCTCGAGAATTGATTTCAACACTGTTTCGGCCTCAAAGACTTCACGAGCCAGAGCGTAAGCGGCCTGCGAGTGTTTCGTATAATCGGCGTTGATACTTTTCACCGCATTTGCGATTTCATTGAGCGTTCGGAAAGATAAAAGGCCTCTTTCGCCCCCGTAGAATTTTGTAAAGCCGGTTTCCTGAGTGATGACCGGACGCCCTGCTGCGAGATAACACGCGCTCCTATCGCTGAACCACCCGGTATTCAGGCGCACGTATTGATCCTTGGCGACGGTGAACTCTCCTTTGGATCGCTGGACGTAATCCCGATAGAGCCAGTAATCGACGCTCATTTGCAGCGGTGAAGTGAGTCGCCATCCGTTTCGCTCGAATTTTGCGCGGGTGGCAGCGTGCTCGATGTTTGTCGCCAGCTCAAATGTTTCGCCGGCTTTTTTTGGCGCTGCAATGAAGCGAAGAAATTCTCGCGACTTGCTCCAGAGATATTTTTTGCCGCGCCACGTAATGTCTTTCAGACCGCTGGTGGACCAATTGGCCACGGATGTGAACACGGCCGTGCGAGGAGGAGAACGTCTTGTTCGCCAGAGATCGGTCACCACTGGTTGGCGCGTCGGCAGCCATTTCAATCCGTGGGTCGGGACCGGAAAGCTTTTGGTGCCGATGTTTTCGCCAAAAGTGAAAAGGGCATGATGCCGGCCCAGATATTGAATTGTCGATTTCACGCCCTTATCGATCTTGATTTGCTCGACGCCAGGATCGCTTTCGATGTACAGAATGCGATCCGAAACGAGCAGATCGTCGTTGAATTCCTGTGCGCCGCAGATGTTCAGGATAGCGTCCGCTTCCCGATAAAGCTGCCGAATTCGTTTCAATCGCAGGCCGGCAGTGGGATTGCCCGGCAAATAACGTGCGCAAAAGGCCCAGCGATTTCGGAATTCGAATTCTCGCGCCAACCGATTCAGGAGCCCCGCTGTATAATCAAATTCAGTGGTGACTTCAAACGTTTCCGGGTTGTAGGGAATGCGGGCTGAATCTTCGACGTAATACACATCGTGACCAAGCCGTTGCAGTCCGACGATGTAATGGATGTGCTGCCAGATTACGCCCGCGATGGGCATTGAGCCCATGAAGCCCATAACTACGATGCGCTTCCGTTTCATATGGCAACAGGTGAACGGTGATCAGTGAACAGTGAACAGTGAACGGAGCGAGTATTCGAGATGCATTGGACTGATCACGGATCACTGGTCACTGATCACAATTGCCGAACTACCACAGCTGGATTTCCTGCCACGACTGTGTTCGGTGGAATGGGTTTAGTGACGACCGCTCCCGCGGCCACGACCGAGTTTTCGCCGATGGTGACGCCTTTCAAAATCACTGCGTTCATCCCGATCCAGACGTTGTCCGCGATTTTCACAGGTGCGGTTTTCAACTTGGGACGCGCAGGCCGATCCTTGAAATACGGCGCGAGAGCTTGTGCGTCGATGAGACGCTGGGCCGGTTCGAGCGGGTGAAAATCGGAATCCGCGATCCCGACGTTCCACGAAATCAAGCAATACGACCCAATCTCGATCTTCTCATCTGCCATAATCAGGGCGCCGTTTAGCAGCGTGAAATCGCCTATCGTGCACTGGCCCTTCTCGCCGACGGAAAACGAACAGCCGGCGTAACACGAAACGTGTTTGCCGATAACGATAGCACCTGATTTTTTGCTCCGGATTCTCCGAAAGATTTGCGCGCTCTCGCAATAGAATCCCTCGCCAAACTCGACGTTTTGCGGGATCGGGTCCGGCCACCAGTCGCCTTCGACGTGTCGATCCTCTCTAACGTTGCTCATGGAGCCACCCCAATCGGGAATTTCCCCGACGCATATAGTTTTGCGTAAATCCCGCCGCGTGCGATCAGCTCCGGGCCGCGTCCTTTTTCAACAACGCGGCCGTGTTCAAGCACGATGATTTGGTCGAGACCATGGATCGTCGCCAAGCGATGGGTCGCAATTAAAGTTGTCCGGCCGCGCATCAATTCCTGGATGGTTTCCATGATTGCCGCTTCGGTTACCGGATCCAGCGCCGACGTAGGTTCGTCCAGTAGCAAAATCGGCGCGTTCTTCAAAAACGCGCGGGCAATGCCGATTCGCTGGCGTTGGCCAACGCTGAGGTGCCCGCCTCGTTCGCCCACAGGGCTGGAGTAGCCATCAGGCATCTGTCGAATAAATTCGTCTGCCTGCGCACGGCACGCCGCCTCGATAATTTCTTCTTCCGTCGCATCGGGGCGGCCGTATGCGATGTTCTCCCGTACAGTTGTGGAAAAAAGCAGCGTGTCTTGTAAGACGATTGCGATCTGTGCGCGCAAACTTTTTTTTGTGATCTTCCGTACGTCGCGATCGTCGAGCATGACGAAACCCGTGGAGGGATCGTAAAATCGCGGCACCAAACTCATTAAAGTGCTTTTGCCCGCACCGGTGCCGCCTACCAGGCCGACGATCTGATTCGGATCGATGCGAAGGTTGATGTCGCGCAAGACCTGCCGATCGCCTGCGTAACCGAAATTTACGGATTGAAATGCGATTGCGCCTTTGGCGGATGAAATAGAGACCGCATTCGGTGAATCGCGCACATCGTCCTCTCGGTCGAGGACTTCAAAACAGCGCTTCGCGCCAGCAGTCGCGCCTTCCATGGCCCACGTGGTGTAGGTGAGCGACTCGAGCGGCTGATAAAGCATTAGCAAATAGGCGCTAAAAACGAGTAGCGATCCCAGGGTGAGCGTGCCGCTTAAGACGTGCAGCGAGCCGATGTAATACATTGCAGCTGTGCCGATCACCATCAATGTGCTGATCACCAGCGCACTGTTCACGTTCGTCAAAGTGAGCCGCAGATTGGCTTGCAGGCTTTGACGGGCTTGTTGCTGAAATTGGCGCACTTCGAATTCCTCGCGTCCAAATGCATGGACCATTCGAATCGAGCTAAGACCTTCCTGCGCTTGCGCGAGGACTGCGCTTTCCTGTTCCTGAATCGAAGTCGATTCGCGACGAATCCGATGCGCAAAAAGATAAATGGCGCCAACAACCAAGGGAACGATGGCCAGAGAAACCATCGTGAGCTGCCAATCCAACCGCAACATGATGAGGAAGGTTCCGATCAACGTGATTACGGACGCGAAGATGTTGGTGAATCCTTTGTTGTAGATCGTCTGGATTGATTGCGAATCGTACGCGACGCGGAAACTGGAATCACTCGAACGGCGCGCGTCGTGAAATTTGAGCGAGAGGGATTGCAAATACGAATAGAGATCGGTGCGCAATTTGAGCAATGCTTGCAGGCCGATTTTCACAAAGAGATAGTTCGTGATCCAATTCATCATTCCCCAGAAAAGCTGGATCACGATCAGGGAAAGACAGAGCAGCGGGATCCAGGTGCGCCAATCACTGCGCGCTACCGGGCCCGGACGAAGGAAATCGTCCACGATCAGCTTAAACGGCCACGGTTTGAGCAGATTCAGGCCAATGCCGACAAGCGAGACGAACAACCCGAGGATCGTTTGACCCAGAAACGGTCTGTAGTAACGGAGAACGCGACGGTAGATCGACATCTCAATTTGGGATTGCGGATTTTCGTTTTTAGACTGAACTAGGGCGAACTTTATTGCGGCTCGACATCGAGAGATTCCTCGACTTCGCCCGGAATGACAATATGCATCATCTTCTTGAAACTTGGTTCCATTGGGTGCTCAATGGCGGCTATCTCGGCATCATCGTGTTGATGGCGATGGAAAGTTCCATTTTTCCGGTGCCCAGCGAAATCGTCATTCCGCCCGCTGCATTTCTGGCTGCGCAAGGAAAACTCAGTTTTACGGGTGTAGTGCTCGCAGGGGTACTTGGGTCGTATCTTGGTTCAGCCATCACTTATTGGGCGTCGCGATTAATTGGACGTCCGCTAATCGCAAAGTATGGCCGGTTTGTGTTGGTAACGCCCAAAAAGCTGGAGCAAGCCGAGCAATGGCTCGCTCGCTACGAGGCAGGCGGAGTCTTTTTCGCGCGGCTTCTTCCAGTAGTTCGTCATCTGATTTCGATTCCTGCAGGAATCGTTCGAATGAATTTCGGTCTTTTCAGTCTCGTGACCATTGCTGGATCGGCGCTCTGGTGTTGGATTCTGGCTTATCTGGGTGATAAAGCCTACCGCCTTGAGCCGGAGCTTTTGACGAGCCCGGACGCGCTGGTTCGGTTCATCCACGGACAATCCAAGGGCATCCTGCTCGTCGTAGCGCTTTTTGCGGCTCTGTACATGTTGAGCCTGCGGCTGATGAAGCCGCGCTCCAGCCGCTAGGCCTCCGTCGCATCGCCTTTTGGTCAATCCCATCGGTAAGGATGCCGATGCCACCAAGCGCAAGATTTTGTGTTTGAATATTGAACAAAAGTGTCGGCGAGCGGTCAGTCATAAAGTGTATAAAGGGAGAATAACTACATAGGGCTTATGGATGAGATATTCACAAATGGAGATGGTATTGGAATTGCTTCCCGAAATGGAGGCAATCGTATGAAAAGAAACCGACAAATTTTAAAACCTCGAAAATTTTCGAGTCTGTCACTGGGTGATCTGATCCTGGCAGTCAGCTCCTGTACTAGTAACAATAGAGAGACGGTCGCGACCGTCGCGGACCTTTTTGCCAGTGGCCGGGTGCGTTTGCAGGACAACGGGCGCTACTTGCGCGTCCGTGTTTGTTAGGCTAGGGCGACTCGCTTCTCTACTAGTGCTGCAGAGTCCGCTGTCTCAGCGGAATTCATCACGTTGTTGAATCACGAGTCGCGTGTTTGCGCACAGCACACGCCACAGACTGCGCGGTCACCAGGGTTTAGCGTAGTCAACAAAAACGCTTTTCCCTCAAGCACGCCGCTTTTATGTTGCCACAGTGATTGATCGTTATTCCCGGCCAGAGATGAGCAAAGTCTGGTCGGACGAACGCAAGTTTCAAATTTGGCTGGAGATTGAGGTTCTCGCCTGTGAGGCGATGGCAGAGCTTGACCAGATTCCGAAAAATGATGCTGAGCAGATTCGGAAGCGTGCGCGATTTTCAATTCCTGAAATCCTCGAGATCGAAAAGCGGACCAACCACGACGTCATCGCTTTTCTTGAAAATGTCGCTGGCTCAGTGGGACCTGCGGCGCGTTGGATTCACCAGGGGCTTACGTCATCAGACATTTTAGACACGACGTTGGCCGTCCAGTTAAACGAGTCGTGCCACATTCTTCTGGCCGATCTGAAATCTCTCCGAACGGTGATCGCGGACCAGGCGCGGCGGTACAAAATGACCCCGATGATCGGGCGCAGCCACGGCGTGCATGCCGAGCCAATCACGTTCGGCCTGAAGCTTGCGCTGATGTACGACGAATTCGGCCGCGCGGAAGAGCGTCTCACGCAGACGCGCGAGCGGATTCGTGTCGGCAAAATAAGCGGCGCCGTCGGCACGCACGCACATATCGATCCCAAGATTGAGCGAGCTGTATGCGAGAAACTCGGATTGAAACCCGCGACGCTTTCGACCCAGATCGTGCAGCGTGACCGACACGCGGAATTTATGACCACGCTGGCCGTGATCGCTTCCAGCATCGATCGTTGGGCGACCGAATTCCGTCATCTCCAGCGGACTGAAGTGCTGGAAGTTGAAGAATTTTTTGGCGAAGGGCAAAAAGGCAGTTCGGCGATGCCACACAAGCGCAATCCCATTACCGGTGAGCGGTTGAGCGGCCTGGCCCGTGTAGTTCGCGGCAATGCTGTTGTGGCGTTGGAGAACGTCGCGCTCTGGCATGAGCGCGATATCAGTCATTCAAGCGCCGAGCGAATTATTCTACCGGATTCGTGCATCCTGCTTGATTACATGCTCACGAAGTTGCGAGACGTTGTCGAAAGGTTGCAGGTTTACCCCGAACGAATGCAACAAAATCTCGATCTAACGAAGGGCCTGTATTTTAGCCAGTCGATCTTACTCGCACTGACGAGCGCGGGTGCGGAGCGCAAAGCTGCATATGAAGCCGTCCAACGCGCAGCGATGAAAACGTGGAAAGGCGAGGGGACCTTTGCCGAAAACGCAAAATGCGAACCCGAGATCGTCGCGCGGCTTTCAGCGTCGGAAATCGATCGTCTTTGCTCGCTCGACATTCATTTCAAACACATCGATGCGACGTTCAAAGCGCTGGGTTTACAGTAGTGTTCCTCTAAGTGAGTTAGTAAGGGATTCGGATCTGTGGCCGAGTTTTCACACCACTTATCGATCACGATAACGACTAGGAGAAAGAGTAAAGAGAGCGATTGCTCATTCGTATCGCAGCGCTTCGATCGGATCGAGGTTGGCGGCTCGATAGGCTGGGTAGAGACCGAAGCCGATGCCGACTGCTGAGCAGACGAGAAGACCGGCGATTGCCCAGCCGTAAGGAAAAATTAGGTCTACCTTTAGCCACATGGCGAGCAAATCACCGGCGACAATTCCGAGAATGATTCCCAAGACACCGCCGGCCTCGGAAATGAAAACGGCTTCGGTCAAAAATTGCCGTAAGATGTCGCGGCTGCGCGCACCTATCGATTTGCGGACGCCGATTTCCTTTGTGCGTTCGGTCACGCTCACCAGCATAATGTTCATGATGCCGATTCCGGCCGCGACGAGGGCGATAAGGCTTATAACGAATGCGCCCACTCGCACATATCCCGCCACGTTGACAAAGGCGCTCTTGAGCGAGTCGTTGCTGTAAATCTCGAAATCGTTCGGCTGATCCGGGCGCAAGCCACGCGCTATCCGCATGGCGCCGATGGCGCGATCGAACGTGCGATTATAGGTATCTTGCGTGAACGCTTGCGTCGCGATGTTAACGGTGCGTTTCGCTTCGCCGTAATCCTCGAAGAAACGCGTGATCGGCATGATGCAAAGATCGTCCTGGCTTTGACCGAACGCCGTTCCTTTTTCCGCGAGCACTCCAACGATCGTGTAGGTGTGTCCACTAACGCGAACAACTTTGCCAATTGGCGTTTCGTGTGGAAACAGCCGTTTTTCGATTATTTTCCCAACGACAATCACGCGCCGCGAAAGCTCGACATCCTCGTCAGTCAAATTGCGGCCATAGGCGAGCGTGTGAGCGTTCGCAGTGAGAAAACTTCGATTCGTTCCGACAATGAGAAGATTTGGGGTTGTTTTTACGCCGTTGTAAACTGCTTGCCCCTTCACTTCGTAGCCAAAACTCTTGAGGCAAATCTCGCGCGCCTCGCCCTCCATCAATCGATAATAATGCAGGGCCTGTTTGTAGGTGATGTTGTGCCGGTTGCGGAATTTCTCCTGCACGTCGCCGCTCGCACTGATATTGGCCGGATATTTGCCAAACTGAAAAATGTTAGAACCGAGAAAGCTAATGCCGTTCTCAATCGAGTATTGCAACGCGCCAATCGCGGTCATGACTGAGATCACCGAGAAAACGCCAATGGTGATGCCGAGCATTGTCAGCGCGGAGCGCAGTTTGTTCGCGCCAAGGGACGACAACGCCATCTTAATCATCTCACCAAATAACATGTCGATCCTTACTCGTATCTAAGCGCGGCAACGGGATCGAGCCGCGAGGCCGACCACGCCGGCGCGAAGCCTGACACTAGTCCGGTCATCGCGGAGACAATGACGCTGGCCATGACTAATCCTAAGCTGAAGTGAATCGGGAATGACGGCGCGGCTTTACCGATAAGAAAACACATCAAGAAAGCGAGGACGAGGCCAATAAATCCACCGAGAAGACAAAGCGCTGTCGATTCGATGAGGAATTGCAACAGGATCGTTCGCCGCCGCGCGCCAAGGGCTTTGCGCGTTCCGATCTCTTTCGTGCGCTCTTTCACACTAACAAACGTGATGTTCATGATCCCGATCGCGCCGACGAAAAGGGACAAGCCGGTGATAAACAGCCCGGCAATCGCAATTGAATTTTTCACGGGATCGAGCGTGCTTTTGAAGGCCTGTTGCTCGTTGATCGAGAAATCGTCCTTTTTCTCTGGTGGCAACCCACGCACGCGCCGCATCAAACCGATGAGTTCGTCCTTGGCATCGGCGAGTCTGGTCTTGTCTTTTACTTTCACGCGAACGTCCGATTCGCTTTTGGCTGAAAAATATTTGTTAAACGCACCCAGCGGCATCGCCACCATCGAGTCCCAACTGAACAAACCGAGAAACGTGCCCTGTCGCGTGTTTACGCCAATAACTTTGAACAACTGACCGTTGATCAGCACCGATTTATCGATCGGGTTTTCCGATGGGAAAAGCGCGTCGGCAACGTCATAGCCGATCACGACAACGTTGGCGCCGTCACGCGATTCGAGTTCGTTGAAGAATCGCCCGGCCGTACAATCGATGGTCGATGTGATGATGAAATCCGATGTCGTCCCGAGAACGAAAACGTTGTTCACCTGGTTGCCGCCATATTTAATCGATCGCATAAAATTCGACGTCGGCACCGCCACGACCAGGTTCGAGTTCGGGGTCGCTGCTATCATGCGGTTTAAAGTCTCGGCGTATTCCGTTTTGATTTTTTTCCGATCGCGATAGTTCCACCAGTCGTCTACTGGCTTCCACGGCCATTGCGTCACGTAGAGAACATCATCGCCGAGCACGGCCATGCTTTTATCGAATCCGATGGATATGCCGTTCACGGCGGTTCCCATCAATGTCACAGCGATAATGCCGATAATAACTCCGAGCGCAGTGAGTGTTGAGCGGGTTAGGTTCGAGCGCATTTGCGCGGCCGCGATTTTCCAGCTCTCGCCTAGCTCGTAAAGAAAACGTTTCATGTCGGAAATTATCTCGCAAGCGGCATGTCGAGCTCTGCAATAAATCCGACGTGATCCATCTCGATGAGTCCATCGCGCAAATGCACAGTACGACGCGCGTGCGCCGCGATGTCTCGTTCGTGTGTCACGAGGATAATTGTGTTGCCGTGCTGATATAAATTCTCAAACAGCTCCATGATTTCTTCACCGGTCTTGGAATCAAGATTCCCCGTCGGCTCGTCGGCCAGAATAATCGACGGTCCATTGACGAGCGCGCGCGCGATCGCGACGCGTTGACGTTGCCCACCGGAAAGTTCATTGGGTTTGTGATGAATGCGATCGCCGAGGCCAACATCTGCCAGCACCTGGGCGGCGCGTTCTACACGCCGGTCGGGATTGATGCCTGCATAAATGAGCGGCAGCTCGACATTGCGCAGTGAAGTCGATCTTGGCAGAAGGTTGAACGTTTGGAACACGAACCCGATCTCGCGATTGCGAACGGCCGCGAGCTCGTCGTCATCCATTTCGGCAACGTTTTTGCCGTTGAACTCATAGCGGCCCGCGCTCGGGGTATCGAGACAACCGAGCATATTCATGAGCGTCGATTTGCCGCTGCCGCTTGGGCCCATGATCGCGAGGTATTCGTTGCGGCGAATCTGCAAACTCACACCGCGAAGCGCCCGAACGACTTCCTCGCCCATGACGTATTCCTTGGTGATGTTTTCGATGTCGATCACGACCGGACCGGGGGGCCTGATTGAATTTCGAGTCTCCATCGCCACGTCGACAGTCGCTCGTCGAGATTACTTCATTCCTTCTTTATCGAGGGCTACCTTCGCGCCCTCCTTCAACTTCCGGCTGATCGCGCTGTAACTTCCCGAGATCACTTCATCGCCGGCCTGAATGCCGCTCTTGATCTCGGTGTAAGTGTCGTCGGAGATGCCAGTCGTCACTTTCGCAATCTGCGCCTTGTTGCCTTTTTTCAGGAAGACGACCTTGACCAGCTTTTCGCGCTCTTCTTTCTGCGCCGCTTTCTCCGCACGCTCGTTGACGAACTCCGCGTTGTTGTCGCCTTTGTCGCGTTGCGTCACCTTCTGCCTTTTCTTTTCAATTTCTTCTGGACTCAAATTGCTCTCGCCGGTGCGAATCGTCACGGCCTGCATCGGCACGGCTACGACGTCCTTTACCTCATTCGTGTGAATGTCGGCGGTACAGCTCAGCGCAGGCTTTAGCTCCACATCGTGGTCTTCGATCCGGATTTTCACCTCAAAGTTAGTGACCTCTTCCTGTGTGCCGGCGCCGGTTGTCTTTCCCGTGTTACCAATTTGATAAACCGTGCCGTTGAATTTCCGATCGCCATAAGCGTCGATTTTTACCTCAGCCTTGTCGCCCAACTTCACATTCACAACGTCGTTCTCGTTCACATCGACGCGCGCCTCCATGTGACCGAGGTCGGCGACGCGCATTACTTCCGTGCCGGCGAATTGCCCCGTGGCTACAAGACGTTCGCCCAATTTGCTGTTGAGAATTGTGATCGTGCCATCAATGGGCGAGTAAATCGTCGTCTTGGACAATTGATCGCGTGCCTGACTCGAGCCGGCCTGGGCGCGCTCGATTTCGTGGAGCGAACTTTCGTAGGTATTTTTTGCCACATCATCTGCTGCTTGGGCCGCATTATATTCCTGCTCCGAGATGAGCTTTTTGTTGAACAAATCTTCCGCTCGTTTGAAATCGTGCTCACTCTTCAGCATCGTCGCTTTTTGCTGGAGATTGGTGGCTTTCGCTGCGCTGATCGCCGCTTCCTGTTGTTCGAGAAGCGCCTTATAAGAGTCAGGCTTAATTTTCACCAGTAGGTCGCCTTTCTTGACCCGCATCCCGTCCTCGACGGGCAATTCAATAATTTCGCCAGCGACTTCGGGTGAAATTTTGACTTCAACCTCAGGCTGTATTTTTCCCGTCGCCGAAACGGTTTGCACGATCGTTTTACGAATGGCGGTCTCCGTTGTGACCGGAATAGGCTTCTCGCGCTTGTTCCAGATGATCGACGCGACGATCCAAAGCGTGAGCAGGGCGATCGATCCGTAAATGATTTGCTTTTTGCGCCTGGTGCGGCGCTGCTTCGCCGTCAAAGGCGAAGGTACAGGTGTGCTTACGGCTTGGTGCATCGGAGGAGCGGTTCTCGGGGTGAAGGCGTCAGAATTAGTCGCTTGTTTGACTCTTGCAAACGAAATCCCGTTCATAACAATTCTACGATGCGTCGGGGGAACGGCCTTGGATTCAATTAATTACTCCCTGAATGAGCTTGGTCTTTTCCCCTGGGTGCGTCGGACTGATGCCTTGTCGAGACCGAATTTGGTGAATCGCCCATTTAGCGTGCTCGGCGATTAACCGTTCGGAGTCGGCTGTGGCGCGCTCAAGTGCGGGCAAATCCGACGAATCTCCAACATTGCCCAATGCGACACAGACATTCCGCAACAAACCGCGCCGTTTGATCCGCTTAATCGGCGAATTTCTAAAAAGCACGCGAAACTCATCATCGCTCAAGCTGAGATAATCGCGCAACGGCATGCCCACTGTTGCCGGACGGGCAGAGAACGCGGTTTCGCGCGATACCTGGGCAAAACGATTCCACGGGCAGGCATCAAGACAATCGTCGCAACCAAAAATTCTGTTTCCGACAAGCGGTCGAAGCTCGAGCGGGATGGAACCTTTAAGTTCGATTGTCAGATAAGAAATGCAGCGGCGCGCATCCAGACGGTGAGGGGCCGTGATTGCGCCGGTGGGACAGGCTTTGATACAGCGGTCGCACGTTCCGCACCGAGCTGGCACAGGCTCGTCCGGCGGCAGTTCAAGAGTCGTCAAAACTTCTGCGAGAAAAAACCAGGTCCCGAGTCGTTCGTCGATGAGCATCGTGCTTTTGCCATGCCAGCCAATGCCGGCCTGCGCCGCATGATCGCGTTCCAAAACTGGCCCGGTATCGACATAACATTTCTGGTGGCCACCGAACTCGCGAAGAAACTCGTCGATCTTGTCAAGCTTGGTCTCGATCAGATCATGATAGTCATCGCCCCAGGCGTAGCGCGCGATTCTGCCTGTGGCGGCAGGCCTGTCGCCTGCTTGCGGGTTTCCATGGAAATAGTTCAGCGCAAATACAACGATTGAGCGCGCGTCCGGTAAAACTTTCTGAGGATCACCGCGTTTTTCTTCCCCGCGCTCCATGTAACCCATTTCACCGTGTTCGCCTTCAGCCAGCCAATTTCGAAATGCCTCTGCATGTGGTGCGGAACCGCAGGGTGCGATGCGGCAGGAGTCAAAACCAATCTCGCGCGCAAATGAGACCAGTTGCTGCTTCAATTCTGTTCGAGAGATTTCGCGATCAGTCATCTGCGCGGTTGTTTCGGTCATCACGCGGTTGCTAGCAGCGTCGTTGCAGGCACTGACTTGCGATAGTACCTGCTAAACTTACTCAAAATTGCTACCGCGACTTCTTCATCTGTAAGCACCGATGTATCGACGCGGATATCAGCAATCTTTGCATAAAGCGGCAGGCGGGCTCGTAACATTTTGGTGAACGCTTTTTTCGGATTTTTACATTGCAGCAACGGTCGACTGCCAGCTTGTGAAGCCCGTTTAAAAAGCGTTTCTTCGTCCGCCTCCAGCCACGCCACTACGCCAAGCCGTTTCAAAAGATGAATATTCTCTTCGCGCAATACAATCCCGCCGCCGGTCACGATAACTACTGGCTCGGCGGTTGCGAGCGCCTGGAGGGCCTCCGCTTCGGCTTCACGGAATTTGTTCTCACCGTGACTCGAAAAAATTTCTGAAATGGGCATTCCGAATTTTGACGTGACGATTTCGTCGGTATCAAACAGCTTGAGCCTGGTTCGCCGTCGTAAACAGACGCCCACGGATGATTTTCCAGCGCCCATCATGCCGACGAGAACGATCGACCGGCCATGGCGATTCATAGGCGCAATATCGCATTAACACGCTGCATCGGCATCTTGCCGATGGGATATTGGCTGGACGCTAATGCCGCTTGGCGTTTCGCAGAATGGAGCTGGCGGGAGCCGCGCGATATAGACGGGAAGCCGAAGGGTGAGTTTGCTGGCGCAAACGAATCAAACGCCCTACAATTCGCATATGCCTGAGTTGAAACCGTTAGTTGCTGTGATCATGGGCAGCAAATCGGATTGGGACACGATGCGTCGTGCCGTCGAGATGCTCGACGAACTCGGCGTGCCTAACGAGGCGCGCGTTCTCTCCGCGCATCGAACACCGGACGCGACCGCTGAATTCGCGCGGAATGGAGCCGCGCGCGGGCTGCGCGTCGTCATCGCTGGCGCAGGCGGCGCGGCACATTTGGCTGGAGTGATTGCGGCTCATACCTGGCTCCCGGTTTTGGGAGTGCCAATTCAATCGAAGTTGCAGGGACTCGATTCGCTTCTTTCAACCGCGCAAATGCCCGGCGGTATCCCCGTAGGGACGCTGGCTATCGGCGAAGCCGGAGCCAAAAACGCTGCGCTGCTTGCCGCCGCCATTCTGGCCACTTCTGACGAAGCGATTCGGAAAAAATTGGAAGCGTTTCGCAAGAAACAAAGCGAAAGCGTGCTCGCCGCGAAATTGGAAAAGTGAGGACTGAGATTTTGGCGGCGACATCGGCTCGCCGCTCGTGGCATCGGCACCCTGCCGATCCCAGCCTGCTGGAAGCCCGGGCCACAACTGCGGCGGTTGAACTGCTGCACAAAGGCGAGGTTGTCGCACTCCCAACAGAAACCGTGTACGGGCTCGCAGCTGATGCGCTGAATCCTATTGCAGTCGCAAAAATTTTCGAAGCAAAAGAGCGCCCCCGTTTCAATCCACTGATTGTTCATCTGCCTGACGAACAATGGCTGGAGCGCGTGGCCACGGTCGATGATCGCTCCCGCGCGCAGATCAAAAAACTGATCGCCCAATTCTGGCCCGGACCGCTCACGCTCATCTTTGCTCGACAACCGATCGTTCCAGAAATCGTCACCGCCGGGCTCGATACAGTTGCTGTGCGAATGAGTTCACATCCGGTTTTTGCTGAAATCATTTCCGCATTTGGGAAACCGGTCGCCGCGCCAAGCGCAAATCGGTTCGGTCGAATTAGTCCCACGACCGCTCGGCACGTTTTTGCTGAACTGAGCGGACGCATCCCGCTAATCGTTGACGCCGGTCCGACCACGCACGGCATCGAATCGACGATCGTAGCCGTGCGCGGAAATAAGATCGACATCCTCCGCCGCGGCCCAATCACGGTCGAACAGCTCGCTGAGTTTGGCGCAATCGACATCGTTAGCGCGCCGAAGACCGTTTCTGCACCCGGCCAGTTACCATCGCACTACGCGCCGAAAACTCCGCTTCGCTTGATAGACAACGCGGAATCCTTCGCGCTCGTGAAAAACCGTCGTGTGGGGTTGCTGACGTGGAATGGGTTCATTCCAGCAGAAAGGTTCGCAGCCGTTCGAATTCTAAGCGAGCACCAAGACTTGAGCGAGGCCGCTGCGAATTTGTTTCGCTCCTTACGCGAGCTCGACGATCTGGATCTCGACCTTATCGTTGCAGAACGAGTTCCTGCTCAGGGACTCGGGGCGGCGATTCTCGATCGCTTGGAGCGCGCGTCGCACGATTCTGATAATTGAGACAGGCCTGAATGAATCCTTTGAAAAGCGGATGCGGTTTGTTCGGCTTGCTTTGGAATTCGGGGTGATATTGGCAACCAACGAAATAGGGATGATCACGAAGCTCGACCATCTCGGCCAGCGTCTCGTCCGGTGATGTTCCAGAAATGACGAAGCCTTTTTCATTCATCTGGTCCCGGTATTTCATGTTGAACTCGTATCGGTGGCGGTGACGCTCCATCACTTCGGCGCTGCCGTAAATTTTTTCCGCGAGTGTGCCTTTTGCAATTTTCGTCGGCCATGTGCCCAGGCGCATGCTGGCACCCATGTTCTTTACCCCTCGCTGTTCTTCGAGCAACGAGATCACCGGTTCTTTTGTGTTCTTGTCAAACTCGGTGCTGTTGGCGTCTTTGATGCCGCATGCATTTCGCGCAAACTCAATCGTTGCCACCTGCATCCCGAGGCAAAGGCCTAGATATGGAATCTTGTGTTCGCGCGCGAAACGCGCTGCCTTGATTTTTCCTTCAACGCCGCGAAGGCCAAAACCGCCCGGAATTAAGATACCGGACACGTCTTTTAACGGGCCGTTAACGCCCTCTGGCAGCGATTCCGCATCAATAAGTTCAAGATCGATTCCGCAATCTTCACTCGCAGCCGCGTGCGTGAGGGATTCGTAAATACTCTTGTAGGCGTCCCGAACATCAAAGTATTTGCCGATAACAGCGATTGTGACTCGTTTCGCGGGGCTAATGACGCGCTTCACGAAATTTTTCCATTCCGCGAGCTCGGGCTGCCGCGTTTTCAGCCCCAAAAGATCGCACACCAATTGGTCCAGCCCTTCCGCGTGAAGGGTCAATGGCACTTCGTAAATCGTGTGCGCAACATCGCGCTCTTCGATTACCGCTTTCTCCGCAACGCTGCAGAACATTGAGAGTTTTTGCCGCAGATCGAGGTCGAGCATCCGTTCAGTCCGGCAAATCAACACCTGCGGTTGCAAGCCGATCTCGCGCAGCTTGGCAACGCTTTGCTGGGTCGGTTTCGTCTTCAGTTCGTGAGCGGCCTTAATGTAGGGAACCAGCGTGACGTGCATGTTGAGCACATTCTGCGCCCCGACTTCGAGAATGAATTGGCGAATTGCTTCCAAAAACGGCAGCCCTTCGATGTCGCCCGTTGTGCCCCCGATTTCCGTGATCACGACGTCGTATTTGCTTTCGTCTGAAATTTCACGGATGCGTCCTTTAATGACATCGGTGACGTGCGGAATCACCTGCACGGTTTTACCGAGATAGTCGCCGCGGCGTTCCTTCAAAATCACCGACTCGTACACCTGGCCGCTGGTGAGATTGTTGTGCCGCGTGAGAACGCAATTGGTGAAGCGTTCATAGTGGCCGAGATCGAGATCGGTTTCTGCGCCGTCGTCCAGCACATAGACCTCGCCGTGCTGGAAAGGATTCATCGTGCCGGGATCTACGTTCAGATAAGGATCAAATTTTTGGAGAACAACGCGTAGACCACGCGCTTCGAGGAGTGTTCCGAGTGAAGCCGCCGTCAATCCCTTCCCCAGGGAACTAATCACGCCACCAGTGATGAAAATGTATTTCACGAGCTCATTCTCCGATTTGCGCGGGCAAGCGCTTGCTCCAGCGCCGTTGCGTCTTCTGGCGTGTCGATACCGGGCGATCCTGTAGCAGTAACGAGCACATGAACCGTTACACCATTTTCCAGTGCGCGCAATTGCTCGAGCGATTCAGCGCGCTCCAGAGGACTTGGTTTCCATCTCACAAATTGAAGCAGCGTCCCGCGCCGGAATCCATAAACGCCCTGGTGACGAAGAAACAACGAGCGCCCGTCTTTTTGTGGAGCCGGGATCGCCGCACGAGAGAAATAAAGAGCGTTGCCACGAAGATCGAGAACGACTTTCACCTGGTGGGCAGAAAAAGCGTCCGCCGGATCCTTGAATGGATGCGCAGCCGTCACGATTTCTACTTTGCGATTGGAACGCAATTTTTCGACAAGCTTATTGATTAAGCGAGGGTCGATCAGCGGTTCGTCGCCTTGGATATTAATGACGTACGCGAACTGCTTTGTTTTCCTCGCCACTTCGGCGACTCGATTAGTGCCGGTGCAGTGCTTCGGCGAAGTCAGCGCGACCTCTGCACCCCACTCAAACGCCGCGGAAGCGATCCGCATATCGTCTGTGGCAATGACGACTAAATCCAACCCGTTAGCCCGGAGGCAGCGTTCCCACACATGTTTCAAAAGCGGCTTTCCAGCAATGAGATGCAGTGGTTTACCTGGAAATCGTGTAGAATTCCACCGGGCGGGAATAATTCCGACCGTTTTACTCATGCTGAGACATCGATGGTCGTGACTGTTCGTCTAAAATGAGCTGCGCTGCGGCGGGGAAATCTTTTGCGGTCCAGTCCGCCGTGCTGCCACTGATGTCGCAGTCAAGTCCAGTTTGAACCCGGATTGTGCGCACACCGGCGTTGCGACCGCACTCGACGTCGATCTCCTTGTCACCAATAAGAAACGAACGCGCCAGATCGATTTGATGTTCTCGCGCGGCTTGCAAAATCATGCCGGGCGATGGCTTGCGGTGACTGGAATGTTGACCCGGTACGTCGGGGCAAAAATAAGTTGCATCGATCAAGCCGTGGCCCAGTTGCCGCGAAACTTCCGATTCAACGGAGCGATATTCGTCCACGGTGAAAAAGCCGCGACCGATGCCGCTTTGGTTCGTAATAACAATGACTTTGAATCCCTTTGATTTTAAGCGTCGTAATGCTTGGGGAACGCCGGGAAAAATCTTCACCTGTTTTGGGTGGGAACAATAATCCGCGTCCTCGATGATCGTGCCGTCGCGATCGATGAAAACGGCGGCTGACAATTCATTAACCACCTTCGGAATCTCCTCGGAAACTGGCGATCAATTCATCTCGCGTCACAGTCGCTGTTCCAAGCTTGCTTACGACCACTGCGCTCGCGTAGTTGGCAATTTCCGCCGCTTCGGTCGGAGTCGCTCCGCAGGCAAGGCCGAGAGTAAAGAGAGCGATGGCCGTATCACCTGCGCCCGATACGTCGAAAACCTCTCTTGCTTTGGTTGGGATATAGTGGGGTGCTTTTTTCTTTTGGAAAAGCATCATGCCTTGTTCGCCGAGAGTGATGAGGACATTTTCTGCTTCCCATTTTTTCAGCAACGTTTTGCCAGCGCGCTTCAGATCCGTATCCTGGGACGGAACAATATCCGGATCGCAGCTGAGAATACCTGCCGCGAGAAAAGCTTCAGTGCGGTTCGGCTTGATGACTGTCAGGCCCCGCCACTCGACCAAATTACGGGGATTGGGATCCGCAGCGACGATCTTGCGGCTTGAACGCGCAGCGTCTGCGATTTGCGACACCAGTTCGGTCGATAAGAAACCCTTGCCATAGTCTTCGAAAATAATTGCATCGATGTCGGAAATATTTTTTCGCACGGCGGCAACGACCCCTTCAATTTGGGCCGCCGACGTTCCGACAAACTTTTCGCGATCGACACGGACAACTTGTTGTTGGCGCGCAATGATGCGGGTTTTAACGATGGTATGAAAGGTTGCCTCTTCAACTGTATTAGAGGTGTCGATCTTTTGTTCGGACAATAACTCGCGAAGATGCTGGCCGCTGCGGTCTTTGCCCAGCAAACCGATGATCGCAACGCAGTCCACAAATTCGCGCAGGTTGCGGGCGACGTTGGCTGCGCCTCCCGGGTAAAATGATTCACCGGTCACCTCCACGACCGGGACCGGCGCCTCGGGCGAGATGCGGCCGACCTTTCCCCAGACAAATTCATCGAGCATCAGATCGCCGATTACCGTGATCCGCCTGGAAGATGCGCGGTCGAGGATCTGCTCTAGCCGGGTCAGATCCATAAGGAACGCAGGCAGCGACGCCGCAGTGGTGATGGACTGTTTCGGTTCAGAGGCTTCAAAATGTTTTGAGCAGGGATTTGTGTACAGCAGCGGTTTTGCTTAAAGTTCGCTTCATTAAATCCTGAATACGAACCCGAAATCAACATTCGAAGCTCCCAATGATTCTGTTTAGTAAACATTTGAAGTTAAGTGTAGCCGCGGTAGGTGGCCTTGCCCTGTGTGCGCATGGCGCCCAGGCACCGCAGCACATCAATATTAACCAATTATCCATGACTGTGGAAGATGTTGTGGTGCCGTTGCCGAACGAAATCTTCGGGGCGCTGAACAAGCTGGGTGCGGTCAATTGGAAGGAACACGTCCGCAGCGACAAGGGACCAAATTTCACGGAGCGTCCGCGTATTGCCCTCTTACTGGGGGCGGTGATTGCCGATGGTTTTATAGCGGTGCAGGCTGAAGACGCGCCGACGGTAAAGGATATTGGGCAGCGTGTTCTGGCATTGGCAAAGGGGATTGGCGTAGGAAACTCGATCACGCCACATGCCAAGGCGATCATCGAGGCGGCAGATAAGCGAAATTGGGAAAATGTCCGGCAGGAACTGGACCGAACCCAAAACAGCGTGCAACAGGCCATGAACGAAGTGCACGATGAAAAATTATCGCAGCTCGTGAGTCTGGGCGGGTGGCTGCGTGGCACGGAGGTATTGACCTCGGTAGTGAAACAGCATTTTTCCACTGATGGCGCCGAGCTTCTGCATCAGCCCGATCTCCTGGCTTATTTTCAGACAAGACTAAAGGCTATGCCCGAGTTTAACCTCCCGATCATTCACCAGATTCGGGAGGCCCTTGGGGAGGTAAAGCCTCTAATCGATGTCGGCAACGCTCATATTCCTGCCGAATCAGTTAAGAAGGTCAACGAGATCACGACCCGGCTCGGTACCGGCATCGTCACGAGAGATTAGGAAGCTTCGATGAACGGTTTCGCAAAGATTCTTTTCCGCACAAGCTCCCTGCTGGCGGCATTCGTGATAATGCAGCGCGCCAGCTTTGCCTCAGTGGATGATGCACAGTCGTTTGCTCTTCAGGCAGCAGAACCATACGTAAAACAGGGATTTCAAGTGCGCGAGGATTACTGGGGAGGCGACCTCGCTTCGGGCGAAAAGAAAGCGGTCCGGCAACAATTATTCAAAGGGAACGAATATTGGTTCTGGCTGGGAACAGAAGCCGATCGGGCGAAGGTGTCCGTTCACATTTACGATTCGGATGGAAAGCTGGCAGAGGAACCAGACAGCTGGGAGAAAGGCCATTTTGCGGCTGCGCACATCATTCCAAAGACTACCGGTAGTTACTTTATCATCGTCAGCGTGGAGGAATCGCCGGAGGAACGCACGCATTGGGCGCTGGTATATGGATTCCGGTAGATCAGGCTTAGTGGCGTTGGCCTCAGCCAATACTCGATCTGCAAGAGGCTGATGCCACGGATTGATGATGACTGAAACTCGCACCCTCCAGTTTGAGAGCCCGCGCGCTTTGCAGTCGCTCTACGCCAACGACATCAAGCTTTTGAAGAACCTTGAGGACTCGCTTGGCGTGAAAGTGACAACCCGCGAAGGCTGGGTGAAACTCGAAGGAGACGCAAACCGCGTCGATAAAGCGCAGCACGTGTTTGAGCAACTCGAGAAGGTCCGCCAGCAGGGGGTGGACATTCAAAAGCACGAATTCAATTATGCGCTTAAGGCCGTGTCCGAAGAGCGCGATGAGAATCTTGGCGACGTTGTTTCAACGAAAATCACCACCTCGTCGCGCAAACCACCGATTGTAGCGCGAAGCGCGAATCAGCGGGCGTACGTCGAGGCAATTCAAAAGCACGATGTTGTTTTTGGAATCGGACCGGCTGGCACGGGAAAAACTTACCTCGCCGTGGCCATGGCGGTTGCGGCCCTCAAGAAGGAGCAGGTCGCGCGCATTGTTTTGACCCGACCCGCAGTGGAAGCCGGTGAAGCGCTCGGTTTTCTCCCGGGTGACCTCGAACAAAAGATCACGCCATACCTGCGGCCGCTTTACGACGCCCTGCGTGAAATGTTAGAACCAGAGGAAATCGAGCGCGCGGTTGCGCGGCAGACCATTGAAGTGGCTCCGCTGGCGTACATGCGCGGGCGCACTTTGAGTAATGCTTTTGTCATCCTGGATGAAGCGCAAAACACAACCACCGAACAGATGTTCATGTTGCTGACGCGAATCGGTTTGAATTCCAAATGCGTGGTGACCGGCGACGTCACGCAGATTGATTTGCCGGCGAACAAGCGCTCCGGAGTGGTGGAAGCATTGCAGGCATTAAAAAATGTCCCGGGCATCGCCACTGTGTATTTTACGGAGCGCGACGTTGTGCGGCATGAATTGGTCCGTGCCATTATTGGCGCCTACCAGCAGCACCGATCGCCTGCGCCGGCGTCACGCAAGTAAAAAAGAAATGTTCGATTCCTTTAAACGCGGAAGACTCATCAGACGTGGCCTCGCCTCGCGGAAAATGCGGCGCCGCCGAGCGCGGAGCGAACTAAAGCGCAATTTAGAATACTCGCCTTACACCAAGGTCGTGATCTTTGCGGTATTTGTCGGTGGCCTCGCGTTTCTCGTTTTTAGCGGTCAGCAACCTGAGCCGACCAAGAATTTTGTCATTGCGCTGCTGGTCCTGGCCACCGCGATTACTCAGCTTTGGATCAACCAGCCCAGGAGCTTTTCGCGAAGCTCGCGCATTCTTCTCATCTTTAGCGTCATTCTGGTGCAACTTTCCGTTACCAAATTGCTGCTCGTGCTTTGTAACAGTGGCAGTTATCGATTCTTGAAGCCTGAAATGGCGGGGTTGATCATGCCCTATGCGTTTGCACCGCTTGTGCTGAGCGTTTTGTTGGGCCGTCATCATGGCCTGTACGCCGCATTTTTTGTAAGTCTATGGAGCAGCATCCTCTTTGGTCCTATTGACGCGCCCTTGCTGGTAACGAGTCTAATCAGCGGGTTTACAGCAGTTTCCCTTACGTTGCAGGTGCGACGGCGCGGCCAATTGGTCCGTGCTGGTTTCTGCGTTGGGCTCGCCATTTGGTTACTGTCGCTGACGTTTGGTTTAATCGGGCCAATCAGCTGGTTTTATCCGACGGCCAATGATTGGGGCATGCTTGGATATCAAAGTGCGCTCGCGATCGGTAATGGAATTTTGACCGCGACTCTGGTTGGCGGCGCACTGCCGATCCTCGAAAACCTGTTTCAAATCACAACGGACATTTCCTGGCTGGAAGCGTCCGATCTCAATCACCCGTTACTGCGCCGCATGACCATCGAAGCGCCGGGGACATATCACCACAGCCTGGTCGTCGCCAATCTCGCCGAAGCCGCCGCGGAAGCGATCGGCGCAAACGCCACGCTTTGCCGCGTCTGCGCTTATTTTCATGACGTGGGCAAATTGGTGAAGCCGGAATACTTCACTGAGAACATGAGCTTCGAACGCAATCCGCACGATGACCTCGCGCCGACGATGAGCGCGTTGATCATCATCGCGCATGTGAAGGAAGGCGTTGATCTCGCCCTGAAATACAGACTGAATCAGCGCATCATTGACATCATCCAGGAGCATCACGGCACATCAATCGTCCGTTATTTTTATCAACGGGCGCTTCAGCAGCATGAAGATGCACGTGCTGGCGGCAAAATTATGAAGCTGCGCGAGGACGATATTCCAGACGTGAAGGAAGAGAGTTTTCGTTACGGCGGACCGAAACCTCAAACAAAGGAAAGCGCCATCGTGAGTCTGGCTGACACCGTCGAGAGCGCCTCACGCAGTCTGGAGAAACCTACGCCGCAAAAAATCGAAACGCTCGTAAACGAACTGATTGAGGAGCGCATTAGCGACCGGCAGCTGGACGACTGCGATCTCACGCTGGGCGAATTGAAAATCATCGCAGAGCGTTTCCGATTCACGCTCTTAATGATGCTGCATAGCCGAATTGCCTATCCGAAGCCAGGCCAAAAAACGACGACCATCATTCCGCGCGAAGAAGGTTTGCGCCCAGACGTGATGGTCGCGACGCGAAAACCTGAAACGGCTCCGCCGGTCTCAGCCGCGTAATGGTTAGGGCGCGACCGCCGGGCGCGCAGCGTCGAACTTACAATTCCGGTGGCCGAGCGCGCGGTTCGCGGTCTTTGGAGGTCGCAGTGCTCGGCACAGTAACAAAGGGGCCGCCTTCCAAAGGTGTGACTTTTGTGAAAGCCACATCGGGCATTTCGCTGGGAAGTCCTTCGAGCGGGAAATCTTTTCGCAGCGGGAAGAACGGGTAGCCGTCCCACATCAAAATACGACGGAGATCGGGATGTCCGTTAAACCTGATTCCCATCATGTCGTAAATCTCGCGCTCGTGCCAATTCGCCGTCGGCCAAATGTCGGAAATCGTATCCACAGCGCCGGAGTCTTCCGGAACTTTTAACTTTAAGCGCAGATGAACTGCGTGCGGCATCGAGTAAAGATGATAAACAATTTCGAAACGCGGTTCTTCTCCGAAGTCGTCGATGCTCGTGATATCGATTAGGTAATCGAACAGGAGTTTGTCCCGGCAAAATTTCGAGATCTCGCGAAGATCGTTTGCTGCAATCGCACAGGTCGTCTCACCACGAAATTCAGCCTGGTGCTGAATCTTGGGCCCATACACATTGGCCAACGAGTGGAGCAGCTCCTGTTCAGTCATGCGTATGCTGTTGTCGGGCATGCTGAATGGCAAGCGACGCGCTTGCCCTACAATTATGAATGCCCGCGCAGACAATCATCCGAACGCTTCCTCAAGCTTTTCTGCCAGTTCCGGTTTCTGGTTTCTGAATGAGCGTTCCCCGGAAATTTTCTCCTGCAATTTCATTAGTCCCGCCAGCAGCGCCTCCGGACGAGGCGGGCAACCAGAAATATAAACGTCAACTGGCAAAAGCTGATCGATTCCCTGCAACACGGCGTACGAGCGATACATCCCGCCGGTGGAAGCGCATGCGCCCATGGCAATCACCCACTTCGGCTCCGGCATTTGCTCGTAAATTCGTCTTACCGCCAGCGCCATTTTGTAGGTAACGGTACCCGCCACAATCATCACATCGCATTGCCGCGGTGAAAAGCGCATCACTTCGGCACCGAATCGAGCAATATCGAAGCGCGATGCAGCTGCCGCCATTAACTCGATCGCGCAACAGGCCAGGCCCATCGGCATTGGCCAAAGCGAGTTCTTGCGGACCCAGTTCAGGGCCGCATCGAAGCGCGTAAAAATCACGTTCCCTTCGATCTTTGAATCGTATGCTGTCGCGCGTATTTCCGACATAAGAAAAGTTAAGATTGGGCGTTAAGCACGCAACCCAATAATAAGCTCCAAATCCCAAACCCCAAGTTCCAAACAAACTTCAAAGGTCCAAATACCAAAATAATAGTGCATTACTGATTTGAGTATTGAAGGGTTAGGATTTCCTTGAAATTTGGGACTTGAGATTTGGAACTTTGCTCTCCCTTTCTTGCAGCATGCGCCTGCCGATTGTATAGAACCGCCACTACCTAGACATGACCAATATCCAGCGCACTCATCTCGACGATCTCGAGAATCAAAGCATTTTTATTTTCCGCGAGGCGTATCACGTTTTCAAAAATATCGCCATGCCCTGGTCGATGGGCAAGGATTCAAACGTTCTCGTCTGGCTCGCGCGCAAGGCTTTCTTCGGCCGCGTTCCCTTTCCGGTTCTGCATATCGACACGACCTACGAATTCCCGGAAATGCTGGAATTCCGCGAATGGGCAACGAAACATCATAACCTCAATCTCATCGTCAAAATCAATACCGAAGCCCGCGCCCGTGGGATTGGTTATGAGACACACGACCCCGTAACGGTCACACACGAGTTAAAGACCGTAGCCTTGCAGCAGGTGCTTGCAGAGTACAAATGGGACGCGCTGATCACGGGCATTCGGCGCGACGAAGATCCAACTCGCGCGAAGGAGCGATATTTTTCGCCGCGCAACGCGCAGTTTGAATGGGACTACAAGGATCAGCCTCCTGAATTCTGGAGCCAATTCGTAACCACAGCCGCCAAAGGAGAACATGTTCGCATCCAACCGTTGCTCGATTGGACCGAGGTAGATATCTGGCGCTACATACAACGGGAAAACATTCCCATTCCACAAATGTATTTCGCTCGAAACGGAAGACGATTTCGGTCGTTGGGCTGTAGTCCCATCACGCAAGCCATCGAGAGCACTGCTTCGACGATCGACGAGATCATTGCCGAACTGGAAGCAACAAAGACGACTGAGCGCGCCGGCCGCGCGCAGGACCATTACGAACGGAATGCCATGCAGAAGTTGAGGGCGAAGGGATTCTTGTAATTGCGGATTGCGGAGTTCGGATTGCGGATTGCAAACTATGCGTATGACAGCACAAGAACTCAGAGAGCGTACTTTTGAATTCGGAATTCGGGTCGTTCGCGCAGTGGATTTTTGCCCAGAAGCGACGCTGCTCGAGAAATTGGACAGCAATTGTTGCGCGCCGGAACTTCCGTCGGAGCAAACTATCGCGCAGCGGCACGCGCCAAGTCGCGAGCTGACTTCGTCGCAAAACTAGGCATTGTCGAGGAAGAATGCGATGAGGCAGCGTACTGGATGGAAGTAATTATGACACTCAAACTTCTTAAGCCCTCGCGGCTGGCGAAGCTGCATGTTGAAACGGGCGAGTTGCTGGCGACCATCGTCGCATCGATTAAGACAGCGCGTCGCGCTCCCTGGTCGTGAATCTGATGGAGCAGACAAATCCGCAATCCGCAATCCGCAATCCGCAATCATCAGCGGCGCCGACGCTCCGCGTCGTTTTCGTCGGTCATGTCGATCACGGGAAGTCCACGCTGATCGGTCGCATTTTGCATGACACCGGCTCGCTTCCTGAAGGCAAGATTGAGCAAATAAAAAAGGCATGCGCAGCGGAGGGAATGGGATTTGAATTCGCCTTTTTACTCGACGCGCTTCTTGAGGAGCAAAAACAAAACGTCACGATCGACACGACGGAAATTCCTTTTCGAACGCCGCGGCGCCAATACGCCATCATCGACGCGCCAGGGCACAAGGAATTCTTAAAGAACATGATCACGGGCGCGTCGAGAGCCGACGCGGCCATCCTGGTGATCAGCGCCGACGAAGGTGTGCGCGAACAGAGTCGCCGTCACGCCTACCTGCTGAGCATGCTTGGCATCAAGCATCTCATCGTGGTCGTAAACAAGATGGATCTTGTGGATTACTCTGAGAAACGATTTCGCGAGATCGAGCAGGAATATCGAAAGTTTCTTCGCGAGCTTGGGTTGGAAGCACGGACGTTTATTCCCGCGTCCGCCAGGGAAGGCGAGAATGTCGCGCAGGCAAGTGCGAAAATGAAATGGTACGGCGCGGCGAGTGTCCTCGAAGCACTCGATTCGCTGGGACCGCAGGAGCGCGATGTCGATCTTCCACTTCGCTTTTGTGTTCAGGATGTTTATCGCTTCGATGGGCGCCGGATTATTGCAGGCCGGATAGAGACCGGAACGCTAAGGGCGGGGGATCAGCTCGTGTTCTCACCGGCTAACAAGGCGTCTGTGGTCGCTACGATCGAGCGCTGGAACGCGCAGGAAAATGGCCCGGCCGTCGCGGGAGATTCGATTGGGATCACCCTTAGCGAGCAGATTTTTGTCGAGCGAGGCTATGTCGCATCGCGCGAAAACGAAACGCCGATCGAGGCAAATCGTTTTCATGCAGACCTTTTCTGGATCGTGCGCGAGCCACTGCGTGTTGGACATTTGTACAGCCTTCGCTTGGCGACTCAGGACGTGAAATGTGAGGTCGTATCGATCGAGCGAGTCATGGATTCCTCGACACTGGAGACGAAGAGTGACGCACGCGAACAATTGCAGCGAAACGAGATCGGCAGACTCACAATCCAAACCCGGGCGCCACTTGTCATCGACAACCACGACCGCATTCCGGACCTCGGACGGTTTGTCATCATCGACGACGGCCAAATTTGTGGTGGCGGAACGATTTTCGGCGGCGTCTACACGGATCGCACCGTTACAAAAAGCAAAAATATCTTTTGGACCGAGGGAAAAATTACCGCCAACGCGCGAGCAGTGCGGAGCGGCCATCGGGGAGCAGTTGTTTGGTTGACTGGCCTTTCTGGGGCCGGGAAATCGACCATTGCTCAGTCAGTCGAACGCGAGCTGTTCCTTCGTGGTATGCATACGTACGTGCTCGACGGTGACAACATTCGACATGGGTTGAACTCAAATCTTGGGTTCTCGCCCGACGACCGGGTGGAAAATATTCGCCGCGTAAGTGAAGTCGCCAAGCTCATGGCCGATGCCGGCACAGTAGTGATTACCGCGTTCATCTCTCCTTACCGCATGGATCGTAGCCGCGCGCGCGAGATTGCGCTGGAGGGCAACGCGGAGTTTATCGAAGTCTTCGTTGATGCGCCGCTGGAGGTTTGCGAGGCGCGCGATCCCAAACATCTCTACAAAAAAGCGCGGGCTGGCCAGATTCGTGAATTCACAGGCATCGATGCCCCCTACGAAGCGCCCGAAGACCCGGAGATTGTTGTGCGCACCGATCAACAGACCGTCGATGAATCTGTTGCGACGATTCTTGAACAGTTGTTGCCGCGCTTGAGAGAATACGACGTGAACGACTGACCACGCGGTAATCGTGTCGCTTACCATTCGGGACGCCCAATTGAGCGATGCATCGGCGCTAGCTGCGCTAATGTGTGAACTCGGCTACAAAACAACCAGCGCCGAAATGACCCAGCGTTTGAAATCCATCTCAAGCGATCCCCGCTACGGCTCATTTGTGGCCGAGATCGACAATGAAATCCGTGGGATGATTGGCACGCTGACGCACGCCAGCCACGAATACAATGATCCTTCCGGAAAAATTATTGCCCTCGTTGTTTCAAAGAAGGAGCGACGAAGTGGCGTTGGCCGCGCGCTGATTGCCGCAGCGGAGAAAGATTTCGCGAGCAGAAACGTTAGCCGAGTAACTCTAACGACGCGATTCGAGCGGGAAGAGGCGCATCAATTTTATGAAGCGCTTGGTTATTCGCGAACCGGCTTCCGCTTTGCAAAAAACCTTCTGCCCATCTTAGTTCGCTAAAAGATAAGGTACAACCTCGATAGTTTGTTTTCCATAGCGGCGAGCAGCGTGACGTTCAGAGCGCTCCAAATGCTCATGGGACGTAACGACCCAAGCTCAGCGACCTGCCGGTGGCCGGGTTCGCTCAGGCGCATGGTTAGCCTTCATCGTATGAAATCAAAGAGGTGAACTCGCGCTTTGAACCCGCAAACTGCTCGAATATTTTCCGATGTCGCTTCAAGCCATACTCGTCATCCCGAATCTCGTATTGCTTAACCCATAGGACCAGTTGCTCAAGCATTGCGTCCTGCTGCTGCGCCGAGGAAAATTTTTCAGGCTCCCAAGGCCGCCGGTGGCAGTGGGCAACGCAGACCTCAATACCAGGGTTCAAAAATCTCAACTCGGTGCATTGCCCCAGAGCAGCTTCTACCAAGTCGCTGTAACACCCCTCGATCACCCACTGGTCATTCGTCTTCAGAAAATCATTAAGCAGCTCAAGACTTTCATGTAACGGTTTTCGC
Organism: Verrucomicrobiota bacterium; assembly: GCA_003219415.1. GTDB lineage: Bacteria > Verrucomicrobiota > Verrucomicrobiia > Chthoniobacterales > UBA10450 > Udaeobacter. The sequence goes on along the minus strand of QHOS01000026.1, from coordinate 27,022 downwards.
TGTGGTCCGGGATCCCAAGCAATCTCATCAAGAGACAAGCGAGGGATCTGTCTGCCGCCGATTAGTCGGCGAGCCATGGTGCTCTTTCCAGCACCGGCATTTCCCAGTAGGACGAGTTTCATGATAAAGGCTAACGAGAATTATACGAAAGATTTTCGTCTAACAAGACTTGGGGCGGGGATACGGATGGAAATGAGGTCAGTCCTCGCTTTGATACAATGTCACGAAATCCAGATCGTTTTCGTATTTGTAAACTCACGAATTCCTGCGGCGCCGAGTTCGCGTCCAAAACCGGAACGCTTCACGCCGCCGAACGGTAAACGCGGATCGGAGGCGACCATTGCGTTGATGAAAACCATTCCGGTTTCTAGGTCAGACGTGAAAAGCTCTTGTTCCTCGGGATTATTCGTCCACGCGCTGGCAGCGAGACCGAATGGACTGTCGTTCGCCATCGCGATCGCGTCGTCTGCGTCGCGGACGCGGAAAATGGATGCGACCGGACCAAAGACCTCTTCGCGATAGGCAGGCGATTCTCGTGGTACATTGACGAGCACCGTTGGCTCGTAGAAAAATCCCGGGCCATGAATTCGATTTCCGCCGGTCAATAATTTTGCGCCTGCTGCAATCGATTTCTGAACCTGATCGTGCACGCCTTGCAGAATTTGTTCGGTTGCGAGAGGGCCAATTTCAGTAGCCGGATCCATGGAATCCCCAACTTTCAACGCGCGCATCCTGTCAACGAACTGGTCAAGAAACTCGTCGTAAATTTCGTCTGCAATGAAGAGCCGCTTTGCCGCGATGCACGATTGTCCAGTGTTAATGGTGCGCGCTTTAATCGCCGTGCTCAGTGCGCTCTCGAAATCCGCGCTTGGCATCACAATGAATGCATCGCTGCCGCCGAGCTCGAGCACGCTCTTCTTGATCTGACGTGCAGCTGTGCTCGCCACTGCGCTCCCGGCTTTTTCGCTACCCGTTAGGGTCACCGCTTTCACGCGCGGATCGACAATTACCTTTTCGACCTGTTCCGGTTCGATGAGGAGCGTTTGGAAAACGCCGTCATCAAATCCCGCGCGGCAAAGTATTTGTTCAATGGCAAGTGCGCACTGTGGCACATTAGAAGCATGCTTCAGCAAACCGACATTGCCGGCCATAAGCGCTGGCGTCGCAAATCGAAAGACCTGCCAGAACGGGAAATTCCAAGGCATGATGGCGAGGACCGGCCCGAGTGGTTCATAGCGGACATAACTGCGGGCGGCGTCCGTTTGTGCAGGCTCGTCCTCAAGGAACCGCTCCGCGTTCTCGGCGTAAAATCGACAGGCGCGCGCACATTTGAGGATTTCTTCTACGGATGCTGGGAACAACTTTCCCATTTCGAGTGTGATGATTTCGGCGAGTCTCTCCTTTTCCTGCAGTAATAACTCAGCGGTTGCCTCCAAAAGCTCCGAGCGCTGGCTAAACGCAGTTCGGCGATATTTCCTGAACGCATTCTCGGCGCTCTTCAGTCGTTTCTCGATTTCGGCATCGTCGAACGGAGCAAACTCCTTCACCTTTTCGCCCGTAGCCGGATTAATCGAAGCGATTGCCATAATTGTACGTTACATCGCATTTTGGGATCGATGAAACTGGTAGGGACGGATCGCCGAGCGGTCCGTTGGCGGCGCGCCCGGCGGTCGCGCCCTACCACATGACGCTAAATTCGCAGCCCTTTGGGAATCAGGACGCGGTCGAGCACATCGAAAAACCATTGTACAAGGAGTGCCAGCAAGGCGGCAGGAACAGCTCCCTCTAAAATCGTTGCGTGATCGTTCAAATTGAGGCCGCTCAGGATCGGTTCACCGAGCCCGCCAGCGCCGATAAGCGCAGCCAGGGTAGCGGTACCGATATTAATCACCGCGCTGGTCTTGATTCCCGAAAGAATAGAGCGTGACGCCATCGGCAGATAAATTTCCCAGAGCCGGGTGAACGGACTGAGTCCCAGCGCAACAGCAGATTCACGCAGCGATCGCGGGATGTCCTGCAAGCCGCTCGCAGTATTCCGCACGATCGGCAATAACCCATAAAGGAACAGAGCCGCAATCGCAGTGCGCACGCTGATCCCGAAAAACGGAAGAGGGACAAGCAATGCCAGCAACGCGAGCGACGGGATCGTTTGCACAACACTGGCGAACCCAAGAATGCCCTGCCCAATTAAGCCACCGCGACTGGCAATAATGCCCAGCGGAATCCCGATGACTACTGAAAGCAACAGCGAAAATCCTGCGAGCTCGAGATGGCGTAGCGTCCAGCGCGCGAGCTTGTGCGGAAAGGATTCGCCCACTGAACTTGCCGATCTTTCGCCGCCTTCAAAATATAAGTTTGCGGCGAAGGTATAATTTTTTGTGCGCTCTGCCTCCACATTGAGGTGAATCATGCGTTTTTCATCCAGCGCTCCTTCAAGCCGGCGTAAGGCACTGATTGCGCCGGGGGACATGGACGACCGAAACAAGAAGACAGCCTCATACTTTGGGAAAAACCGAAGATCGTCTTCAAGAACTACCAGATCGTTTTCTTCAATCTTTGCATCGGTCGAATAAGCGTCCTTCAAATCAATTGAACCATTGGCGAGCGCGGCATAACCGAGCGCATGATCAATCCCAATGACGCTCTGTTGGGGAAGCCCATAACGCTCGCGCAACGGCCGCCAGCCATCCTGGCGGTCGAGAAATTCATGGGTGAGCCCGACCTTGAGTTCGGGATGCTTTCGCAGATCGCTGATGGTGCGAATTCCGAGGCGTTGCGCTTCGCTGCGTCGCATGACCAGCGCGTAAGTGTTGTCGAACCCAAGGGGCTCTGTCATGCCAACACCGAATTTTCCGAGCGCGTCTCGAATTTCATGAAAGGAAAGTTGTTGACCATTTTTCAGAATTTCTTGCGCGATTGTTCCCGTGTATTCAGGATAGGCATCAATTTGTCCGCCTTGGAGCGCTTGCCAGAGAATGATTGTGCCGCCCATTCCCTGACGATGCTCCGTTGCAACTCCGGCATCGTTTAGCGCGCGCCTGGCGATTTCGCCCAGAACATACGACTCGGTGAATTTTTTTGAGCCGATAATGACTGGATTAGCTGATGCTGGGAAAACTGTCGCGACGAGAATCACAAATGACACTGAGAGAGCACGGAACCGTGCGCGGCGCGCCCTCGCCACAGCAGGCAGGCTGTGGTCGCGCCCTACAACTCTTATGAAAAACGGCGACCTCATGTCAGCGTGACTCCGCGTTGCGCGTTGATGAATTCTAAGACGAAAGGGTCGGCTGGCCTTTCGCGAAGAACAGTAGCCGAGCCTCTTTGAATAATGCGACCTTCCTTCATGAGCACGATGTCGTCGCCAAAATAAGTCGCCTCGGCCAAATCATGGGTGACGAAGAGCACCGTCTGCTGCAACCGCGCAAAAATTTCTTTAAGATCCTTCTGTAAAGAAGCCCGCACCAATGGATCCAGTGCACCAAGCGGCTCATCGAGCAACAGCAGTTCTGGTGAAAGCATTAATGCGCGCATCAAACCGACGCGTTGCCGCTGACCTCCGGAAAGTTCGACAGGATATCGCGACAGCAAGTTGACGGAAAATCTGGTCAGCTCGCACAATTCGACGAGCCTGTTCTGCGTTTCATCTTCGGATTTCCCGATGTGCCGGGCCATCAACAGGACGTTGGCGCGTGCAGTCAGATGCGGAAACAAACCGCCTTCCTGGATCACGTATCCAATTCGCCGGCGAAGCTCGCCAATCGTATCGGATGTGATCGGTTCACCGTCGAACTCGATCGAGCCAGAGTCGGGCTCAATCAAACGAATGATCAATCGGAGCAAGGTTGATTTGCCGCAACCACTTGGCCCTATGAGAATGGTGGTCTCGCCGCGTTCGACGGACAGATTTGTCGAATGCAACGCAGTTGCATCCGCGTAGCGTTTGCTCACATCGACGAGTTTAACGAGGGCGCTCATTGCGATTTGCGATATTCTGTAGAGGCAGGCGGGTCGCCTGCAAGCATGGATGATTTGAGTTGTACAGCCGACACGGCTGCCACTACAGGTTTGTAGCCGCGGGGTGTGGACCGCGGGCCGGGGTCATCGCTCCCGGCTACAGCTAAAGTAGAAAACCCCAAACAGGCGGGCGTCGTCGGTCCACAATTTGACGAAATCAAACCCGGCCTGGCGAGCCAGCGCGATAAAACCTTCTGGCGTGTGCTTGTAAGAATGCTCGGTCAGGATTTTTTCACCTGCCCGGAAGCGAAACTCTCGAGCGCCAATGTGAACTGTTTGGTCGGTCGTACTGATCAAATACATCTCGATGCGACCGGCTTCTGAGTTGTAAATCGCGCGGTGTCGCCACTGGCTTAGATCGAAATCTGCGCCGACCTCGCGATTGATGTGCGCCAATAAATTCAGGTTGAATTGCGCCGTGACGTCGGCGCTGTCGTTGTAAGCGGCTTCGATCACACTTTGATCCTTCTGCAAATCGACGCCGATCAGGAGCCCGCCGCCTCGACCTGAAACATTGGCAATGCGGCGTAAAAATTCTAGTGCTTCACCTGGCTCGAAATTGCCGATAGTCGATCCGGGAAAATAGACAACGTTGCGCGCAGCCTCGCGGCGCGGTGATGGGAGCACGACAGGTTGCAAGTAATCGGCGCACACAGGCAGAACTTCCAACTTGGGAAAAATTTTCCGGAAAAGCGCGGCCGATTTGCGTAATTGCTTCTCAGAGATATCGACCGGGAGATAAACAGCGGGCTGCTCCAGCGCTTCAACGAGAATGCGCGTCTTGGTGCCCGCGCCCGTGCCGAGTCCGATTAGCTCGATATTTGGTCCAATCTGCGCCGCGATTTCGGCGCGGTTTCGATCCAGGATATCGATCTCGGTTCGAGTGACGTAATACTCCGGCAGTTCGCAAATCTTTTGGAACAACGCAGCACCGCGCTCATCGTAGAAATACTTGCAAGGCAGGGTGCGCGGATCGGAGGAAAGGCCCGCGATAACGTCCGACAGCAAATCAGAAGTTACCGGGGGAACCGCAGAAGCGGGTTGTATGGCCGTTAGCTGGTCTGCAGTCATTATGGCAATATCGTTCGGCGCGCGCCTGCCGGTCGCGCCCTACAGATTCATCGTGGATCCCGCGCGAGTCTGATCCCAGTAAACTGCCAGCGTTTTTCTGGTTGGAAGAAATTGCGATAAGTGCGGCGAATATGTGTGCGTGAGGTTGCACACGAACCGCCACGCAGGACGTATTGGTTGCACATGAACTTGCCATTGTATTCGCCAAGTGCGCCCGGCGCGGCGCGATAGCCGGGGTAGGGCGCGTAGGCGCTGCGCGTCCATTCCCAAACATCGCCAAACATTCGGTGCAGACGTCTATCGTCTCCTGAGGCGGACAATTCTTGCGGATGAAAATTTTCGTCCTCGACAAAATTTCCTTCAATCGGGCAATCCAAAGCAGCGCGCTCCCATTCAAACTCTGTCGGCAGGCGCGCGCCTGCCCAGTTCGCATACGCGTCAGCTTCGAAATAACTCACGTGCGTCACAGGCTCGGATTCATCGACTGGGCGAAATCCTGAGAGAGTAAAGTTCCACCAGGCGCCTTCGTGTTTCGTCCAATACAGCGGCGCCTGCCAGCGTTGGTCGTTCACAGTCATCCATCCGAGCGATAACCACAATTCCGGACGCGCATAACCACTATCTTCGATGAATGCCATATACTCACCGTTTGTGACCGGCCGCGTAGCAAGCGAAAACGCGGGAACCAACGCTCGATGCCGGGGACCTTCGTTGTCATAAGCGAATCCGCGGCCGTCATGGCCAATTGCGACAACCATCTCTTCGAAGTCGATAAATTGGAGGGGCGAACCCTGTGAGGCCGGCGTCGCAGAGCTCCTCCCTGCAGTTTTCGGAGCAGTCGCTGCGGCGACTCGCGCCCTACCTTTTCGAAAAACAGGATAAAGCGGATTTTGCGCGAACACGTGCTTGATGTCGGTGACCAACAATTCCTGATGCTGTTGCTCATGATGAAATCCGAGAACGAGGATCGGTTCGATTTCATCGAGCAATCTTTCGTCTGCAGTGGATAGCAAATTGTCGACATGCGAATCGACCGATGCGCGATAACGCTGGGCCTCCCTTACCGTCGGACGCGAAATTAATCCGCGTAGATCGCGTCGGTGCATATCGCCCGCGGCGTTATAGTACGAATTAAACAGATAAGCGTACTGCGGAATTTCAGGACGATAACCCGGGCTGAACTTTTTAAGGATAAACGTTTCGAAAAACCATGTGGTATGAGCAATATGCCATTTCGTGGGGCTGACGTCCGGCATCGATTGTACGACGCAGTCTTCTGGTTCTAGATCCGCGCAGAGACTGTTGGTGAAGTCTCTGATTTGATGAAAACGCGTAAGAAGGCGCTCAACACGTCCCGAGCTCGGATGAAAGTGGGCTGGTTTCGCCGTCACTGAATCGGTAACGGCTTCCGCTGAAGCAGAGCTCAAAGAATTTCTCCCTCTTGTTCGAGTTCTTCCTTGCGCGCTTCGAGCATCTGGTCATGAGTCGCTTCTTCGAGACCGTCAATGACGCAATGCTCGCCGACCGTTTCCTCTTCCTCGGTGCCGGGACGCGGCGCGCGGTGGCCTTTGGAACTCGCAACGACATTCCATTCTTCAGTAAGATCGGCATTGTCCGGAGTTTCCTCGGGAGGAGTATTATTTTCCGCCCCCATCAATTCATGGCGGGCCTGTTTCCAATCTGCTTCGGTAAATTCATCAGGGTTGCGCTCATCGATCATCGCAATTTCCCTGGCGCGTGTTTCAACCTCCTCCGGCGAAGGTGCTCCCAGCCCGTTGCCGTGCACCGAGATCTTTCCCGCGGGAGGTTGTGATTGATCATTCATAACCAATAATGCGAAGGCCACGGGGGCGCCTTGTTCGCATTACACTTTGCCTTACAGATTAGATGCTTGCAATACAAGCGGCAAAAAAAAGCGGTCACTATTTTAGCATGAATAGGGAGAATTTCGTTCAACTCGAGAGCGGTGCCGTCGTTGCTTTTGAAGAATACGGTGATCCAAATGGAGTGCCGGTGATATTTTGCCACGGCTGGCCGAGCTCACGCACCATGGCGCGACTTACGGACGAACCAGCGCGCGACCTCGGTATTCGCATAATTTCACCCGACCGACCGGGCATTAGCAGATCGAGTTTGCAACCCAATCGAAAATTGGCCGATTGGCCGCGCGTTATCGAACGAGTTCTCGATCACGTCGGTATTGGCGAATTTCGAGCACTCGCTATTTCTGGTGGCGCACCCTACGCGTACGCAATGGCAGTGACAATGCCGGGACGGGTGCGGGCAATTGCAATCGTAGCCGGCGCGATTCCCATGGCCGAGCTTGAGGATGCAGGAGGATTGCTGCCACTTTACCGGTGGATGCTGGCGCTCCATCGATCGCGACCGCAACTTTTGCGAAGGTTATTTTGTATGGCGCGCCCAATTCTGGCTTTGCGTCCGCCTGTCCATCTTCGGCCATTACTTTTGAAAATGCTGATGTTGCGACCATGCGATGCAGAAAGCCTGCGCGATGCGGCAGCGTTCGAAGCTATCTTTGAAAGCCAGCGTCGCGCCTGGCGTGGGTCGGCTGAAGGGGTCATGGCGGACGCGCAGATCTATGCGCTGCCGTGGGGATTTTCGCTGGAAGACATACGTGTTCCGGTGCGGCTTTGGCATGGAAAGCAAGACCGGGCTTTCTCAGTGCATCTGGCGCAAGAAGTCGCCAATCGATTGCCTGACTGCAACGCGCGGTTCATTGACAACGCGGGGCATTATTCGCTGCCCATCCGTCACATGCGCGAGATTTTAGAAGACCTGGTTTCCGCTTAACGGAAGACGTGTTTGCATTCGCAAACGTGCAGCTGAGACGACTGCGAGTACATTTTAGCTATGGAGGAAGATTTCACAGGGGGTGCAATTCACGATCAGCCAACACGGCGACAATGGAGTATTGATCCGCCGTTCGATGCGCGCGTGCGGCAATTGGTTCGCGATTGGGACGCAAAGGAATCTCCCGAACTGATCGAGGAAATGATCGTTACCGCGCTGACGATAGCCCGCGATCGCATGAGCGTTGCGGATCTCAAGTTGATCAATCGTTCGATAAAAGAAATGCGCAACGCGGCCAAGGTCTTCGCGCCATTTCAGCATTTGCGAAAAGTGGCCGTTTTTGGATCGGCGCGCACTCCAACCGATTCACCCGAGTACGAAGTGGCGAAGGATTTCGCTCGGGAAATAGTGGCGCACAATTTCATGGTGGTCACCGGTGGCGGTGACGGAATCATGGGAGCCGCACAGCGGGGCGCGGGCCGCGCGCATAGCTTCGGGCTTAACATTCGGCTTCCATCTGAACAGCGAGCCAACGAAATCATCGAAGGCGATCCCAAGCTGATTACCCTCAATTATTTTTTCACGCGGAAATTGAACTTTGTGAAAGAGGCGCATGCGTTCGCGTTGTTTCCGGGGGGTTTTGGCACACTCGATGAAACATTCGAGGTGCTTACACTCATGCAAACGGGGAAAGCCCGTATTATTCCGGTGGTGATGTTGGATCGGCCACGTGGAAATTATTGGAAGGTCTGGATGAAGTTTATTACAGACCGTCTGCTTAAGTCAGGCTTCATCTCTGAGGAAGATTTTTCCTTTTTCAAAATCACGCACAGCGTACCTGATGCCGTCGCAGAAATTTTAAATTTTTACAAAATCTATCACTCAGCGCGCTGGGTTTTACGCCTTTCCGCAGCAGGTTCGGGCGCTTCCGTCAGTTGATCGATGCGATCAATTCTTCTTCAACTGCGTGAGAGCTTCCGATCGAGAATCAACCTCCTGCGACGATATCGTGCTGACAGACATTCCACGATCCATGCCGTTTCCTAACAGTGCAATGTCGGCGCGAAGCTTTGCTTTCATCATTTCATCAAACGAAAAATGTTCGGCTGCATAGCGCAAACCGTTCGCCGCGCAATGCGCAGCCAATTTTGGATCAGAAATGAATTCCAGTATCGCAGCTGCAAGAGCTTTGGCGTCGCCGGGTTCGATGAGCAGACCATTCTGTCGATGCCCAATAATTTCCGGAATATCGCCCACTTTTGTCGCGATGACGGGACGACCACTGGCAAAGGCTTCGCGCAACACGATGGGTGATGCTTCGGTACGCAGCGAAGCGATCACTATTATGTCACACGCCGCATAAACATCGGGCGTGTCCCATCGATACCCCGCCATGACGACTTGATCGGCCAGGCCGGCGCGATCGATAGCGTTCCTTACGTTGATCCCGCGCTTTAGGATACCGGTGCCCTGTCCCACGACGACGAAGCGCGCATCCGGTCGCTCTGCTAAAACCAGAGGAACAGCTTCAACGAGAATGAGCTGGCCTTTATCCGGCCGGATCATGCCGACGTTTCCAATGAGCGGAACGTTTGCGCCAACACTGATCTCACGACGGAATTTCATCCGATCGCGCGGCGGCTTGAATTTTTCCAAATCGACGGCTGAACCGATGACTTCAATTTTCGCAGGATCAACGCCGTGTTCCTGAACAAGTTCGTGCTTGATCACCGATGCATCGGCCACAATGTTCGAACAGCCATGCTTGAAGACAAATGCGCGTCCTTTGCTTCCGATCGGGTCGGTGATGCAGCGCGCGCGGCTTAGTGGAATCCCGCAGAAATAGAGCGGCAGACAAAGCCAGTGATCCTTCGAGCTGTAGGTTTTGAGTAAATCGATGCGGTTTCGCCGGCAAAATCTCCACAGCCGCCACGAGCAAAGCAGATCAACTCGGCTGCTGAGTGGGATCGTCACCAGACGTGTGCCGAGTTCAGAGGCTTTGGAGTGCACCTGGCTATCTGGATTGCAGATGAGCCATGCTTCATGCCCATGAGCATTCAGCCAATTGATCTCGAGACAGGTGCGGTATTCCTGGCCGCCCCAGCTGCGGCTGCTCTCTACGTAGAGAATGTTCACGTCGAATCGGCAACGACTGCCGTTACCGCAATTTAGGCAGCCGCGCTGCGCTTTTCGAGAATGTAATCGTGGATTGTATTCACGGTTTGAAGCGCTTTGCCAGCTACTTCCGAGCTTGGCACACCGACCCCAAATGTTTTTTCCATGCTCACCACCAGCTCGAGCGCGTCGATGGAATCCAAACCGAGACCGTTCGCACCAAAAAGCGGAAGATCATCCCCAATCTGTTCCGGGGTAACCTGCAGCATCAAGTTTTTTACAAGCATCTCTTTGATGCGAGTGCGTAGATCAGATTCGACCATAAACGAGCCGCGATTTTGCCGTAGATCGCGCGTTTGGTCAAACACGCACTGGGGAGAGGCGACGGAATGGATGTGCTCTGCTTTGCAGGAGCTTTGGTAATGCAACGCGACCTCGCGTCGATTCGAGGGTTAGACCTGGTCGGCTTTATTGCCAGGTGTAACTGCCTCGTTCGACTGTGGCGGCGTCACGCTGGCTGCAGATTCGCCCTGGCTTCGCGGCACAGTCGATTGCGCCGGTTTCACGTCAGCCTTGGCGGTTTCGGTCTCGGACTTTCCAGCTTTGTGCAGTTCGTCGCTGAATTCGTCCTTTGCTTTTTGAAACTCCTTCACCGCCTGGCCCATTCCGCGGGCAAGTTCCGGTAATTTCTTCGCCCCGAACAAGACCAGAATAATCAGCAGGATGACGATCAAGTCCGGCCCTGCCAAATTCATGAAGCTGGCGATAAGGCTCATGCGCTAGGCCCCAACATCAAGCCGTTTCCCGAACTTTCAAGGCAAATCCGCAAGGGTGGCATGTAGGGCTGGGAGGTTGACATGCTCAAGCTACTGTGGAAAAAGGGTTGCCTACCGATGCGTCCTACTTGGAAAGGCAGCATTAGCTTCGGGCTGGTTTATATTCCGGTGGCGGTTTATCCAGCCACGCGCGAAGAGAAAATTAGTTTTCGACAGCTTCGCTCCAGCGATCTTAGCCCTATCAGATACAAAAAGGTGGCGGAGGCCGACTCAAAGGAAGTTCCAGCCGACCAAATCGTGAAAGGCTTCGAGTACGAGCGGGGCCGTTATGTAGTGATGAAGGACGAGGACTTCGAGAAGGTGCGGATCGAGTCCACACATTCCATCGATATTACCGACTTCGTGGACGTGGAGCAGGTCGATCCAAAGTTTTTCTACAAGCCATATTTCCTTGAGCCGCAAAAGGGTGGCGAAAAAGCTTACGCGGTTTTGCATAAGGCGCTCAGCGGGACCGGCAAGATCGGCATTGCCAAGGTCGTGATCAGCAACCGTGAGCATCTGGCTGCCGTGAAACCGGATGGGTTGTTTCTGATTTTGGAACTGATGCACTTCGCCAGCGAAATACTGAGCACCGAGGTTTTGAAGAATGGTTCGGCTACAGCCGTGAGCGATAAGGAACTAAAAATGGCGCAGGCGCTAATCGAGAGCATGGCAGTTTCCTGGGAACCAGAAAAGTATCGGGACGAATACAGGACGGCATTAATGGAGATCATCGAGCAGAAAGCGCAGAACAGAGAGATCGCGGCGAAAGCGCCTGCTCCTCCGGCCCCGACCAATGTTGTCGATCTGGTCAAGGTGTTGCAGGACAGCCTGAACCGGACGCAATCACTCAAGCAAAAGCGTGCATCCGGTCCATCGAGCGGCCGAGGGTCGACCAGCGCACTGGTCAAACGACGACGAGCAAGCGCCTTGGGGTAAGCGATCAGGAGCTGGGTCCTGTTGCAAACCATAGGTGTTGCATTATAGTCAGCACTCTTTATGGCCAAGACTTCCTGGATCAATCGCAATGAACGCAAACGCGCGACGGTGAAGAAGTACGCCGCGTTACGCGCTGAGCTGAAGGCGAAAAAGGACTATGCCGGCCTTTGTCAATTGCCGCGTGACGCTAGTCCGACGCGTGTCGTGAACCGATGCGAGGTTACCGGCCGCCGGCGCGCTTTTATTCGCCGGTTTAAGATGTCTCGTCTGACTTTCCGTGAGCTGGCCTCTCAAGGCTTGATTCCTGGCGTAACCAAGTCGAGCTGGTGAATTTTCTAGCGTAGGCGCGTCGCCGTGCGGCGCGTGAATCGGCCGGTCATAAACCGGCTGCTACACGAATCTGGATGAACTTCCCCTCATTATTTTCGCTGGCGTTCATTGCTGACGTAGTGGCGCGGCATTGGGACCCGTTGATGCTCCTGATCGTCAAGTTGATGACGGTTATGGCGTTGGTCTTGGTCAACGGGTTCTTTGTCGTCGCCGAATTTGCGCTGGTGAAAATCCGCGACAGCCAGCTCAAGACGCTGGCTGACACAGGGGTTAAGCGAGCATCCCTCGTAAAACAGATCAGGGACAATTTGAACGCGTATCTTTCTGCCTGCCAGGTTGGGATTACTGCAGCCAGCCTCGGTCTTGGTTGGGTGGGGGAACCTTTCCTCGCGCGAATGCTTCAACCTTTTTTCGGTATTGCGGGAATCGAATCCACGGCGGTAATCAAGTCGATTTCCTTCACGCTGGCATTTTCTGCCATCACGTTTTTGCACATCGTGCTTGGGGAACAGGCCCCTAAAATTCTCGCCATCCGCAAATCCATGGCTGCTGCGCTATTTGTCAGCGCGCCGCTACGATTGTTTTACGCGATCTTTAAACCAGCGATCTGGTTCCTAAACGCCGCGAGCAACTGGGTCCTTCGTCGCCTTGTTCGTGTGGAACCCATCGCCGCAGGTGAACTGGCCCACAGCGAAGAAGAACTGCGCTTGATCGTTAGTGAAAGCGTAAAATCCGCCGAGGTCACACCTCTCGGCCGGGAGCTTGTCTTTAATGTGCTGGATCTGCGTGACCGCGTGGTGCGCGATATCATGACGCCACGCGGAGAAATCGTTTACTTCAATCTGGAAGACGGTTTCGAAGCCAATGTGAAAAAAGCAATCGAATCCCGGCACACGCGGTTTCCGCTGTGTCGCGAGAACCTCGATAACACCATCGGCCTCATCCACATCAAGGAACTGCTCACGCTGATGCGCGCGGAGCATCCCGATCTCCTGAAGATCAAACGAGATTTAATTCCCATTCCGGAGATGATGCCACTGGAGAAATTGCTCAAGTTATTCCTGAGCAAGCATGCCCACCTGGCCCTGGTGGTGGATGAATTTGGCGGCACAGTCGGCATGGTGACAATGGAGAACGTCCTCGAGGAGTTGGTTGGTGATATCCAGGACGAATTCGATTTTGAAAAGGAAGAGTTTCGTAAGATCAATGCAAACGAATTCACTGTGGACGGCGCGCTGGGTCTTTACGAATTGAACGAGCTCGCGAAACTAGAATTGGAGAGCGCAGACGTGAGTACCGTCGGTGGGTACGTCACGCACCTGCTCGGTCACCTGCCGAAGCAGGGTGAACAGGTCAAGATCGACAACTATATCGTTACGGTTTCTCAAAGCGACGGTCGCCGTGTAAATCAACTTCACTTTAAGAAATTGAGCAGCAACACGGCAGCGACAGTCCCCGCGTCTGGCAAGGTGTAGTCCTATCCTGCTGTCCCGTCTTTGCGTGAATGCAGGCAAATCCGGTTGCCATCTGGATCCGCAATCCATGCCATCCAGCAGACGCGTGTCTGAACTGGCTCGATGAGGACCTTGACGCGGTGTCTGCGGCAAATATCAATCGCAGCGCGAACGTCGTCCACCGCTAGCGCGACGCACGCCGGCCCACTCCAGTCCCATTCAGGATGGCGTTTATGTCCCGTGCCGTTGAGACTAAACGTCAACGGTTCGGTGGCGAACTCACTCCAGAAATCATTCCACTCCTCTCCGCGCTTGAGGCCAAAAAGCTTCTGATAAAAGGCCCGGGCCCGGCGAATGTTTTTCGTGTTATACATCACGAAATCAAGCGCTCGAACGGGAATCGCAGCCCGACGCGATGAAATCCTTTTCTTCCTCATGGGTCGCCTATGCAATCGCAGCTTGCAATTCCGCCAGCAACGCCGGTCGGCGCCGCAGTTGAGCGGTGAGAGCTTCAATTGCGCGCAAGGTGGGGGGGCTAATGTGATGCTCCATTCCCTCTACATCATGATAAATGACGCGATCGTCGAGGCCAAGCAGTCCCAGAAAATCAGTCAGAAGTTTATGCCGCTGGGCGATTTTATGGGCCAGGCTCTTACCGGCTGCAGTCAAAATAAGTCCGCGGTACTTTTCGTATTTCAGCAGACCCTCGGCATCCAGTCTCTGAACCATATTGGTCACGCTTGCCTGGGAAATTCTTAAGGCGGCCGCGATGTCCACCACGCGGGCGTATCCTTTTGAGTTAATCAGTTCGAGGATGCGTTCCAGGTAATCCTCGACCGCGGTGGAACTGCCGAGCGCGGAGTAGGACGTCTTGCGGCGCATGCTCCGAAAAATAGGATTCAGGACGAAATAGTCAAAGAGATAAATAATTGATAATTGACAGAATCATATTGTTATACAACTAAATTAGGTCAGACTAATTTTCGAGACCAAGCTTACTCATCAGTGAAGATCTCGAAAATGAAACGGCCAGGAAAGTGATGACACAACGCGACGGCACAATTGCAGCAAAACCTCATGTAGCCTGGCGGAAAACCGCTGGCGAGGTTTCCCTGCCGGAAGTCCACCGCAGCATCGCCGTTCCGACGACGGCTTCATTTTGGCGGAAACTGGCGGCTTTCTCCGGCCCAGGATTTCTCGTGGCGGTCGGCTACATGGATCCGGGCAACTGGGCCACCGATCTGGCTGGGGGGGCCCGGTTTGGTTACTCGCTTCTGGCTGTCATCATGATCTCCAATTTGATGGCCATCCTGCTCCAGCATTTGTGCATCAAACTCGGGGTGGCCACGGGCCGCGACCTAGCCCAGGCCTGTCGCGATCACTACTCGACACCGACCGTCTGGCTTCTCTGGGTTCTTTGCGAGCTCGCCATCGCTGCTTGCGATTTGGCGGAGGTTGTCGGCTCGGCCATCGGGCTGCAGCTTCTCTTCGGAATTCCGCTGGTGTGGGGTTGCATCATTACTGCGTCCGATGTGCTCCTGGTGTTGTATCTGCAAACCAAAGGCTTTCGTTATGTCGAGGCTATTGTGATCACTCTGATCGCCACCATCGGAGGTTGTTTTGCCGCTGAACTGATCTTTTCCAAGCCCAGCCCGACCGGCATCCTCCTGGGGTTTATTCCCAATCCAGGCATCGTCGCAAATCAGGAAATGCTTTACGTCAGCATCGGCATTCTTGGTGCGACCGTGATGCCCCATAATCTTTACCTGCACTCGTCCATCGTGCAGACGCGCAAGTTCGAGCAGACGCCGGAGGGCAGGCGCGAGGCGGTCAAGTTCGCCACCATCGACTCTAGCGCGGCGCTCATGTTCGCTTTGTTCGTCAACAGCGCGATCCTGATACTGGCAGCCGCGGTTTTCCATTGGTCGGGGCACCAGCAGGTCGCGGAAATTCAGGACGCCTATAAATTGCTCAGCCCGCTGCTGGGCGTCGGCGTGGCCAGTGCCCTTTTCGCGGTGGCCCTGCTCGCTTCCGGACAGAACTCGACCCTGACTGGCACGCTCGCCGGACAGATTGTGATGGAAGGTTTTTTGAATTTTCGCATCACCCCGTGGCTGCGCCGGTTGATTACGCGACTCATCGCCATCGTTCCCGCGGTGTTCATCATCGGTATTTTCGGTGAAGGCAAGACTACGGAATTGCTCGTTGCCAGTCAGGTCGTATTGAGCATGCAGCTCGGTTTTGCCGTTTGGCCTTTGATGCGGTTTACGGGGGAAAAGGCGAAAATGGGCGAGTTTGCCAACCGTCTCTGGGTGAAAATTCTGGGCTGGACGGCAGCCGGCATTATTATTGTGCTTAACGTGAAGCTGCTCTTCGATATTTTTATGCCAGACGCGGTTCGTAAGGCGTTCTATGGGTTCATCGGTTTGCCGATGCCTGAATAAAATGACGAAGGCCTAATGACGAATGACGAAGGAATAACAAAATCCGAAGCTCGAAACGCGCGCGCGCAAGATTTATCTTGGAACGGCAGCGTCATGCGTACTGTTTGCGAGCAGCAACCGGAGAGTAAGCTAGCGATTTATTTGTGGTTTTTCGCCATTCGAGGTTCGGATTTTATTCGTCGTTCGTCATTCGGATTTCGTCATTTTTGTCATGTATAAACATATCCTCATTCCGCTCGAGAACAGCCCAGCCGATGAGACCATTCTCACCCATATCAAGTCTCTTGCACGAATGGCCGGTGCGAAATTGCTCCTCGTTCATGTGGCCGACGGCTGGGTGGCGCGCAATTTCGATCAGCTCAAGCTCGCCGAGAGCGAAGAGATGAGACAGGACCGGCTTTACCTGGAAAAACGCAGCCGTGAACTGACCGCGGAGGGCTTTTCCTGCGACGCCGTCCTGGCGTTAGGCGAGCCCTCGGACGAGATCATCAAACTTGCTCGGGAAAAAAATGTCGATCTCATTGCGATGACGACGCACGGCCACCGCTTCATCAGCGACATACTTTACGGGGCGACTGTCGACAAAGTGCGCCACGAAGTGGAGGTGCCGGTGCTGCTGTTGAAAGTGCAACGCTAGCTGAATGACGAAATCCGAATGACGAATGACGAAGGAATGAACAAATGAGGAATCTCCAAGCCATCTCGATCTCCGCACGCGTTTGTTCGTCATTCGAACGTTGTCATTAATCGTCATTCGACATTCGTGCCTCGTCATTCTATGGACGCTCGTGAAAGTTCTTTTTCTCACCAACGAATACCCGCCGCACATCTACGGCGGCGCGGGCGTTCACGTCGGCTATCTTTCGCGCGAACTGGCGAAGATAATGCAGGTCGGAGTTCGTTGCTTTGGAGATCAGCGCATTGAAGAGGCTAATCTCACGGTCACCGGCTACGAGGTTGACACCAGCAATTTTACTTGCCCAAAGCCGCTGCGCTCCGTTTTCGGCGCAGTGCGGCGATGCACCGATTTCAATACTACCAACATCGATGCTGATCTGGTGCATTGTCACACTTGGTATAGCCATTTCGGCGGGATCTTGGCGAAAAAGAATTACGGAATTCCGCTGGTGATCACGGTCCACTCGCTGGAGCCGCTTCGACCCTGGAAGCGCGAACAACTCGCTGGTGGCTACGATTTCTCGCTTTGGGTTGAGAAAACGGCGCTGGAAATGGCCGACGCGATCATTGCTGTTTCTCGCGAGACCAAGGGCGACATCGAGCGATTGTTCGATGTGGATCCCGCGCGCGTGCACGTGATCCACAACGGAATCGATCTGCAGCAATACCGAAAAGTTGATTCAACCAATGCTCTCAAGCACTACGGCATCGATCCAAACACACCGTATCTGCTGTTCGTCGGTCGGATCACACGCCAGAAAGGATTCCAACACCTGCTGCGCGCAATCCAATTCATGAATCGCGGTTTCCAAATCGTCCTTTGTGCTGCCGCGCCGGACACGCCCGAGATGGCGGAAGAAATGAAAACCGCAGTGGAAGCCGCAAAAGCGCAGCGGCCGGGAGTCATCTGGATCAATGAAATGGTGGATCAAACGGCGACCCGCGAACTTTACTCGCACGCAGCGGTGTTTGTTTGCCCTTCCATTTACGAACCGTTCGGCATTATCAATCTTGAGGCAATGGCGTGCGAAACCGCGGTGGTTGCCAGTGCCGTTGGCGGAATCAAAGAAGTCGTTGTCGATGGCGAGACCGGATTCCTGGTTCCACTCGAACAAGCGAAGGAAGGCTCATTCGAGCCGGCGAACCCCGAAAAATTCGCGCGAGATCTCGCTGAGCGCATCAATCAGCTGATGAAAGATCGACAATTACGCGAAAAATTCGGCAAAGCCGGGCGCAAACGAGTGGAGGAAAATTTTAGTTGGACGTCAATCGCACAAAAAACGAAAGCACTTTATAAGACGCTGGTGTCAGACGGAGAAAGGATCGTCTCCGTGGAGCAGGCCTCGTAGCGGCGTTTTTCTTTACGGCGTTCGCGCGATGGCGACTAGAGCTGCTCGATTTTGTAACCGCGTTCTTGGAGCAACGCGATAACGCCCCGCGGGCCGGCGAAATGCAGTGCGCCTGCGACGATCAATGTCGGTCTTCCCGATCTGATTGCCGTTTCGATCCTCGGGATCCATCTTGCATTACGCCGATCCAGCAACCGCCACGAAACCGTCGGAGCCTCTTTCATTTCACCGGTGTGTATCGCGTAAAGACGAGCAATGTCTCCGGCTTTCCATGCTGCCACGTCTTGTCGAAACTGCCCCGCCTCGTCCCTTGCGTGGATTATAGCTTGCAGCAGGACCACTTCGCCTTCGGCGTCGAACATGTCGGAAAAGACACGGATATGCTCGTCCCCTGTTTCCAAGCCGCCAGTCGGCTTACCGTAGTAGCGCGCTCGCTGTGCGATATAGCTATCCACGCCCCAGCGGTAATCGGGATTACCGAGAGTTGGATTTCGCAACATCATCGCGATGGCCCAGGGACGAAGATGATGCCAGTCGTTCATCCTGCTGAGTGTGATCTTGCGCAAATATTCGTAGGTCTTTGGATGTATTTTGCTCTGGACCAACTCGCCGCTGGGAAGTTTTGCAGCTTCCCTGAGTTTTTCTCCAAAGGACTGATCTTTGGGATCGATCTCAAACCAGACTTGCTGGGATTGTTTGATCGCTTCTTCGATGGCCGGCGTCCGAAAATAATCGGATGACTGCAACGCATGAACGGAGCCGAGGAGATAAAATGGCGCCGGGGCGTTCGTGACTCGCCAAAGACAGTGTTTACCATTCGAAGCCAGCTCACCAGATGTAAGTCGACAGACGGCGAGAAGAAGGCATCCGCTGGCGGCGATACTGCCCGTGACTCTCGATCGACGCGGCATAAATACTTCTCCGGTTTTTCCGGACTAGAGTTGCTCGATTTTGTATCCGCGTTTTTCCAGCAGCTTTATCACGCTATTCGGACCGGAGAAGTGTAGTGCGCCAGCGACGATTGCAGTCGGCTTACCGCTTTTCAGTTCCGCTTCGATCCGCGGAACCCATTTGGTGTTGCGGTTATCGACAAAACGCGCAGCGATCCAGGGAGCCTTTGTCCGGAGGCGAGTGTCCCCCGCCCAAAGAGCATCGGTATCACCTTTGAGCCATGCCTTGTGCATCCTGCTGAATTCCTTTTCGGCGTTCCTGGGCTCGTCGAGAGCGTCGCGCAGAATGAATTCGCTATCGCGATCTGACAACCCACCCATGACTGCGACGTGTTCATCGACTGATTCGAGGCCGGCAATCTCTTTTCTCTCTTTTGCGGCGTGGTCCACGAAATAATTGTCCAGCCCGTGCGAGAGAGAGCTTTTAGTGTATGTCGCCGGGCCGACGAGATGCTGTGCAATCCACCAGGGTTTGTAGCCCATCTGGCTGTCGAAGCCCCTGACATGTTCCCGCCTGTCCTGGCGATGGTCGGCCTCAACAGTCAAAATATTCTGGCGCAGCCACGCCAAAAGGTCAGGGTGAATCTTTGAGCGGATATCCTGTCCGCGAGGATATTTGCCCGCTGTCTCAAATTTTTTTTCGAATTCGACATGTCGACTCGGATCGAATTCGAAGAGGAAACGCCTGCTATTTTTTAACGCGAGCTCGTACGGCGCAGGGAGTGGATAATCTTTTTTGCTGAGCGCATGGATTGAGCCCACGAGGTAAAATGGCGCCTTCGCGTTTGTCACGCGCCAGACGCAACATTTCGGAAATGTCTGAGCCGCGCGAACAGGGACTGCAAACAGGAGCGTTAAGCCAAGCAGGAGCGAGATGACACAACAGGAGGGAAGACGTCGGCAAGACCAAAACATTTCCGGTGTTTAACGAAAAAAAACGCTGCGTCAATTTAATTTCACATCGAGATTGCCACCCGCAGACGCAGATTCACGCGATTTGAGATTGGAGATGTTTTCGATACTATAACGCAACCATGGTCCTCCCAGTGAAACGATGGTTCGCGATCGCGTTCCTGGCCGGTGCCATCGCAATAAGCCAAGCAACCGCACTTGCCGCGGACGACTGGCAGATCATCAAACTTAGCGGCCAGGATTATTTGAGCGTCGATAACATCTCGCGGTTTTATGGATTGCCTGCGGGCATCGCCGCTTCTGGCGAAAAAGTAGAATTCGAGGCCGCAAAGAACCCGCTGGAATTTGTCAGCGGCAGCCGCGAGGTGATGATCAACGGCGCGCGGAGTTGGTTGTGTTTTCCCGCGATCGAACAGAATGGAAAGCTTCTTGTCTCACGCACTGATGTAGCCAAAACAATCGAGCCGCTGGTGCGCCCGCACCGTGTCCCAAACGTCGGCAAAGTTCAGACTATCGTTGTGGATCCGGGACACGGCGGTTACGACAAGGGTCAGGTGAGTCGTTACGGTTACGAAAAAGATTTTGCTCTCGATGTGGCGCGAAAGCTGCGCCCGCTGTTACTATCGAAAGGACTGCGCGTGATCATGACGCGCGAGGGCGATTACTTTGTTCCTCTCGAAGTTCGGGCACAGATTGCCAACAAGGCGCGTGATTCGATTTTCGTCAGTATTCATTTCAATGCTTCAAATGACGATCGGAACGCCACGGGCTTTGAGATTTTTTCGTTTACCCCGCGCGGAGCGCCATCCACGTCCGACAGCGCAGTAGCTCCAAGTGCTCTCAGTACCCAACCCGGCAGCGCTGTCGATGCGCAAAGCTTGGCGCTCTCAGCGTGCATCTATCATTCTCTGCTCGGCCACATCCCCGAGTATGACCGTGGCATCAAGCGCGCGCGCTTTGCTGTGCTACGCCTGACCAAGGTGCCGGCTGTGCTGATCGAAGGCGGCTTTCTAACAGAGCAGGGACAGTGCAGGTTGATTGCGCAAAAAGAATGGCGCGCAAAGCTCGCCCACGCCATCAGCGTCGGGATCGAGAGTTATCGCGCATTGGGAATCAAGAAGCAGCCGCCACTGCTCGTCGCGGACTATCGCAAGCAGATCAAATCGGCGCCGAATGAATTCGTGGTTCAGGACGCGGAATTGAAGGAAGCAGACACAAGTATAGTCAACCTGGTTGGTCAATCCGCATTTCCTGCGCCCCAGCAGGCGCCGACTCCTTCGCAAAGAGTGTCCCTCGAATCAGCCCCGATTGTCCCGTGATGTAGCGATGCCCTCCGCGCCGGCGTCGGGATTGGCCTTCCGGGTAGGCGATCAACGACACAATTTTTTGATTGGGTTTGCCCGCCTGATCGAATACAACCTTAACGAAAGAACCAACCTCATGAAAAAACAACTTAGCTACACCCTGATAGCGCTCTGCGCGACGATCGCGATTTCATTCGCCGCACCCGACAACAACAAAGACGCGATTATCTCCAAGGAAAAAGCGGCCTGGCAAGCGTTCAAAGACAAGAAACAGGACGACTTCAAGAAGCTCGTTTCCGCAGATCTTGTGGCTGTTTACAGCAACGGAATCCTAACCTTGCAAAAAGAATTGGACGCAATGGCAAAGACGGAGATGCAATCGTTTGACTTGAGCGATTTCAATGTCGTCTTTCCGGATCCTGGCACCGCCATCATTAGTTATAAGGCGAAGGTTCAGTCCACGTCGGAAGGCAAGGACACGTCCGGCACCTATAATAACGGTTCTGTCTGGCGGATGATAAAAGGTCAGTGGCAAGCCGTCTTTCACTCTGACATGAAAGAAGAATCGGCTACGCAACCCGCGGGATAGAATCTCGTCAGCAGTTTCGCTACAGGCGCGGCGTCGCCGATTGGGGTCCGCTGTAGTGGCAGCCGCGCCGACTGCATGGGAGTTCGCAGGCGACACACCTGTCGCTACCATTGACTTCGCAAATACGAGTCCTATTCTGACCAAGAAGCAAACTGCGGGGGAGCCGCAATGGCTGAGAGTCTGGTCCCGCGACGGCGGGAGTGGAGACCCCTTGAACCTGATGCGGGTAATGCCGCCGAAGGGAGCGAGGGTCCGATGCCGGACTGGTGATGTCAGCCATGCGCGCGATCGCGCATGGCTTTTTGTTTTATGATGTCATTCCGAATGAAATGAGGGACCTCCCCAAAGCACACTTACTCATTCATGATTGCGCCCAAAGACTCGATTGATTCACAAGGCACAGAAACGCCTTTGCCAAATGGAGCGAGCGACATAGAAGGTAAAGCTGCGACGGCTAGCGGCGAGAGAGACGGGAGTCGATCGAGTTTCAATTCCAAAAAGACTTACGTCGCGGGCAAATTGCATACGGATATTCGCGTCCCGTTCCGGGAAATCTCGCTCGCACCGACGAAATCGATCAGCGGCCAGATCGAGGGTCGCGCGGACGCCTCGCCCGTAATTCTCCAGAACGAACCAGTACGCGTGTACGACACGAGCGGCCCGTGGGGCGCTCCCGATTTTCAAGGCGATGTCACGCAGGGCCTGCCAGCGTTGCGTACGAACTGGATTCGCGCACGCAGCGATGTGGAGGAATACGAGGGACGAGTCGTTAGGCCAATTGATGATGGCTACCTGTCGGAAAAACATGCAGTCGGCGGAAACGGGAAGAATGACCTGGTAGGGCGCGACCGCCGGGCGCGCCGCAAACCATTACGCGCCTCCACCGATCATCCGGTCACCCAGCTTTGGTACGCTCGCCAGGGAATCATCACGCCAGAGGTGGAATTCATCGCCATTCGTGAGAGTGGCCGACAAATCGAGAATCGAGAATCGAGAATCGGACAAAACGATTCACGAGTTACAAATCACGAATCACGCGACTCATTAGACTTCGCGCACCCCGGCGAATCGTTCGGCGCCAACATCCCGGAAGAAATAACACCGGAGTTTGTGCGGGCCGAAGTCGCGCGCGGCCGCGCAATCATTCCCGCCAACATCAATCACCCGGAATCCGAGCCGATGATCATCGGCCGCAATTTCCTGGTAAAAATCAACGCCAACATCGGCAACAGCGCCGTGGCGTCGTCGATCGAAGAGGAAGTGGAGAAAATGCGTTGGGCAACGAAATGGGGCGCCGACACCGTGATGGACCTCAGCACCGGCAAAAATATTCACGCAACGCGCGAATGGATCATTCGTAATTCGCCCGTGCCGATCGGCACCGTGCCGATTTACCAAGCGCTGGAAAAAGTCGGGGGCCGCGCGGAAGAACTGACTTGGGAAATTTATCGCGACACGCTCATCGAACAGGCGGAGCAGGGAGTCGATTATTTCACCGTGCACGCCGGCGTCCTGTTACGCTTCATCCCTTTAACGGTTAAACGCGCGACAGGGATTGTTTCTCGGGGAGGGAGCATCATGGCCAAGTGGTGTCTGGCTCATCATCAGGAAAGTTTTCTCTACACGCATTGGGACGAGATCTGCGAGATTATGGCCGCGTATGACGTCAGCTTTTCCATCGGTGACGGCCTGAGGCCCGGTAGTATTGCTGACGCAAACGATGAAGCGCAGTTTGCTGAGTTATACACGCAAGGCGAGCTGACTCAGCGCGCGTGGAAACATCATGTGCAGGTGATGAACGAAGGCCCCGGCCACATTCCCATGCACATGATCAAGGAGAACATGGAGAAGCAACTCGAGTGGTGCGACGAAGCGCCGTTCTATACGCTGGGGCCGCTCACGACCGACATCGCACCCGGCTACGATCACATCACCAGCGCGATCGGCGCGGCGATGATTGGCTGGTACGGCTGCGCCATGCTCTGCTACGTCACACCGAAAGAACATCTCGGGTTGCCTAACAAGAAAGACGTCAAGGATGGCGTCATCGCCTACAAAATCGCTGCGCACGCCGCCGATTTAGCAAAAGGGCATCCCGGCGCGCAATATCGCGACAACGCGATTTCGAAGGCAAGATTCGAGTTCAGATGGGAAGATCAATTCAATCTTTCACTCGATCCCGAAACCGCGCGCGAGTTCCACGACGAAACTCTGCCGAGTGAAGGAGCAAAGACAGCACACTTTTGTAGCATGTGCGGTCCGCATTTCTGTTCCATGCGCATCACGGAGGATGTCCGTCGTTATGCAGCCGAGAAAGGGTTGAGTGATGAAGCCGCGATGAAACGTGGAATGGAAGAAAAGGCTGCTGAGTTCGCGAAGCAGGGCGAATTTTATCAAAAAGTTTGAGGCGCATCTCGATGAACACGGCTTTGAGCGGGAGCGGCCGGGTAGATGACATCAAAAATCACCCGCAGGGCGAGATTCGCTGGGAGACGAAGCTCGTCAAGATAACGGAAGACGTAAGGAAGTACGCAGCGGAGCACGGCATGAGCGAAGACGCTGCGCTGGAAGAAGGTCTAAAAAAGAAAGCGACCGAATTCAACGAAGCTGGAGCCGAAGTTTACGCGAAGGCGTGACTGTAGCCGCCAATGAGCCTGTCCTGAGCGAAGTCGAATGGGCTGTGCCTGCCGCGCCGAAATCAATGAAGGCGGGTCGAGGCGCTGTCGTTTCCTGCGCGCGCACGCACCTCGCGTGAAATGCCTGGCCGACTCGAACCTCACGGAGTCTTTAGGATCGCGATGATCTCCGTTTGAATTGGCTGCCCTGTTACTTCGATGTCTTTATCCGAAACGTAAACGTTAATTTCGGATCGAACCCCAAACTTTCCTTCGAGGTAAATTCCAGGCTCGATCGAAAAACAAACTCCCGGAATGATGCGGCGCGAATCGCGCGTCTCGAAATCGTCGATGTTGACGCCATTGCCGTGAGTTTCTTCGCCAATGGAATGGCCGGTGCGATGCGTGAATTGTTCTCCGAAACCTGCGCGTGTAATTACACCACGCGACACATCATCGACTTCCGCTCCGCGAATCGATTTACCCGCCCGAATGTTTTTGCGCACGAAATCAACGGCAGAATCACGCGCGTCCCGCACAATATTGAAAATGCGCGAGTACTCTTCAGGAACACTTTCGCCCACATAGCCAGTCCAGGTTTGGTCGGTCGCGACTGCCTCCGGTTTGGTCAGTTTAGTGGCCGCATCGATCAGCACGAAATCGCCGCGCCTGACAGGTGAATTCTTTTCCTTCGTCGGCATATAGTGCGGATTGGCGCTGTTTGCATTCACCGCAACGATCATGGGCTCCTGCTGCATTCCTTCTTCGCTGTAGCGACGGAGCATGAACTGCGCAATATCCCACTCCGTAGTTGGTTCGTCGGCGCGAATCCGGCGCGCTATCTCGGCAAATGCTTCCTGAATGATGCGATGCATTTTATCGGAAGCTTCGACATGCATCTGATATTGAGCCGGAGAAAACACGGCTTCGAATCGTTGTACTAGTTCCGCGCTCGTGACCGGTTCGACCCCAAATGAGCGGACCAGCTCGATCGTTCCGGCGTCCACGCGTGAGATGTAAGGGATATCGTTCATGGGCGAATACTGCATGACAACGCGGCGCTTCGATTCCTTGGCGCCCGCGCCCAGCACCTCTCGCAGACGCGCGTGTAATTCCTGCCAGCCGCGGAACACAATCTTCTTGCCGGGAAGCGAGTCGAGTTTGAACTGCTCGATCGACTGCACAATTTTGACCGGCTCGCCCGAGGCTGGGACGTAGTAGAACCAGCGGCGAGAAGCAAGCATGTTTTCGTCCAGCTTCAAAATCCGATAAGCGAGCGGATCGCTATGCCGAAAATCGTAGAAGAGCCAGCCATCGAGCCTGGCGTCGCGCAAGGCAGTCTGAATTTCAGCCACCCGTTCTGCTGGAAATTGTTGTGCATGCATTGATGCGACAAAACTTAAACAAAGAATCAATGCTGCGAAGCCTTCGGCGATTGCTTATGGCATCGGTCCGAGCCGGACGGGCATTTTCAGGAGAAGCCGATCCACCTTGTAACCGATATCATTTGTACAAAGTTTTCGGCTCAGGCCCGGCGAGGATTTTTTGAAAACGCGGATCATTCCGTAGCGGGTCCCATTCCCAGCGCTGTCGCAGGTCTGAAAGTGTGATGCTTTCGTCGGCGTAATCGACGGCGAAAGGCGTGGTGAGAAGGCGTTCGATTCGATTGATCGCCTCGTCAGTGTTTCCAAGGCGGGCGCAGGTCAAAGTGTAGAAGTCTTCAACTATCGCGCCCTCGATCACATCGTGCGTGATGGGTTTCAGTTCCATCGCTCGTCGTCCTTCCCGCAGTGCGTCTTCTTTTCGCCCAAGGAACGCATACAGCAGCCCGAGCTGGGCGCGACGCGTACCGTCCTGCGGGCTATCAGCCACGATTTTTTCAATAGCCGGCCGGGCGGCTTCGAACTCCGACTGCGCTTTCGCTGTGTCGCCGCGCACGAGATCGACGCAGGCTTGAAGATAACTTTTTGGCAGTCTGACCCCTGTCTGCGAACTGATCGTATCGAGCTGGCAAGCAGTCAGCGCCTTGTCAGCGCCATTCACATCGCGATCCATCAAACTTACGTCCCAGCGCGCGAAAGTGACGACGCCGTCAGGATCTAAATTAGGCGGTAAAGATTGCAGTGCGGCTTTAATCGGCGCCGTGCTGCCTTTCCAGTAAAACTCAATGTAAGCGCGTTGTATTTTTACGTTGAAAGAATCAGGGAAAAGCGCGAGCACGCGATCCATTCCCTCAGCCGCCTTCTGCCAATCGCGCAGTCCGAAATAAGTCTGCGACGCGTCATAGAGCGTGATGGCGTTGCGCGGGTCGAGCTGTTCCGCGTGTTGGTAAGCCGCGAGTGCTTGCGTCCAATGCCCACTGCGTCTTAGAACTGCTGCGGTGTAGAGGCCCACGTCACCGTCGTTGGGAAGCGCCTCCGCCGCGACGCCGAATTGCCGCAGAGCTGCGTCGTAATCGCCTTCGACATAATAGTGATAAAGCCCCAGGGCGAGATGGGCTTCGCCGAGGTTTGGCTGAAGTCGCAGCGATTCGAGCGCTTCCGCATCCGCCTTTTGCTTCCACGTCTCGGTTGGTTCGTAGAAGTGGTATACGAAACTCGCCGTTGCCGAGAGTCGCGCGTGTGCGAGT
>QHOS01000025.1 GCA_003219415.1 Verrucomicrobiota bacterium | reverse complement strand
ATGTAGGCCCGCAGATGATTCACAGTCCCATACACACCCGTGGCGGGCCTATCTTCTTCGTCCTTTCGCTGATTCCGCTTTTGCTGCTGTTGTGGTGGCTCCGCAAGGGTGAGATCCGGGCTCGCTCAGTAGAATAAAGCTGAGGCATCGCACCGGGCTCGAAGGTTCTGCCTTTCTTCCGGTGGGCGCCTGGTTCGCCCCCGTTTCATTTTTTACGCAAGTTTTCGAGAACTTTGTCCTCCGGTTTCCGGAGAACGCTTCAGAGACCCGACGCTACGGCTCGCGCCCAGAGAGCGTTTCGCTGAACGAATGAGACCTCGATTTAGTGATCGGCCGGAAACTCGTGCCATAACTGAAACTGCAATGCGATTCATCATGTCAGCTCGGAGCCAATTGTGAATCCGAATGCCGTTTTAGCGTTGGCCGCCGCCATGTTCAGCGCCGCTTTGGCGGCGACTGCGGCCCGTAGAAAGCAGCGTTCGCTTGCGACCTGGTGTTTCTCGGCTGGAATGCTGGCTTTTGCCTTGGAAAGCCTGTTTGGGGCAATAGCAAACGATACGCTCCTTCCTGAGAGGGCGGCCTTTTGGCAAACGCTTTCTCTGGTGGCAAGATCATTTCTCCCTGGCATTTGGCTAACGTTTAGCCTGACATATTCCAGGGCAAACTACCGCGATTTTCTCGTCCAATCGCGGTGGCTTCTTCTTGGCGCTTTTTTGGTTCCAATGTTGTCGTTGGCGGCCCTCTACAGTCCTTTTTTCTACGTCGTCACGTACGAGCAACCCGTTCACGGATGGGGACTCAAGCTTGATGAACCCGCAAAGATTCTAAACGTTCTGATCCTCATTTCGACGGTGTTAATTCTGACGAATATCGAGCGGACCTTCCGCGCCGCCGTTGGAACGATGCGCTGGCGAATCAAGTTCCTGGTTCTGGGGCTTGCGGTGATCTTTGGCGCCTGCATTTACACCCGAAGTCAGGCGCTGCTTTTCTCGGATTACAGCCCGAGTCAACTCAGCGTCGAAGCGACTGCTCTTCTAATCGGATGCGCGCTGATCACCGCTGCTTATGTTCGAAGCGGATTTGGCGAAATTGATGTCTATCCATCACGCGCCGTTTTACATACCTCGATCACGGTGTTGCTGACCGGGGCATATCTTTTTGTTGTTGGCGTATTGGCTCAAATCGTCGCCCGCTTTGGCGGTGCTGCCAGTTTTCCAATCGCAGCGTTTGTCGTCCTCCTTGGGGTGGCTATCCTAGCCGTTCTGCTTCTTTCTGACCGAGCTCGGCAAAGTCTGCAGCTCTTCGTCAGTCGCCACTTTAAAAGGCCGCAGCATGATTTCCGTCAGATTTGGGCGCGATTCACTCAAAGTCTCTCGATTGCCCTCGATGAGACTGCGCTTGCCACGATCGCGTCGCGGTTGATTTCAGAGACATTTGGTGCGCTTTCTGTCTCGACCTGGCTCTTCGATGAGCACGGAGAGCGCCTGATGCGAGTGAGCTCAACCTCTAATGCGGAGCAGGCGCCGAGCGACGATTCGATCAGCTCGATCGCGGGGAAGGAGCTCAATTCAAGTGAGTTAATCAAAGTGTCACGACCCTTTGATCTCGGTAGAGCAAAAGAAAAATGGGCACGAGAGCTCATGGAGAGAAGCAGTGGGCAATTCCGCACTGGGGGCAGCCCCATTTGTGTTCCGCTGGTCGGTGGAGAGAGCTGGGTCGGAGTAATAGTCCTCGCAGACCGCGTTAGGGGGCTCGGCTACTCGGCGGAAGAGATGGACTTGCTAAAATGCATCGGCGAGCAAGTGGCGGCGAGTCTCCTGAAGCTGAGACTTACAGAAGAGATCATGGAAAAGAAAGAGCTCGAGGCGTTTCAAACCATGTCCGCATTCTTGATTCATGACCTAAAGAATGCAGCCTCAACCTTGGGCCTCATGTTGCAGAATCTGCCGGCCCACTTCGACAATCCCGCTTTCCGGCAGGATGCATTCCGCGGAATCGGGAGCGCGGCCAGCCGGATCAATGATCTTATCAACCGCATGAACGCCCTGCGGCATGAATTGCGTCTCAAGACCGCAGAATTGGATCTCAATGTCGTTGTCACGGAAGCTCTCGCAACCTTGAATGGGACACTGGAAAACAATTTGGTAACCAAATTTGATCAGATCCCAAAGATATTGGCCGATGGACAACAACTTCAAAGCGTATGTACGAACCTCCTTCTCAACGCGTGCGATGCGGTCGGCACGAACGGCCGGATTACGGTGGAGACGACACGCCAGGGAGAGTGGGTAGCCTTATCCGTGAGTGATAACGGATGCGGAATGAGTGAGCAGTTTATCAAGAATTCTCTTTTCCGGCCGTTCCGCTCCACAAAGAAAAAAGGATTGGGCATTGGTATGTTTCAATCCAAGACAATTGTCGAAGCCCATTATGGGAAGATCCACGTAGAAAGCGAACTCGGCGTAGGCACAACGTTCCGAGTCATGCTGCCTCTCAAATGCCAAACAGCATGAAACCGAAATTGCTCATTGTGGATGACGACGAAGCCATCCGGACCCAGATGAAATGGGCCCTGGGCGAGGATTACGAAGTCCACTTCGCCGAAGATCGCAAGGCAGCGGTTGAAAGCTTTGAGGCTCACTCTCCAGCGGTAACGTTACTTGATCTGGGTCTACCACCTTGCCCCAATGAATGCGACGAAGGCTTGGCCGTGCTATCCGACATACTTGCAATCGATAACACGGCCAAGGTCATCATTATTTCCGGGCAGGGGGAAAAACACAACGCCATCCAGGCGGTTGGCGCGGGCGCCTATGACTTCTTGTGCAAGCCTGTGGAAATGGAAGAACTGAGGCTGCTCATTCGTCGCTGCATCCACGTGATGGAACTCGAGAAGGAATACCACAAGTTACAACAAAGCCAGCGCTCTGATGTCTTTGAGAACATGCTCGGCACCAGTCCACAAATGCAGGCAGTCTTTGCTTTCATTCGCAAGGTGGCCGGGACTAATGCTCCAGTGCTCTTGCTGGGAGAAAGCGGCACCGGTAAAGAAATGGCGGCAGCGGCCATTCATCACCGCAGCGCGCGCAAGGACGGCCCTTTTGTCGCAATCAACTGTAATGCTATTCCTGAAAACCTTTTGGAGAGTGAGTTGTTCGGCCACGAAAAAGGCTCTTTTACCGGCGCTCACATTCAACGCAAAGGGCTATTGGAAACAGCCAGTGGCGGCACCCTCTTTCTAGATGAGATTGGAGAGCTTCCGCCAGCTATTCAGGTGAAACTCCTCCGGTTCCTTCAAGAACAGCGCTTGCAACGAGTCGGCGGGAGACAAGAGCTTCAAGTCGATACCAGGCTGGTGGCCGCGACCAACGCCGATCTAAAAGGGCTGATCAATAACGGGAAATTTCGCGAAGATCTCTATTTTCGTCTTGCTGTTGTCACGATTCGCCTTCTGCCGCTTCGTGAACGCGGGGAAGATATTGTGTTCCTGGCCCGCGAGTTTCTGCAAAGGTATGGCAGCCAAAACGGCCGGACCAGGATGGTTTTCGCGCCGGACGCGTTGCGCGCGATGAGCTGTTATTCGTGGCCTGGAAATGTCCGCGAACTCCAAAACCGGGTGAAAAGGGGCGTGATTATGACCAGTGGGTCGCGAGTGACCGCAAAGGACCTCGAGTTGGAACGGGATCGGGGAGTGGTGTCTTCGGCTGCAACGACTCTGCGACAAGCACGCGAGCACGTCGAACGAGAAATGGTTGAGCAGGCCCTTAAGAAGAACTCTGGCAAAATCACTTCCGCAGCTGCCGAGCTCGGCATCAGTCGACCGACTCTTTACGAACTCATGGAAAAACTGGGTATTTCTAAGGAACGCGCAGCTACAAATATCAACTTACATTAAAGCCATCCTCCATATGCAAACGTCGAAAATGTTATTTAGAATCGTAACGCTTACTCTAGCGGCTGCACTCATCGCCTCCTGCTCTAAGGAAGCCAAGAAGACACGGTTTCTCGCGGAGGCGGACTCTTATTTTAAAGCCGGCAATTACGACAAGGCAAAGGTAAGCTACCTCAACGTGGTGCGGCTAGACCCGCAAAACGCGCTCGCCTTCGAAAGAATTGGAACCATGTGGCTGGAGGATGGATCACCGCTGCGTGCCGCTGCGTTCCTTGTGAAGGCGAACGAGCTGGCTCCCAAGAACGATCAAAATCGAATACGGCTCACCCGATGTTATCTGGCCATAGGGCGCTTCGCCGATGCAAGCAAACAAGCCCTTAAGGTGCTGGAGCAGACCCCAGACAATGAAGACGCGATTATCGCTTTGACTGAAGCGGCGCGAAGCAAGGAAGACATTCAGGCCGCGGAGCAACATCTCGAGAAATACCCTAAAAAGGACGACGTTTCTTTTCACCTCGCTTCGGCGAATCTGTTTCTCAGCAGTGGCGACTTAGCTGCGGCAGAAAAAGCCCTGCGGCCAGCGCTTACCGTCAATCCTAACTCTTCCGCCGCGCACATGGCGCTGGGAGATCTCTATCTGCTCAAGAAAGACCAGAAACAAGCCGGCGAAGAATTCAAAAAAGCAGCGGAGCTTGCGCCTGTTCGTTCCATGGAGCGCTTGAAATATGCAGCGTTCATGTCCGCGGCAGGTGATACCGCAGAAACAAGAAGAATTTCGACTGAGATGACCACACAGGCACCCGACTATCTGCCAGGCTGGACTTTGCTAGCCGAGCTTGCCTTTAAGGAAGGTAAATATGACGAGGCTCTCTCGCTTCTTGAAAATGTTTTTAGCCGCGAGCCGCAATACATAGATGGCCACAGACTGGAAAGCGAGGTACTGCTAGCAAAGGGCGACACGAAAAAAGCTACCGAGGTTTTAGAAAGGCTCGACCAAACCTATCCGGACACTCCTCTTATCAAGTACGAACTGGCACGTGCTTATCTCAAAAAGAATAACATGAACCAGGCAAAGGTAGTGTTGGATCAGGCCATCTCAATTAACCCGAACTACGCCGAAGCCATACTGCTTCTTGCCGACATCAATCTTCGTTCTGGCCATGGCGAAGCTGTTATTGAACCGATGACGCGTTTGCTGAAGAGGTCTCCCGAGTTAAGGCCTGCGGCATTGCTCTTGGCCGCTGCATATGGCTCGCTTGATCGCTTTGACGATGCCGCTGTAATCACCGGCGAGGAAGCAAAGCTTGCACCGCGCGATCCACAAGCGCAGATGGCATTAGGCCTGACCTTACGTCAAGCCAAGAGAAATGACGAAGCACGCCAGGCATTTGAAAAAGCCGCCGAGCTCGCGCCAGATAACTTGTGGCCAGTCGATCAACTCGTGGAACTGGACTTGCTGGAAAAGCATTTTGATACTGCGCAGCAGAGGATAGATCGTCACTTCCAAAAGACACCTGATTCGCCAGCAGCCCATTTTTTCAAGGGGAAGATCCTGGTAGCGGAAGAAAAATGGGGTCCAGCCGAGACAGAGCTCCAAAAGACACTCCAACTCGACCCAAATTTTGGCGGCGCATACGATTTGCTGGTCCAAACTTATCTTGTGACCAACAAGCTTCCCCAAGCGCTCAGTCAATTGCAGACCCAGCTTTCGAAAAATCCTAATGATGCATCAGCGCTTATGACACTCGCGCTCCTGCACGAGCGGACAAACGAGTTCGCTAAAGCACGCGATGCTTACGAGCACCTTCTCTCGTTGAAACCTGACTTAGTTTCAGCTCTGAATAATCTTGCTTGCCTCTATGCCGATCGACTGAATGATCTAGGCAAGGCTTACGATCTGGCGCGCAAAGCCCGCGACCTCCAGGGAAACGATCCCGCAATAGCTGACACGTTTGGCTGGATTTTGTCCAAGCGCGGCGAGTATCAACAAGCCCTGGCGATTCTGCAAGGGAGCGCAGCAAAGTTACCCGATAGTCCGGAAGTCCAATTCCACCTTGGCATGACGGCTTATATGATGGGTCAGCCAGACTTAGCCAGGGTGGCTCTCCAAAAAGCCGCGAGCGCGACCAACGATTTTCCCGGCAAGGAGGAAAGCAAACGTCATCTCGCTTTGCTAAAAAACGATGCCGCCGCTGCGCCAGAATTGTCGGTTTCACAACTGGAAGCAATGGCGAAAAAGCAACCTAACGACGTCATCGCTCAGACGCGTTTGGGTGAGGCTTATGAGAAACAAGGCGCAGCGGATAAAGCGGCCGCGGCTTTCGAGCAGGTACTAAAACTAAATCCTCGGTTGGCTTCGGCGACAACCAAACTCGCGCAACTCTATGCCGGGCCCCTTCAGAATAAGGAGAAAGCTCTCGCCTACGCAAAAAAAGCGCGCGAACTGACGCCGAATGATCCCCAGGTCACCAGCATTCTCGGAAAGGTTGCCTACCAAAGTGGCAATCTCGCTTGGTCGTACAGCCTTCTGCAGGAGGCAGCACGACAGCGCGAAAACGATCCGTCGATCCTCCACGATTTGGCTTGGGCTGCTTATAGATTGGGAAAAGTGAATGAGGCTCGTGAAACCATGCAAAAAGCTCTGGCGACCGGTTCCGACTTCCCGGAAGCTGCTGACGCTAGAACATTTCTTTCGTTAACTGCATTGGATGAAAACTTAAAGGAACTCGTGGCGGCTGAGAACGAGATCCAAAAGGAATTGCAAGCAAGTCCTGAGTATCTGCCCGCCCTCATGGCCCAGGCCGCCCTCGATGAACAGCGCGGTCAGATAAAGCCGGCATCTGAGATATACACGAGCATCCTTCGTCGATCACCGGATTTCGCGCCTGCGCAAAAACGCCTGGCCAAACTGTATGCGCAAGAGCCATCCACAACTGCTGCGGCGTACGACCTTGCCACAAAAGCGCGTAAGGCATTACCAGATGACGGCGAATTGGCGGAACTTCTTGGACGATTGAGCTATGAGAAAAAGGAATACCAGCGCGCAATCCAATTATTGGAGGAAAGCGCTCGGAAAACATCGCTCAACGCCAATTCTCTTTTCTATCTGGGAATGTCTCAACTTCAGACCAGACAAAAAGCCGAAGCACGCGACGTCCTTAATCAAGCCTTGGTTGGCGGTCTTCAGGAGCCTCTGGCATCCGAAGCAAGGCATGCCCTCGCAGATCTGCAGCCAAAGTAAAAGGCGGTCTTCGGTGCTGGTCAGCGTAAAAACCAATAGCCCTTCTCCCGACCGCGGTTCAGTGTCCGTAGGATCCGGCGAGGTGAAACTGTGCTGCAACAGTTAGCCGCAGAGCTGCAGGCAACGAAGACCGTCGGGAATCCGTACAATTCCTAGGTTCCGCCGTAAAACTGTAATTGCCAAGCTATTACATATCTCGAATCCACCCGTACTACTGTGGCTCGTCGAGGTAATTTACGACTCAACGCGGACTCATACGGAATTTGCTGGAATCGTGGCATCTTGATAAGTCTTTAGTAACAAGAATATTACAGCTTTTCTGACACGCGAACTGAAGTCTTGGCACAAAGCCTGCTTCCTTCTTTAGAAAACCCGAAAATCCTATGAAAATAAATATAATTCCCACAACTAAACTGGCGCTACTCTGCACGGCGGTATGCGCGACAATGTTAGCATTCAGTCCCAATGCCCGTGCCCTTACAATCGGCGACGCCCATGAATTGGGCTTCGTGCAATTTGGAATACCATCCGGCGACGGTGATCGACTAACTTATGTCAATCATTTGGTCGGCATGGCCCTTGGCACCACTGACCAAGCCAACGGACAGACCTACACTCGCTCAAACAACGATTTTGGTCCCTTGGCGCCTGCCGCGTTTACAGGTGTAAACGGCACCGGCACATCTATAAATCTGGGCACCGGCGGCACATTTGTATATCTGTTTGCGAAGTATGACGGCCCAAATTATGGATCTGAAGTTTGGTACGTTGGAGATCTAAGCGGCATTATTACGATTCCGGCTACCGCTGGTGGTTATGGCCTTTCGGGGTGGACGCTCTTTGGCACCCCGGGCACTGTGCCGGACGGCGGCACCACAGCAATGTTGCTCGGTGCGGCCCTCGGCTCGCTCGGCATGGCACGGCGCTTCCTGAAGAGGTAATTAGTTAAATCAGTTTCCCGACACAAGAGTGGCCGTTCCCTTTTGGGGCGGCCACTTTTGCTTGTACCCGAACCCTATGACAAGGTTATCTCCGCTGTCCTCGAGCACTCTCGTGTCCGGCGGGTCGCTTTCCCAAGTTTTCCTCTGCGCTCGACCAGCCTTACTCTTTGTTATTCAAGCCAGGGCTGCATGTGATACGCAGAGGGTACCTTCGTTCCGCCTGCCCAGAGTGATGGCTCGAAGTGCCCCTTGGCTCTCAGCGAAGGTTGATCAGAGTTCAACACCGGTCGAATTTTCCTCCCGACCCCCGGCAAAACACCCCGGTCGTGCCACTGAATGTTTGAATTTGTCAGATTTGCGAATGCCACAGGACGTCACTGGGTAGAGGCGAAATCGGTGCGCGGTTGTGCTCTCTTTTTCCTTGGCTCCTATCCTCCTGTTCGTCGACGTACGATGGCCTGAATCAAGGCTCCAAAGTCTGCATCTCGGTTAGCTGAGTGGGTAGCCATTCCCGTCCTGTTGCGACGTGTGCTCTCATCAGAATAGATCTTGTTCGGCGAAGTAGCGCGGTCGTTCGTGACGGCGGCATGACAGAAATGTGCCCCTGGCGTGGCCCTCGCCACCTTCGATACGGCAAGCCATCATTTTATGCCTGGCAGGACAAAACCCTGCTCAATTTTTCATTGGCGGCGAGCCTTCTCGTCCTGCTGGACGCGCATTTTCAGCTTGGGCCGTTTCAGGTCTTGGTGGCCGAGAGCAAAACGTCGGAATTACTTACGTCGGGCGCTGCACCGTGTAATGCCTATTCTTAGTGGCTCTTATGCCTTTCTCAGTTGGACAGCGCAATAACCGTCGGAAAGTCTTACGATTTTTGGCACCAATCCAGTTCTATTCTCGAAAATTTCGGGCCACACGTAACAATCTATACACCAACATGTTGCGATACTTATATGATGGTTTGTTGCCGTTGGCACAGCGGTTGCTTTGTTCTACTGCGACATGAAAATAAACAAAAGTTCAACAAAGAAACTAGCACTGCTCTGCATGGCTCTCGTTGGCGCAATGCTTGCGTTCAGCAATAGCGCCAAAGCCCTTACGATTGGCGATGCCCACGAGCTGGGCTTCGTAAATTTCGGTATCCCTTCGGGCGATGCTGACCGGCTGATTTATGTCAATCATTTGATTGGCATGGCTCTCGGCACGAGCGACAAAGCCGATGGACAGACCTACTTTCGCTCAAACAACAGCTTCGGCCAATTGCCTCAAGCTGTGTTGGCTGGCCATGTAAACGGAACGAGTACAACCATAAATCTTGGCACTGGGTTGTATACCTATCTGTTTGCGAAATACGATGGCCCAAACTACGGATCTGAGGTTTGGTACGTTGGAAATCTCAGCGGCATCATCACGATTCCGGCGACAGCTGGCGGATATGGTCTTTCCGGCTGGACGCTCTTCGGCCCAGGTGTTCCTGGAGTTCCCGATGGTGGCACCACTGCAATGTTACTCGGCGCTGCCCTTAGTGTGCTGGGCGTGGCCAGACGTTACATAATGAGTTAGCTGGTTACCAGCTCCTGTATCTGGAGCCGAAAAATGATTTGCCGGGCAGGGTAAAACCTGCCCGGTTTTTTTTTGCACAGACAGAGAAGGCGCCCGGTCGGCTGGCAGAACGAAAGGACATATCATTGGCAAAAATCAGTCATGGCGCGATCTGCCGCGAGTCAGTAAGGCTTAGCCATACTCCCGAGTCCGCGTCGTTTCGCATATTGTTGGAAGATCTTACTCATTGGGATGGCTCTTGGCTCGATCGACATTGCTAACGGCGAGATCTACCTTCGCTCAAACCAGGCGTTCAATTCTTCGCCGATCGCAGGTGTGGGCCCTGAACGGCACGGCTACAACCATCAATCTTGGGGCCGGTGGCATATACAAATGCTTGTTTGCGAATTACACCGGCTGCGGTGCCGAAGTCTGGTTCGTTGGCAATTTTTGACTGGAGTCGTAAATAGAGTCGGAGCCAAACTGCCGGTTCGGTTCAAACGGCAAAGCTGGTTAGCTTGTTTGGCGATCCGGCGATATCATCACTAGCGCAAATCGAAGCGTCGGAAATCCTGACACGCGGAAATATTCGTTACAAAGTCCTTATTTCTTGCGTGTTATGTTGCGACATATTGATCAGACAAGTCATCGTCGGAATACTTAACGACTTTCGATACCAGCGTGTGCGACCCAACGGAATTTCTCGTAATCGTAAATATCAGTGACATCAGGACTTATGACAATCGTTGAGTCCGTTTTTGCTTTGGCACAGCGGTTGCTTTGTTCTACTGCGACATGAAAATAAACAAAAGTTCGACAATGAAATTCGCACTGCTTTGCACGGTCGTCCTCGGTGCAATGCTTGCATTCAGCAATAACGCCAAAGCCCTTACGATTGGCGATGCCCATGAGCTGGGCTTCGTGAATTTCGGTATCCCTTCGGGCGATGCTGACCGCCTGATTTATGTCAATCATTTGATTGGCATGGCTCTCGGCACGAGCGACAAAGCCGATGGACAGACCTACTTTCGCTCAAACCATAGCTTCGGCCAATTGCCTCAAGCTGTGTTGGCTGGCCATGTAAACGGAACGAGTACAACCATAAATCTTGGCACTGGGTTGTATACCTATCTGTTTGCGAAATATGATGGCCCAAACTACGGATCTGAGGTTTGGTACGTTGGAGATCTCAGCGGCATCATCACGATTCCGGCGACAGCTGGCGGATATGGTCTTTCCGGCTGGACGCTCTTCGGCCCAGGTGTTCCTGGAGTTCCCGATGGTGGCACTACTGCGATGTTACTCGGCGCTGCCCTTAGTGTGCTGGGCGTGGCCAGACGTTACATAATGAGTTAACAAGGCAAGCGACCGACCTCGCTAAAAAAGCTTGTATCGAAAGTGGCCGTTCCTCTGGACGGCCACTTTGCTTGTACTTTTGAGACGCCGACATAGGCCTGCAGACAATCGGACTCAAGCCGGCTTCCATGTTTGACTGTACGAATTCGTACCTCCCCGCTTCGGCAGCATTTATGGAAAGCTAGCAAACATCGGAATGCCTCTGTTCTCGTCGGAAAATTTACTGCCGAAACCGAGGCCCAGGAATTTGCGCACCGATTTCCCTATCTGGGTCGTAACCTACTTTGATTTGAGATTGTAGGCCCAGATAAGGTGCGGATCAGGCTTACGCTGCGAGCACTTTTGCCGTTGAAACTTCCATTTCCACGGACCGCCCAAGGAAATCGAAAAGGACGCGGACCCGTTCTTTCGCGGGAAGTAAATGAGTAACCACGACATCAAGTCCTTGAAACGGTCCATCGATGATTTGAACCGATTGGCCGACTTTGATGGAGCAATCAAGAGTCACGACTTCTTCCGAACCCACTCTCGATTGGAGTGCAGTTACAACGTTTTCAGGCAAGGTTGCCAGCCGATCGCCAAAATGGACAATCCCTCGGATGCCGTGAGAATTTTCAACGGCGCGGTGCTGGGTCGAGTAGACAAATTTTGCGAACAGATAGCCAGGAAACATGGCCTCTACAAACCAGACCGGGCCCCTTTGGGTCATCCTTCGGAAACGCAATCGAGGCGAGAAACACTCGACGGCAAACTGACGCCGGAGCGCGGTCGCGGCCAAATGCTCGCGCTTTGGCTGCGTCTTTAGACAAAACCATACTGGTTCAGGGACCAGCGCGAGAGAGGCGGATGACTGGGTCACACTCCGAACTACGGAATTGGCGATTCCAAGTTTCGAAAAATCGTAAAGTTTTCCGTCGAATTCATGGGTCATCGCTTCAGGCGAAAGGTAATCCGCCAATCGAAATTCGCTGAAAAGCCCCACAGCTATAGCATATTGTGACACATTCTCGATAAAGGAGCGGGCCTAACGTCGGCCTGGATCGTTTGGTTAGGAATCTGTCAACCGTAATCGTTTCAGCCGGGAAGCCAGAAGCTCGCCGTTCAGATCACCAGGGAGATTATTGGATACGCGGTTGATTCGTAACGTAATTTCCTGCCGCGCACACACACACATTTCTGCACAACTCGGCGAGTCCTTTTTTGGATGGTGCGCGATACAGGGTTCGAACCTGTGACCCCTACCGTGTCAAGGTAGTGCTCTACCACTGAGCTAACCGCGCTCAAATCAGCAGTGATAACTGATCGGGGACTAGAGACGAGTCAAGCGAGATATCGGCAGCAGGGTGGGCAATTTGCCATGCTGCAAGAAAGTTTCAGCCGCAGTAGAAATCCTACCGTTTATGCGACCACTTCGTGACTGGACAACTTCGATGTGCAGGACGACTGTTCGCGTCTCGTGAGTGCCCTGTTTTTCAAACAATTTTTGAAACGTCCGTTTCAGATTGCATCAATCATTCCCAGTTCCAAAGCTCTGGTGGAACGTGTCGCCAGCAAGATGGATTTTAGTCAGCCACGTGTGATCGCCGAGTACGGGCCGGGAGAAGGAGTACATTCGCGCGAGATTGCACGGCGGATGTGTCCGGATTCACATCTGCTCTTGTTCGAGTTGGACCGAGCATTCGCGCGCGATTTGGAACGACAGTTTGCCGGCGACCGGCGTGTACGTGTCATTCATGGCGACGCAGCTTCGTTGCCACACGAATTGAAACGTCACCGCATCGATCGCTGCGATTATATTCTTTCGGGTATTCCGTTCAGCATCCTTAAGATTGAGAAGAAACGCGCACTCTTGGAAAAAACATATGATGCGCTGGCGCTTGGTGGCAGTTTCATCATCTATCAAGTCACGAACGAACTGAAGCAACACGCGACCCTGTTCGAACACGCCCAGTCAGAGTACTTCCTGCAAAACATACCTCCGATGTTCATCACTGTTTTTCAGAAGACGCATCTGCTTGATGGTCACAAACGCGGGACTCTGCAGACGGCGAGCCTTAGCGTTAGCGCACATCGTTCGGCATGACGGAGAAGCCGACCCGAAGGGAAAAAGATTCGATGGGCGAGATGACGCTTCCAGCGTCTGCTCTCCACGGCGCATCGACTCACCGCGCAGTGCTAAATTTTCCGGTGAGCGGCTATCGGTTTTCACGGCCATTCGTTCGCGCTCTTGGCTTGATCAAATGGGCTGCCGCACAAGCAAATCACGACCTTGGCTTGCTCGATGCGGAGCGTTCCGCGCTGATCGTGCAAGCCGCTGAAGAAGTTGTTGAAGGAAAACTCGACGACCATTTTCCGCTCGATATTTTCCAGACCGGTTCGGGTACCAGCACAAACACCAATGCCAATGAAGTCATCGCGAATCGCTGCGCTCAACTAGCAGGCAAGGCAATCGGGTCGCGTGAATTGGTGCATCCCAACGATCACGTCAACATGGGCCAGTCCAGCAACGACGTGATACCGTCCGCCATTCATATCAGCGCAGCGGAACAATTAAAGAATTGCCTCATTCCGGCTCTTGAAAAATTACACGCCGCACTGGAAGCCAAAGCGAAAGAATTCTGGAACGTCATGAAAATCGGCCGAACGCATTTAATGGATGCGACGCCAGTTCGCCTCGGGCAGGAATTCTCCGGTTACGCGCAACAGGTTGCTTATGCCAAAGAACGCGCGCAGAAATCGATCGAAGCTTTGCGTGAGCTGGCACTTGGCGGAACTGCGGTAGGCACCGGTCTCAACCGTCATGCTAATCTTCCGGAAAAAATGCTGCGGCATTTGGAGCAACGCACCGGCATCGCTTTTTGCGAGGCAAAAAACCACTTTGAGGCGCAGGGTGGAAAGGACGCAGTCGTTGAAGTCAGCGGTCACCTGAAGACGATTGCGGTGAGTTTGTTTAAGATTGCAAACGACATCCGCTGGCTCGGGAGCGGTCCGCGATGCGGAATCGGGGAAATCCAACTGCCGGCGACGCAACCTGGCAGTTCGATCATGCCGGGCAAGGTGAACCCGGTAATGTGCGAAGCGATGATGATGGTCTGCGCACAAGTGATCGGTAACGACACGACCATTACCTGGGCCGGCGCGAATGGAAACTTCGAGCTCAATGTGATGATGCCGGTGATGGCGCACAATCTTCTCGAATCGATCCGGCTGCTGGCAAATGTGGTCGATGTTTTCTGTGACAAGTGTGTTCGTGGCATCGTCGCGAACGAAGAGCGGTGCCGCGAATTGATCGAGCTATCCATGGCAATGGTGACAAGCCTCGCGCCCAAGATCGGCTACGATCGTGCGGCTGAAATCGCGAAGGAGAGTGCCAAAACCGGCCGCACCGTGCGCGAAATCGCGCGCGAGAAAAAAGTATTGCCCGAAAAAGAACTGGAGCGCGCACTCGATCCGGTCAAAATGACCGAGCCGGGCGGCAAGGAAGGTTAGGCTTACTCTCCCGACGCGATGGTTGCAAAGCTCGAAGGCCCGCAATTCTCTGGCGGAGCAAACATCGCCATCAAATGCCCCAGTCACACATATGACCAGACAGTGTCGTTTTATCGTGACACGCTTGGACTGCCTTTAATTGAAGAGGAAAAGGATGGCTGCATTTTCCAGTTCGGTCCGAACCGCCTCTGGATCGACAAGGTCCCGAACCTGAGTCATCCGGATATCTGGCTGGAGCTGGAAACAAACGACACGGAAGCCGCGGCATCCTTTCTGAAAGTGCATGGTGTGACGCGGCGCGATGAGGTTGAGCCATTGAGCGAGGACTTCAACGGCTTCTTTATCTCCGCGCCGAACAGCGTGATTCATCTGGTCATTGGTCCAGAGGCCTAGCCGAATGTGAAGGTCAAGGCCTTCCCACCCGACAACGGACGCGGTCTCCAACGTCTAACGTTTCCAACCAAATTACTTCAGCGTTGAAGGCCTCCCCAGCGTCCGACCCACGTGCTCCAGCCGTAGAAACCTAGTGGTTGCAAATAACCGGCGGCGGTTAGCGCCTCTACATCGGCTCGGCTTGGGGTGATCTTTGCGTTGGTACCAATGCCGTAATAATCGTCAATGACCATCCAGCACCCGTCTGCAAATCTGTCGCAGTAGCACTCGATGTCGCGCCGCTTGGCTGCATCGGCGTCAAGAATCAGGAGACCAACTTTGTCTGCACCCAGCGTCTCATTGACTGCGGAGATTGTTGCCGGGTCAAAGGAACGGCCCTTGATAGTAGTCACCAACTCCGATACACGCTGCCTGGCAAGGTTTCGTTCCAAGTCGCGGAAAATATTGCGCGTACCAAGCCGCTTGTGTTTGACGCTGCCGCCCGGTTCGATAGCAATCAGCTTTTTCGGCGTTCCTGAATCGCGCACGCCGAACGCCGCGGCAATCGTGGCCCCACCGACAAAGGCGCCGATTTCGAGAATATTGTCAGAGCAAATTTTTGCGAAATGATAAATGAGAATCAGCACGTCCAAATGCAACATGG
Organism: Verrucomicrobiota bacterium; assembly: GCA_003219415.1. Classification (GTDB taxonomy): domain Bacteria; phylum Verrucomicrobiota; class Verrucomicrobiia; order Chthoniobacterales; family UBA10450; genus Udaeobacter. The sequence goes on along the minus strand of QHOS01000025.1, from coordinate 20,445 downwards.
AATATTTGTCGCGGATTTTCAGCATCTTCGAATGAATCGGCTCGTGCCGGTATTGCATCAGCAAATACATTAGGCTCTGACTGTCGTTGAACTGATTATTGATTCGTGATTGAACCAGTGATCTCGCGATCGCGGTGGCTCGCGGTGGACAATGTTGGCCCATCACCACGAGATCGCGCTCGACGCCATCGAGTTGCGCGACTCCAGGAAAAAATCCCCAGCGTTCGAAGCCGAGAGATTGAAATAATTTCAAGCTCGGCTCGTTATGCCCGAAAATGAGACCGACCAGGGCAGTGATGCCCAGCGATGGTGCGCGTGCGATCGCCTGTTCCAATAATCGCTGTCCCACACCGCGACGCCGAAATTCTTCATCGACGTAAACACTGATCTCGACTGTGCCACGATACGCAGAGCGCGGTAGGAACCTTTTGAAATCGAGCCAGGCAATCACGCGACCTTCCGACTCCGCAACCCAGAAAGGATAATGCTCTGACGAATGTTCGCGGAACCACGGCAGCCGAGCTTCGACGGTCGTTGGCTCGAGTTCGGCTGTCACCATGCGTGTCGGCACAGTGGCGTTGTAAATCTCAACTATGGTCGGCAGATCAGCCTCAACAGCATCACGGATGATCATTTCGTACAAGGTACCGTTGACACCGCGAGCAAGCTAGACAGCGCACCCCCGTATTCGACGTTCACGGCTTACGTTTCTTGATCGGGCTCCGCGTTACGGCGGGGGACCTCGTTGGCGTATGCGTCGAATCGGTCGGGGTAGTCCCCGCTGGGCTCGGAACGGGAAACGCAAATGTCGGCGATGGCGACGCAGAAGTTGTCGCCGATACACCTGCTGGAGGAGACGCTGTTGTACTCGCCGACGGCAGCGGACTCTGTACTGGACTGGGCGAAGGCGAAGGCGGAATGATATTTTCCCAGTGATGCAGCGGTACGCTCGCGCCGCCGATTTCTTTGACGAGCGTCTCGCAGCGCGCTTGAAGCTTCTCCAAATCCGGAGGACCAAATGGTTTGTCAGCGGTTTCGGGAAAGATCATGTAAGTCACCTTGAGATCGCTAACCGGACGATTGTACGGCGTCGAAAGCGTGTTGATCTCTTTCGCAATACGCAATGATGCCTCCCCGACTTTGTCGTTAGGCCCTATATCACCGACGAGGGCCGGGTAAATCGAGTTGCCGAAAATGACAAGCGCGTAGTCCCCGGGTTTAACCGGATCACTGCCATGCATGAATGCACCGGGCACCACAATAAAGGGGTCGGTCGCCCCGATCAGGAAACTGTATTTTTTTAACGTGCTGATTTCCGCGCGCAATTGCGCGATCACGTTGCGCAGATCACGTTTGCGGGCGGGACTCGTAGTGGAAAGGGCAAACTCAGCTTCCGCACGCTTCAATCCGTCTTCAGTAGCTGCGAGGTATGGATTAGGCTCGGGCGTCTTCTTGGGCCAGCGATAACTGGTGGACGGCTTGAAATTTGTGGGTGTGCCCGTGCTAATGGGCATCCGATCTGCATCGGAGCCGTCAGCATCTACATCCATATCTCCCTGGAGCAGGAGCGCTTTTCGGTGCGTTTGCGGATGCTGAAACTGCAAGACGGTTTGGCAATCGAAAAAATTATGCCGCGAGAGAAGTACATCAAGGCGAGCGAGGTTTTCGCGTAGCATTCTGACTTTCGTATCGTAGAGCTGAGCGTAGAGCGGCGAAACCGGATTTGGCTGTAGCATCGTCGTCAATCCGGGCAACAGCGTGGGTAATTGGGGGCTGACCTTGGCCAGATCTTCAATGGTCTTATTTGGCGAAGGCACCCGTGCCTGCAATTTAAGGTCGAGCACATAGCTGTCTGGCTCGGCACGCTCGGTGGTTGCATCCGCGCCGGGTATCGTCTCCACCGTTGAATGAAGTGTGATCCCGTTGAATAATTTTGCGGTGTCCAGTTTCCCACTGATGAGAGGTGGCCGCGTCGGGCTGGGCGTCGGCGTCGCGATGACTTCCAGTGGCGCAGCATGCTGCAGGCGTTCCAGTGAGATCCAGCGATAAACGATCGCGGCGAAAAGCGCGCTGAATATCACCAGCACCAGGCTTCGCCAGGTCCGCAGACGAATTCTTCCCACGCGATTACTTTTTCACCCAGGCGACAATCGCCGCGATGACCCCAATCACACTTAGGATCGACATCATCCCTGCAGGCATCACTCTTCCGGTGCGTAGGAATTTGGGAGCGAACTGCGCAGCGAGCAAAAGCGAGATAATGAATGCAGTTGCCAAACCGATTGCGCGATGTTCGGGAAGAAGAAACGCGGCTACAAGTAGCAGTATCCCAGTGATTGACCCGGCAATGATCGACGCCACACTGTCTGCCTTGACGTAACCGACAACGCCGCCGGCAATCGTTAGAACGCCGAAAACAATAAAATAAATTTTCGCTGCTTCCATTTAATTACGGCTGGCGCATTGGTAAGCTAACAGCTTTGCGCTGTCCAGTGGCGGTTGTAACGGAATCGATCGATTTCAGTCTAATCGCGATTAGCTCATTCGACCCCCGGCTACAGCGGGCGCAGGCTTGCATCGTTGTAAAATTCGATCTGCCGCCCCCCGAGGCGGGATATCACACGCCAGCCGTGATTTCTTGCAAACTCTCTGACCTCCGCCTCGGACATTTCTCGGAGAATTCGAAGCTCCGCAGGCTGTGTTACCAGGTACTCGGGCTTGATCGACAGCATCTTTGCGATCTTCGTGGCTAGAGCTGGCAGATACTGCTGCATGGCCATTCCGTTTTAACCGCGCGCAGCGCGGTCTACGACTCTGGCAATTTTTTTCGCAGGCAGCGGTGGCGGTCGTTTCGGTTTTCGATTCAGAACCTGAGCCAGCGCACGATGCGCCTTACGACTGGCGGATGGACCGCGCGCGCTGGGTTTTTCCATATCGGAAGAGAAATTGAACCATGAGATCGGAAATTGCGAATACGCTTTCTTACGCAACTGGCGCCGTCACTCTGATCGGCTAAGTTTTACAAATGGTTTCGGAAACGATCGAGCTACGCGGGCACATCATCGATTCTCTCATTTTGCCTAAGGTTCTGGATCAGATTCTGACTCACGGCGCGAATTTCAAGATCGGGGAGATCAAGATTGGCGAAAGACGTGCGGACCAGAGCTTCGCACGGATTGAAGTGTCCGCTGAGACAAGCGAAGCGCTTGACGAACTGGTGCTGCGTCTTCGCCAGCACGGAGCCGAAGTGATTGAGCGTGCAAATGTGCAACTCGCTAGCGCGCCTGCGGACGGAGTCTTTCCCAGCGATTTCTACGTGACAACCAATCAACAGACGTTTATCCGCTTCGACGGTAAGGAAATCGAGGTGCGGCCTGCAATGATCAACAGCGCGATTGCGCTTGATCGAAAAAAAGAATCCGCCCGTGCGGTCAAGTTTTTCGATGTTAACAAGGGAAACGAAATTGTGGTCGGTCATCAAGGGGTCCGCGTCGTACCGGTGCAGCGTTCGACCACCCACACCGACATCTTTCAATTCATCAATACGGTTGTTGATGCCGACGAACCGAAATCGGCCATCATTCGTGAACTGGGTGAGGAGTTGCGGCGTGCACAAACAGCGAAAAGGAAAATCGCGATCGTCGCTGGCCCGGCAATCGTACGAACCGGCGCCGCCGATCATTTGGTGCGCCTCATTGAAGCGGGTTATGTCGATCGCCTTTTCGCCGGAAATTCATTTGTCGCGTACGATGTGGAACACACTCTGTTCGGAACCTCATTGGGAATGAATCCCGATCTTGCCTTCACGCGAGGGGGGCACGAGAACCATCTGCGCGCCATCAATACAATTCGCGAGGCTGGCGGAATTTTTGCTGCCGTGCGAAAAAAAATCCTCACCCGCGGGGTCATGTACGCCTGCGTCCTCCACGATGTTGACATCGTGCTGACAGGCGCGATTCGCGACGAGGGACCAATTCCTGGCGTGACGACAGACATTATCGAAGCTCAAAAAGTCATGCGACAAAAGCTCGCCGATGTAACTCATGTGATGATGCTGGCGACAGTCCAACATTCGCTTGCCGTAGCTAGCATGCTCGCGCCTGCGGCAAAAACCGTATGCGTCGACATTGATCCGGCTGCCGTGGAGCGCGTGGTCGAGCACCAGCCCTTGCAATCAATCGGTCTGGTCACAGACGTGGAACCGTTTCTGCGAGAGCTCGCCGACTGTCTTAGTGAGTCTCGCGTTCGCGAGTAAATTGACAGTCCTTATGCGCGAACTGCTCCTCTGTCCGCCCGATTACTACGGGATCGAGTACGAGATCAATCCCTGGATGAGCCGCGCGCACGGCGCCGACGCAGCCCTGGTGCAAAAGCAGTGGAAAGAATTGCATGCGCGACTTTCAAATCTCGATTGCGACGTTCATTTGATTTCGCCCCAGCCCGGACTTCCCGATATGGTTTTCACGGCAAACGCCGGATTGACGATTGGTCGCAAATTCATCCCCAGTAATTTTCGCCATAAAGAGCGCGCGGGTGAGCAGCCCTTCTTCGCGAAATGGATGGAACAACGCGGTTATGACGTGAATTGGTTGCCGGAAAATCTTTATTTCGAGGGCGAAGGCGACGCGCTTTTTGGCGGCGATGCGCTCTTCTGCGGTTACAAATTTCGTTCCGACATTCAATCTCACCGCGCCCTGGCGGATATCCTTGGCTGTCTCGTAATCTCAGTCGAATTGGTCGATCCGCGCTTTTATCATCTCGACACCTGCTTTTGCCCCTTGCCGGACGGCTCCGCGTTTTGGTTTCCGTCCGCGTTCGATGAATACGGCCAGCGCGCAATTCGCGAACAGGTCACTGGCTTGATCGACGTTTTGCCAGAGGAAGCAATGCACTTTTCATGCAATGCGGTCGTCATCGAGCGAGATATCGTCCTACCCGAAGGCGCGCCGCGGCTCGTCGCGACGCTGCAAGACCGCGGCTACTGCTGCTACGAACTGCCGATGAGCGAATTCATCAAAGCCGGCGGGGCCTGCAAATGCCTCACCATGTTTATGCCGCAACGAGAAAAGTGCTAAGTGGTCGGGACGAACCGCCGCGGCATCCGTAAAGTTCCGGTGCGCTCAGCGATCGCCCCCTACCGACTCCCGCTTTGCGCGGAGCGCGCCCTCGATCTTAACAACCGGTAAGCAATTCATCACGTCCGCTTTGGTCAGCCAGCCTTTGCGCGCGATCCCGATTCCGAACCACAAATCTTGCAATCTCTCCGTGCGATGCGCGTCCGGGTTAATCACACATTTAACACCCTTTTGTTTCGCCAGTGGCCACCACCTCCAGTCGAGATCGAGGCGCTTCGGCGCAGCATTGAGCTCGATCCATGTCCCCGTGCGCGCCGCCGCATCGACGATTTTTGGAATATCAATTGGATAGGGATCTCGCTTCAGGAGCAATCGGCCAGTTGGATGCGCCAGCATCGTAACGAACGGATTCTCCATGGCCCGGATCACGCGGCGGGTCATCTCAATTTCACTTAAATTGAACACGGAATGAACGGACGCAACGACGTAATCGAGCTCTGCGAGGACTTCGTTTGGAAAATCAAGCGAACCGTCGCGCAGAATGTCGCATTCCACACCCGCAAAAAGGCGAAGGCCGTGCAGCTTGTTATTCAACGTCCGAATGCTGGCGATTTGGAAGCGCAACTTCGCTTCGTCCAATCCATGTGCCTGGATCGAGCTTCGGCTATGGTCTGCGATCCCGAGGTACTCGAGTCCCAGCTCCTGTGCAGCTTCCGCCATCTCCTCGACGGAGTTGTGCCCATCGCTTGCCGTTGTGTGACAATGAAATGTGCCGCGCAGGTTTTCCTTCTCAATGAGTTTTGGCAGCGAATGGTTCTCAGCGGCTTCGAATTCACCCCAATTCTCCCGTAATTCCGGCGGAATAAAATCGAGATCGACTGCACGATAAAGGCCTGCTTCATCGTGCACGTTTGGAATTTTCTTTATCGGCCTTTTCTTCTTCGCTTTCGGATCCACCGGAAGCGGAGCGAGCCGGTATTCGTTGAGCGTCCAGCCCCGCTGGAGCGCACGGCTGCGTAATTCGATGTTGTGTTCCTTGTTTCCGGTGAAATAAGCGAGCGCGAAAGGATATTCCGTCGTGCTCACCACTCGCAGATCGCACTGCACTCCCGATCGCAGTCGTACGCTCGATTTGGTGGGCCCCTGCGCGATAATCGATTCCACCAGCGGATGGGAAACGAAAAATTTCGTGATGTCCGCGGGGTTCTTCGTCGCCACCAAAAGATCCAAATCATGTACGATCTCTTTTCTCCGCCGATAACTTCCAGCCAGATCGACCTGCACAGCGCTGCCCTGTGCCGCCAGATCGGACCGCAATGTTTCCGCTTCTGCTGCGATCTGCCCGACTTGAAATGAACCGGCGTGCGCGGCGCGTTTTGCAATGATGTCACAGAGTTTTTGCTGGGTTGTTTCGCCGAAACCGGGCAATTCAGCGACACGCCCGATTTCGCATGCTTTTTGCAGCTGCTCGATGGAACTGATCTGAAGCTTGTCGTGAAGAGCCTTAATCTTCTTGGCGCCAAGCCCGGGCAGTGAGAACAATTCGAGAATTCCGGATGGAAATTCCGCGCTCAATTCCGCCAGATATTTCAGCGATCCAGTCGTCGCGAGTTCCTTGATCTTGAGAGCGATGCTCTTCCCGATTCCGGGAATTTTCGAAAGCGCTTCTTCATCCTGAAAATTGCTGATATTTCCGCCAAATGTTTCGACCGCACGCGCGGCATTCGTGTAAGCCCGGATTTTGAAAGGGTTTTCGTTCTTCAATTCGAGCAGTGTCGCGATTTGCTCCAGCACGCCAGCGATTTCCTCTTTCGTCATTAACAAAACCGTTACCCCAGATTGCCCAGTCGTCGATAGTTAAGCGCTGAACCGGTCGCGCTAAGACTGCCGAGTAGTGGTCTGCTTCCCCAAAACGTGAACAGTTAACGCCTAAAACGCGGCGCCAAGGCCGTCACTCATGGTGCGACCAAGCTCTAGCCAATAGGAAGAGTCGGGCCGTACGCGCCACCGATGTAAATATTATTGTTCAGATACCAGATCGCGGTTTGCCCGGTGCTCGTGTTGTAGAGCGAGTAATCCGGTTTGGCGTCACCGTTAAAGTCGGCTGTAACTACCAATGCCCAGCCGCTGGGAAGGAGCGGCCCCTTTTGCGGCACCAATAACCGCTAGTCCCAATAAATAGCCGATAGCGGTGTGGCCTGTATTGCGATGGGATAGATCCGCTCGCCCGGTCTGCAGACGGCTGTTATGTTGTCGCTGCCCAAGGCGCAGCTCGGTTTGTACGATACGAGCGTCTTCTTCGAGATGCGCGCTTATGTTTGCTCACTGCCCGACCAAGCTCCAAGCAGCTGGAAGGGTCGGGCCAAATGCGGAACTGACGTAAACGTTGTTGTTGAGATACCAGATCGCTGTCTGGCGAGTGGCTGGATTGTAAAGCAGATAATCCGGACGCCCGTCACTGTTAAAGTCAGCCGTAGCCACTAACGCCCACCCACTGGGAATGATCGGCCCATAAGCGCCTCCGACCAACGTTCGCCCTGATAAATACCAAATCGCTGTTTGGTGATTACTGGAATTGAACAACAAATAATCTCTATGGCCGTCGCGATTAAAATCTGCTACCCCCACCACGTTCCAGTTGACCGGAAGAGTTGGACCGAACCCGCCGCTAACGAAAACGTTGTTGTTCAGATACCAGATCGCTGTCTGGCGCGTGCTTGCATTGTAAAGCACATAGTCCGGGTAGCCATTACCGTTAAAATCGGCCGTAGCCACCAAATCCCAGCCACCGGGAAGCGTTGGCCCATACGCGCTTGCGATGCGCGTTGGCCCTGACATATACCAAATCGCTGTTCGATCGGTAGTGGGATTGAATAGTGCGTAATCTGGATGCACGTCACGATTGAAATCCGCCACACCATCCAGGGCCCAGCCAACTGTGATGCTTGGACCTAAAGCGCCACCCTGATAAATGTTGTTGTTTAGATACCAGATCGCCGTTTGATGCGTGCTTGGCTTACGGAGCACATAATCCGGGTGGCCGTCGTTATTAAAGTCGGCCAGTGCAGCCCTCTCTGCTACGCTAACGGTAAAAATCTGGTTCGTATTCGTAGGATTTATCAAGGCCGGGGTGGTGCCACCACCTGGAATGTAGATTTTGTTCCCAATAACCGATGCCCAGATTCCATGCCGCGGCGAAGGCATATTGGGCAACCGACGCCAGCTGTTAGTGGCAGGACTATAGACCTCCACCTCTGCACGCAAAACCAGAGTTTGAGGGTCTTCCCCGCCGAAAACCCAAAGCTCATTGTTGACGACCGCCGCTGCGAAACCGGAGCGGGCGGTTGGCATCGGCGCTAGCGTGGACCAGGTATTAGTCTGCGGATTGTAAACTTCGAGGGCATCAGTTGACGGTCCGGCTCGGCCACCAACAACGTAGAATTTCCCATTGATCACGCCGCCAGCGGTGTGATTGCGCGGAACGCTCATGGGCGCCTTAACTGTCCATGTGTTTGCGACTGGATCGTACACCTCCAGCTCGCGTTGGCTGGGAGTGCCTTCCCCGCCAGTAACATAAATTCTATTATTGATTACTCCGACTGCGGCAGTTCCGCGGTGCACGTAATGGCTGGAAGCTCTGGCAGCCCACGAGTTACTGTTTGGATCGTAAACAAACGTCTCTCCTACGCCCGCGCCGAAGCTGTAAAGTTTTCCCCCCGCCACGGCTGCGGCGTTATGATTAACCGCAATAGGAAGCGCCTGCGCCAAAGTCCACGTGTCGGTGGTTGGATTATAGACCTGCACTGTGGCCGTGGAGTGAGCATCTGCATCATAACCGCCAACGACGTACACCTTGCCATTTAGCACCCCAGTCGCGAGTTCTTGGCGGCTAACAGGCATGGGGGCCCGCGTTTGCCAGGTACCACCGTTTTGAGTCCGGCCAGTACTCACGAATATGAGCCAGAAGAGCAGGCCGAAGATTGGGGCGGGAAAATTCTGTCGCACCATTCAATGCTTCCTACAGGAAAGAAGAGGCGAAGTTCCGAGAAAATTACTTAAACGGTAGAAAAAGAGCGGGACCGACTACTGCTGCAGCGCCTTTGTTAGTGGCGCGCACACGGCTTACTGGGCCGTGGCTACAGATTAGAAGCGCTTCTTCAGCGCGACATACCATGTACGGCCCCTGATATTGGCCGTTGGTTCGTCGTGGCGGTTTTCAAAATTACCAAGTACGAGCGGTGACTGTCTCAATGTTGGAACCGGAATGCGCCTTTCCCCTGTCGTCGACTTCGACCCAAGTACCGCCGATATGGCTCCCGGTACGAGCTGGCACCCACACCATGCGCTTTCCGCCCTTTGCAATGTTACCTGCTTCGGACGTTGGCTTGAAATCGAAATTCAGCTGAGTCGGTTGATCCGCCTTGGTTTGCGTGTTCATGATCGACGCCTTGACCGCGCCATTTACAAGCAACGTTACCCGGTAAACGCCCGGTTGCAGTCCCTGTGAAATATAGCGGCCGTTTGGATCGGTCTTAACTGTGCTGAACACCTGTTTGCCGTCTCGCGATTCGATTCGAACGCCTGCGCCTTTAATCGGTTCGCCTTTTGCATCTTTGACAAACCCATGAATGGCCGCTGGCCCGTCCGCTATAATCTTGTTCGTTTGCAGACCGGCTTCCGATGCGCGATCGCGCACATTGGTAGCGAATCCTGTCCGTGGAGGCGCAGCGGTCACGTCCGCTGTAATTTTGTTCGTTTGCAGACCGGCTTCCGATGCGCGATCACGCACACTGGTAGTGACTCCCGTCCCTGGAGGTGCAGCGGTCACTCGAGTGTCCGGGTGGCGCGTGTCGAAACCTCCCGCAGATGTGTAATCCGGAACGGTGAATGGATTTAATGGATTCTGTACGGGCACGCTAATGCCAATACTGCTTATTCCTGTCGGATGAGTTACATCCGTGAAAAGTCGCTGTAGATAAACGTCGTACGCGTCGTTGCCGGGTTGTTCGTGAGCGGAAAGCCGAACGCCGAGCTTGATCTTGAGCGCGTCAACGATAGACCGGGCGATTTCGCCTTGAAGTGCAAATGCGTCGTCCAACTCGCGGTCATAAGTTTCCGTCCACACGCGAAAACCGTTTCGCGCGTCAATCAGTTCGGCTGTTACACGAACGCGGTTACCTTGGCGCTGCAACCTTCCGTCAAGCACATTTCCAACGTTAAGCTTTTCTCCAACCTCCTTTGTGTTCTTTCCTTTCAATGAGAATGACGAACTTCGGCCGACCACGCGCAAATCGTCAGCCTGCGCCAAGGTATCGAGAATCTCCTCGCTTATGCCGTCACACAAATATTCCTGATCTTTCGTCTCGCTAGAATCGGTAAATGGTAGAACAGCAATACTCCTGTCCGGGGGATTAAACTGCGAAGCTCGGAAGAGTTCGGCGCGAAATAACCAAACCGCAGCCGCGCCTAAAAGAAGACCGGCAGTCGCTGCTCCAACCAGTTTGGGGTTACGACGCGACCAGCGCCAGATCCGCGCTGGAGGTGAAACCGGGCGGGCTACGATTGGACGGCCGCCGAGCCAGCGTTCCAGATCGGCTGCGAGATCGCCGGCGGAGCGGTAGCGCGCTTTTGGATCACGTTCGAGGCAGCGTGCACAAATCGTCTCCAAATCCCGATCGAGTGATGGTACCAGCGAGCGTAGTTTGGGCGCCTGCGTTTCAGACGCTTGACGAATCACGGAAACCGGATTCGAACCCAGGAATGGCGGACGTCCGGCAAGCACGTTGAACAGAACTGCGCCGAGACTGTAAACATCGGCCGCCGGCGTAAAATCGGCGGCTGCACCATTAGCTTGCTCAGGGGCAATAAAACCTGCTGTTCCGAACGTAGTCAGCGACCTTGTAAGATCGTTGTTCCCGTCCAGCAGCTTCGCCAAACCGAAATCGCTGACCAGTGGCTCGCCCCGATCGTTGAGCAGAATGTTTCCCGGTTTTAGATCACGGTGGAGAACTCCCCGGCTGTGGGCGTATTCGACAGCATGCGCGACTTTTGCCATGAGTTGCACGCACTTCCGCGGTTCATCGCGCAGAGAAGCCGTGTTCTCTTGCAAGCTTCCCTTCTCCGCGAACTTCATGCTGAAAAACGGCAGGCCGTCCTCGCTTTCGCTCACCTCGTATATCGGAAGGATGTTTGGATGATCCAGACTGGCCACCGCCTGTGCTTCTCGTCGGAAACGCTGCAGCGCTCCGTGTGAATCAGCGCGATAACTAAGGACGCGCTTTACCGCGACGATGCGCCGGGAATGTCGTTGCCTGGCGCGATAGATCACGCCCATGCCGCCGCAACCGATCTGCTCGAGAATTTCGTAGTTGCCTAAGAACCAAGGCTTGTGCGACGCGTCCACCTCGTCGAGTACGCTTTCATAAACCGCCTTGGATACGTCGCCATCAGTTTCCAGTCCCTCGAGCAAGAGGCAGCTAACACAAACTCCGGTGTCGAGTCGCATGGTTGCGCCGCACTTCTCGCATTTTGCGGTGCCTTTACTCGCGCTCGGGAGTGAATCAGACCGGTGGTCGGAAGTCTTCATCAAAGTTACGCGGTTCTTCCTGCGAGCGCTGCACACAGATACCGGATCTCGTCATCTACGTCGGCAGGATTTTGGACCGTGCGTGAGACTTCATCGCGCAGCAGACTGCGGTAACGCTGGCGCATGTTGTGCAGCTGTTTTTTCACGGCCGTCTCCGCCATTTCCAATTCCGCAGATAGATTGGCATATGACAGTTCATCGCGTTCATCAGTAAGATGGGAGCTTAGTGCTTGGAAAAGCCAGAGCTTGCCTCTGCTCTCGCATTCTTCCCGCAGGCGTTGAAACGCGTGTTCCACAACCGTCGTCGCCCAAGCGAGGTCGAAGATGCGCTCCGGCGGCACGGAGTCGAGTGCTTGAATTGGGATGGACAATTGCGACTGCGCTTCCGCCATCCAATCGTCCCAGGAAATAAATTCCGCGCCGCCGCCGCGTTTGTGGGCATGTGATTTCTCGGTGGCGTTAACAAGAAAATTTTGGAGCGACTTGAGCAACAGCGAGCGGAACCGACCGCGACTTCGATCGGCGTGGTGCAACCAATTTTTCTTCAGAATGGTCATAAAAAAATCCTGCGTAAGGTCCTGCGCGTCCTGTGTGGAATAGCCGTGTCTGCAGACGAACGAGAAAACGGGTCGCCAATAAGTTCGGCAAAGCTCGGCCAGCGCGTCGCGCGCCTTTTGTTCTTCGCTTCCGTTGGCGGCGGAAAGGATAAGGCTCCAGCGGGTAGTTACAAACTCGCCAGGTCCATCTTCACCCCGGTCGCCAGCCTTCCCGTTCACGAGAGAACATGTGGGTTCTCGCTCTTCTATACAAGCAATAAACGGTGAATACGTCGCGCCACCGCAGTTGCCTGCCTTCGCGCGGATGCGAAGTTTGCCGGTGCGATAACTGATTAATTCTCTCTCGCAAGAGATAGGGTTAGACGGTTTGCCGGCGGAGGGGCTCGAACCCACACGATCTTGCGATCACTGGATTTTGAGTCCAGCGCGTCTGCCAATTCCGCCACGCCGGCATTGGAGGCTTGAAAGTACAAAGCTACAAAGGAAGCTCAAGCAGCTTCCGACCTGTGCCGGCTCTGCGGGGCGCTGAGACTGAGGTGCCGGCATTTGACTTCCGGCACCGCACGGGGGCCACCGCCACAGCATTGATCCACCTTCGCTCTGATCATCGCTGCATCGATCTGATTTCGATGCGCTGATCTTCAGTCGTCGATAAGACGGACAGCCGGGTTCTCAGCGACTTAGGTTGAGCTTAACATGGGCCGACGTGATCGTGTATGTTGGAGGCTTCGTCCGCGAGGGTTTCGAACCGATGATCGCTGCGCAGCACATCGAGCATGGGATCGACTCGAACCCCTGTAACGTCGATATTGTCGTGATTGAGATATCCCCGCTTAAGGTAATCGATCGCTTTCGTTTTGTCGCCCAATCCGGCGTAAATTAAGGCACATAAATAGCCGCGGACGAATTGTTGCCGCGCGTGCGCCTCAAGCTGCCGAACGATGTCAGGGACTTTATCCGGCGGTATGTCTACCGTTCGTTTCAAGCCTTCCGGCGTCAGTTCAAACAGCCACGCAAGAACCAGCGCAATCGGAAATCCGAACGGAATAAGAACCATGATCAAGCGCAGTATGCAGTTCGGAACCTCGAACACCGGGAAAACCTGCGCGATCCCCTGAGCCAGCGCCCATCCCATGAGAGCGTACGCAACCGCAACTCTGTAAACTTTGCGCCGCTTCAATTCTGCAAACAAACTACCCGTTTTCATTTGGAAGAGATCGCTGATTTTGACTTGTGAAACCGGAACATCACGAGAGTGGCGCTATCAAAATTGAATCGAACATACTCATCCTCTTGAAATCATGGCCTGGGCCGCGGAGTGGGACGCGGCCGCGGAGGCGGATCCAGATGAAGCATGTAAACTCCACGCCCAAAGGTGGAAGCGGCAAGCTGCCGACTACTGGCATTAAAGGAGAGCGCAGTAACCACCAATCCTGCCGGTATGCCGTCGCTCATGTTTCCCCAGCTGAGCCCGCCATCGGTGCTGGCAAAAACTCCTGCATTAGAAGCTGCAAAGATATGTTGAGGATTCAGTGGATCGATGGCTACATCACGATAGATCAGGTTTTGGACTCCCTGTTGCATCCAGGTTGTTCCCATGTCGGTGGTTTTATACATGCCTGAATCGCACGCGAGATATGCCGTTTGCGGGTCGGTGGGATGAACGGCGATGGTCCAGATCCCCCCCGGTAAGTCTCGGGTGACATTCCTCCAGACAGCCGCGGTCCCGGCGTTCGCGTTCGTAGTCATCCAAACCTCCCCATGAGCGGCGACGGCGTAAATGACGTTAGAATTATTCGGTGCTTCGTAGGTTGCAGTAACAGGATCCGCAAACGGCTGCCCGATCGTCGTCCAGCTCTCAGGCGTAACCGTCGGGCCGTCAAGGGTTCGGACCACCTGCTGGCAAGCGGCGATGATATGAGTTGGAGAAGATGGATTCATGCTAAACGTCGGAAAGAAGTTGCAGCTTGCATCGTCATCAAATTGAGACGGGCGAACATTGACCGAGGTGTGCGGCGTTGCCGTGTTGAATCTTCTAAAGACATAATCGCGATACATCGTGAAGTACCCAACCGTCCCATCGACCGGATCGATGAGATTGTGGGCGGAATCGCCGCCAAAGATCATATCCCAAGGTGCACTCGCGCCGCTGAAGACCACGCCGTTGTCCTGGGTTCCCGCGACCATATTGCCGTCCGCGCTTAAGGCCACGCCGTAGAGCAACGCACCTGGAAAGTTTTGATTAAGGTTCGTCCAGTGCAGCCCCGCGTCCCTCGATCTTACGATGCCTCCGTCGTTGCCCTCGTACACGACATTAGGAGCTGTCCGCGAGAAGACGATCGCTCGTTGGTCGGTATGGATGCGGCGGGCTGGATCGGGATCGTTGCCCCACTTGTTTCCTATTTCGGTCCAAGTCGCGCCTTCGTTATCCGTGCGGTAAAGAGCCTGGTTGCCTCCGAGAATGATCTGTGGGTCGACGGGGTCCACGGCGAACACGGAAAAGCCGATATTACCGCAGCGGCTGGCGCAGCTGTCGGCACAGATCGGAGGGCCAGGCGGGTTGTCGTTTGCGCAAACGTCAGGAGCGCAGGGGCAACGGGTTGGTATTTGAATCCAAGTCGCTCCGCCGTCCATGGACTTGTAGAGGTTATGGTCCGGATCGCTCGGCCCCAAAAGGTAAAGCGTGGAGTTAGCCACGCTTAACCGATTGCGGGAATGCTCGAGAACACTGTGTATGAGTGTCCAGGATCGGCCGGAATCGGTGCTCTTAAACGTCCCGTTGTCCTCAGTGATGTAAAGGGTGGAAGGATGAGTCGCGGCGTCTATGGCTACATCATAAACGCCGTTGTCGACCTGGTACAACTGCAACCAAGTGACGCCGCTATCAGTTGAGCGCCACAATCCGCAAGTGTTTGTGCCGCCGTTGGCGGCGTATACGGTCGTGGTCAATTGCGAGCTCGAGGTGTTCGGGTCGATAGCAATCGTCCTGATGTACGTACCTTCAAACTGGGCCTTTCCCAAGGCGCTACTCCAGGTTGACCCTCCGTCGAATGAGCGGTAGAGGCCGACCTCATAAGAGGCAGCGCCACTGCCTTCTCTGCCCGTGCCAACGTAGACGTCATTAGACGCGCCAGGATTGACGGCGATTGCGCTGACACTCTGTGAAGCCCACGAGTCAGACAAATACCGCCAAGTGACGCCGCCGTCGGTTGTCTTGGCGAGCCCGCCGAAGGTTCCTGTATAAACGACGTTGGCGTTGACCGGATCAATAGCTAACGCATGGACCCTCGCGCTTGCGTTTCCGCCGTAACTGTTCTGCATGGGAGGCGCTATTGGAGAAGTCCATGGCGACGTGACCTCCGGCGCTTCGGGCGACACGAACTTCCCGCCTTGCAAAAGCGGGCTTGGAGGCAGCGAGCGCGCCGCGGCGAGCGCGGCCATGTAAGCACTAGGCGACACGCCTCCTGGCCCGGTCCCGAAGAACCGGTCCAGGAATTCATGACGCTTTTCCAGATACTCGGCATCCCCATCCTCCTCCGCAGGTACAACGTCAGCCACGTTCTCGATATCCTGTATACCGCCGTGACGCAAGTTCACTATGACGCCGTAACAGGTTAGTAACACACCTACAAGCATCAAGGAGACTGCGGTCAGGCATCGTGTTTGACTCAGGCATATTGTTTTCATGCCTGTTCCTTCGGAAAGTTTTCGCCGGCGTGGCAAAAAGAATGCGGACAGACCTTGTTTCTCGAAATCGCATAGCTACCACCGGCCGCGAGTAACCGGCCCGGCGAACATAACATACCAGCCGGAACCCTTTTAGAAAAGCCAAGAACAAAAAGGAGACTTGACCTCTATGTTATCTAACGAATGGATTTGTGCCGTCCTGCTTACCTGTATGCTGTGGTGAGTGCTATATGAAACCCAAAGGAGACAAAGAAGCCGTCACGACCTAACGTGACGGCTTGCTTACAGCTTTAGCTGGATTATTTGGCCAAAGCCAGAAGAAACTACAACTTTGTATGGGTTGCAATGTAGTTGCAACGCCTTGTCATAGCAGCTGAGCCGGGCGTGCTACCAGCCTGCCTAATAATGATATGGCGCAATGCATCGGCTGCGCGGTCATTGATCGTGGTATTTATGCTGGTGGGTGAAGGCGACAGGATTGCAACGGCGCAAAACAGCGCTATGGCAATCGCGGCGGAGTTGATGCTCTGTGTGATTTTCGTTTTCATTCGGCTTTTGGCGATTTGCTGGTTTTACCTGTTCCTTCGGAACTTTTTGCACAGCGTGGCAAAAAAGTTTGAAAATCCCTTGGGGCCGAGTACGCATAACACGGGTCGCGCAAGGGGCGGAACGCGCCAAACGCTTGAGCGAAAAACTGGGGAGAATAAAGCTGCGTCTAAGCACTGGCTACGGTGCCTGGCTCCGGTGATATAGGTAATTGTTTTCCTAAATCAATTTCTTCTGCAAAAAGATTTGCGTGCAAGATTCCGGTTGCCGCGCTTGCACAACATCGCGCCGTTTCCGCGCTCACTTGTTCGCCAACAGCAAAGGGCATTTTTGAATCTAAATCATAAACGATAAAGATTTTCATTTAAAAATTCCTTTCCTATTAAACTTTCATTGTGTTGGCCTTCTCTGATTTCTTTAGGAGAATCCAGTTCTGGCGGTTTACTTATTTCCTTCGGAAGCTTTTGCCCGGCGTAGCAAAAAAGTTTAAAAATCTTTCCGGCCGACCGCGCATTACAGCGATAGGACGGATAGCCAAGATAGGTGCGGCAGAGAGAGTGGGAGGTTAAAGCGGGCCAAGCAACCTCCGTGACCGATGGCTAAGTCGCTGTGACCAGTGTCGGCGCTATCGGACACATCTCAGCCAACAGCGATGCGGAAGGTACCCCGTGTTGCTGAAAAGGACTTTAAGCTCCCGCTGCCACGTTGTTGCTGCCGGCGTCGTTAGAACGACGTATGTTGGGACCAAGCAGATACCCCTGGGGTTGTCCTGACGCGTTGCTAAATGACTGCATGCGCCAGGACCGCGAGGGCCAGGCAGGCAAGTAGAAGCACAATCGTGGTGAGGATCGTGTCCGGATCTCTGATAGAGATACGTGCTCCCTCGTTTGCTTCGTCCTTCCGTGCAGACGTAAAAGGTATCTCAGGGTTTAGCTTTTGCATTTCAACTCCTCTTTGGATCGGTTTAGCCATTTACCCTGTTCCTTCGGAAAATTTCGCCCCGCGTGGCAAAAAGGTTGTTAAAATCCTTACTGCCGGCTACGAAACGCGCGGACGGGACCAAGCGGGGAACCCTTCACCGAAAAATCAAGGAGATGAATGCGGCCCAAAATTCAGCCGACCAGAAACACGAGTGAGGAAACTAGGTACCGCAAGGTAAAGACGCCGCGCCGGACCGAAAGGCCGCACCACAGACCATAGTCGAAGCGCATGATTTCAAAACGAACCCACGCTTACTCCGCGATCATCACGCACTTCTCGAACAAAACTTGCGAATCCTGAATGCCTGACAAATGTCTTGCTCACGTTGACTCAGGAACTCAAGATGACTCTATGATTACGAAAAAATATATCTGCATCCTGGCTGGCGCCTCGCTTTTCGTGAGTTGTTACTCACCGTGGACGCCAGGGCCAAAGCCCAACAGCCCTACTCCTGCTCCCACAACTGCCCGAACGCAAAAGAACAAGAGGTCGAGTACAGAAGCCCCTGTACCTTCTCCAGGGCCAAAGCCCAATAAGCCTACTCCTACTCCGCCTCCCACGAGTTAGCGGAACGATCACTACGCCCTATTTCTTTCGTCGGTACGGACTCTCCTCCGAGATCGCCTGATCTCCCTTGCAGAGACATAGCGCAGTTCATTTCCCACGCGATAGCCTTCGACCTTTACCTCTTTACCGATTCGTGAAGAGTCTAAGCTTAAACCTCACTTCGGTGCGAGGGAGGCGACGATTTTTTCAAAACGCGGATCGCCTCGCAACGGGTCCCAAAACGGCAGCAGTTTCAAGTGGCCGTAGTTGAGTGGGCTCGGCGGACGGATGGCGATTGCAAGCTGCTGGCAGGCGAGATCTTTATCACCAGCCCACGCAGCGATCATCGCGAAGTATTCGACCATACCGATTCCGTGAATTGCATCTTTTTCCACGGGAAGAACCTCAACTGCACGCCGGCCTTCCCGCAGCGCTTCTTCTTTCCGTCCCAGCCCAGCGTCGATTAAACCCAGCACGCAGAGCACCGGCCCGTAGCTTTCGGGAGATTGAAGGACCTTCTGCTGCTCCATGCGCGCCGCAGTGAAAGCCGCACGTGCTTCTGCATCATCTTTCGTCATGCGGGCGATAACACCTTCCATGAACGACCGACTGAAATTAACGGTCTCGTCGGTCAAGGCTGGATTTTCGCCTGCTGCGATCACGGCATTTCTTGCAGCAGCAGCATCGCGTTCGGCCAATGCGTAAAAAAGCCAATACTCGGCGATGTCTTGAGTAGCAGCGGGATTTGTGGTCCGAATTGAATCGACCATTTGATGCAGGGGGCGGGAATCCGCTTTCCAATAGAAATACACGGCCGCGCGCTCGAGTTGGATATCGACATTATTCGGATCAATAGCCAACGCGCGATCTAAAACCGATTTTTGCTCAGCGAAACGGTGCAGAAGACGATAACTGAGCGCAATCTGCTGCAGCATGTAGCTGTTCCGCGGATCCAGATCAATGGCGCGCTCCAGGCTACGCACCGCCTCTTCTTGTTTGCCTTGGCGACGCTCGATGTAACCCTTGAGCTCGAAAACACTGGCACTATTGGGCAAGGTCTTGGCGGCAACTTCTAATTCGGCCAGAGCAGCGTCATAATCGAGGTATCCTTCATAAAGGTTCCGGGCGCGCGCGAGGTGTGCTTCACCCGCATCTGGATGGAGCCGAAATGCCGTCTCAATTGCCGCTTCAGCTAATGCCAGCCGCGCGGGCGTATGGTCGTGACCGAAAAAATAAAGGAGGTCGTGAGTCCAAGCGAGCAGGCAATACGCTTTAAAAAATGATGGATCACGCGCGACAGCCTGGTTCAGCAGATCAGCCGCCTCCAGCAAATTCGCTTTCGCATTCCTGCTCGCAAGAAGATCTTTGGCTCGAGCGTAGAGTTCGAAGGCGGTGATGTCATTTGTGGGGGCTTGTTCAATCGCAGTCTTTTCGCGTGCCGAAAGGCTGGCCTGCAATTGGCGGGCAATCGAGGTCGCAATTTCACTTTGAATCGCGAAAACGTCCGCAAGGTCGCGGTCATAAGTCTGCCCCCATAGCGCCAGATTGGTGGACACATCAATTAATTGGGCGTTGACGCGCACCCGGTTGCCCGCTCGCTGCACGCTTCCTTCCACTACACGCGCAACACCTAGTTGGTGGCCGATTTTACGTAGATCTCGCGCGGACCCGCTTTTGTATTGCATCACCGAGGTACGGTTGATCACCTTCAGATCGGCGAGGCTGGCAAGACGGGTTAGAATTTCGTCCTGCACGCCATCGGCGAAGTAGACATTGTCCGGATCGCGACTCAGGTTTTCAAACGGAAGCACCGCAATACTTTTGTCCGGTGCGGGACTCAAAGGCGCATTTTGTTGGATACGCGGTGGCTGAAAGACCAAAAGCGCAGACGCGCCGAGAATCAGGATCGCGGCGGCTGCGAGAGCGACGCGCGTGCGTCGCTTGCTGCGTGCCTCTGGGGAGCAACGCTGCAGACGCGCTGCCAATGCGCGGGTGCCGGGTCGGGAGGCTGGCTCGAGTGCGAGCATCGATTTGAGCAACGACCCGAGGCGGGACGAAACGTGCGCTGCTTTCAGTTGTTCGATGGGAAGCACATTTGATTGTTGAGCGCGGTGAATCTCATCTACGCTACGGCCTGCAAATGGCGCTTTTCCTGTAAGCGCGAACCACAGCGTTTCGCCCAGCGAGTAGATATCGGAGCGCACGTCGAGAGCGGAATGTTCAAATTGTTCCGGGCTGGCGAATGCCGGCGTACCGACAAATCTCTCATGAGTCAGCGACAGCGGACCAGTTTGAGCGTGAAGCGCCTTGGCTACACCGAAGTCGATTATTTTTACGGTAGAGCTGGCGCGCTGCGCCGTCCGTTTGCGGCGCGCCCGGCGGTCGCGCCCTACCACTTCGGGTTCGTCCGGCTCGACGAGCATCAGGTTTGCCGGCTTTAAATCGCGGTGGACTAGTCCGTGCTTTT